>JAYUQS010000153.1:0-27229 GCA_043756645.1 Hyphomicrobiales bacterium | reverse complement strand
CTGGAATGGCATCGGAGGAGAATGCATCAATGAGCAAATAGTCGGCTTTTGACGGGGCTTCATTTTGCAATGTGATCCGCGCATCACCTTCAATCATCGGCATGTTGGAACCGCAGGATGAAAGGAAGGTAAATTGATTGGGATCTTGCGCGACGTGGATCACGTCTCGGTCGATTTCATAATAAGCCCAGTCTTCGCCGGGCTTCGAATAACAAGCCAGTGATCCGGTACCAAGGCCCACCAAGCGGTATACACCAAGCTTACCTTCTGCTGCCAATCGTTCCTGAGTGGTGAGCAGTGCCCGCGCAATGCCGCCTCCACGGCTATAGTAAGTAAGTGCTGTTGGTGTGCCTTTAAAGTCAGGGCTGAGTTCATCCAAACGTTGGGCGCCATGCATTGTGGTTCCGTGGGTCAGAATACGGAAAGATTTATCGCGAACCACATCGGTTACCGTCAGAACGCCAAAATAGCTCCGCATCGCGACACGCGACGGCAGTTGAACTGCCGACTTAACAACCAAAATCATTATAATCGCAAGAAGAGCGAGGCCGCGGCGTTTGGCAAGCAGTAAGGCGACAGCCAAGCCACCGAAAACCGCATATTTCAAAGAATTCAAAGTCAGCAACTGATGCGTACTACCGTCTGTTCCCGCAAAAGCCATCACGATGAGCAAGCCCACAAAAACCAAAACCGGCAACACGGGCTTTCGCAAAACCGCATGCAGCTTTTCATCAGACAAGAGCTCTTTTGAAGCAGCAACGCCAATGATCAGCAGCAATGGATATTCCAAAACCCTGTTGAAAACCAAAGGTGCCACAAGTGACACGAACAAACCGCCAAGCACGCCACCCAAAGACATAAGCATGTAGAATTCGGTTAATTGACTCGCAGCTGGACGGCTCTCATAAAGTTGACGGTGGCATATCAGAGACGTCGCAAAGAATGACAGGGCACCAATGATCATCACCGGCACAGTCAACCATAATGGCATTGCGAATTGAACCCCAAAGGCAACCGGGAAAGATGCGAGTTGAACAAATCGTGCCAATCGCATTGACAGCAATGGCGTGTCACGGAAAACCAGAACAAAGGTGAGCAGGAATAAAACCAGTGGCGGCAGCCACAGAAACGGGGCTGAAGCAATATCGGTGGTGATGTGATTGGTCCAAGCCACCAGCAATGCCGATGGGACAAAAGACATGAATATCCACCAGCAGCGATCCTTCCACGTGACTGAAGAAGGCGCTTCCACTGTGCCGTTTAAAGCGCCGGGCACAGAGCTTCGCAACATCATCACGCCACAACCTGCAATGCAGGCCGCGAGCGCCATGAATCCACCACTCCACAGCAAGGCTTGAAGACGCAGACCAAAGAGTGGCTCCACGATAAAGGGATAGGCAATTAATGCCCCAAGGCTGCCTATGTTGCTGGCGCTGTACAGAAAATATGGATTTGCGGCATCTGTATGGGTGGTGCGGGCAAACCAACTCTGTAACAATGGGGCCGTGGCTGACAGGAAGAAGAAGGGATAGCCGATCGACTTGGCCATTAAACCGATCAACCAAATTCCGGCGGTTGCGCCGCCTGTCGGCACAGCAGAGTGTGGCAAATTCACCGGCAAGAAAAACCAAGCAGCGGCCATCAACACGATATGAAACACAACAGCATGGCTGGGTGCGAGATACTTCTTCAGGAGATGTGCATAGCAATAACCGCCCAATAGCACGGCTTGGAAAAAGCACATGGCAATGGCCCAGACAGCCGGAGTTCCGCCCAGCAGCGGAAGCGCCATACGCGCAAACATTGGCTGAACCAAAAACAACAAACAGGCACTGAGCAACATGGTTGCGACGTAAGCGGGCACAAGATAGGTGCTTGAATCGCGCGTCAATGCAGGCACATCGTTTCGCAACGGGCTTTCAATCGGCATGTCTTCCCCTTTGATATCTTCATCGAGGCTTTAGGAGAGAAGAGTTGAAAAGAGTTTAATGTCGTTTCGTCAACACTTGCTTGAAGCGCCACAAAATCAAGCGTTTGGCTTGATCGCTTCACACATCCCATTTTGGCGCCCAACTGCCGTTTACAATGCGTTGATCCGTATGAAGACCGCGCATGAGCAACATATCTGTATCGTCAAGCACAAGGTTTTGCGATGCGAGGTTTTCCGCCATCCTGTTTTTGTTGCTTGAAGTTGGAATGATGACGTGACCTTCCGCCATGAGAAACGCCAAAGCCACTTGCCCTGGTGTCGCGTCATGCTTTTCTGCAATGCCGGTGATCACGTCACTGTCATTGACTGCACCTCGCGCCAAGGGTGAATAGGCCGTCAATGGAATGCCCAAAGACTTGCAATGCGCGTTCATAATTGGGTTCTGAAAGAATGGATGCACTTCGACCTGATTGGTGGTGATGACGCCTTCACCCAACACATCGAGGGCTGCTGCAAGGTGACGCTTGGTAAAGTTAGACACACCAATATGCTTGGTCAGACCTTCATGATGCACAGCTGCGAACTGCCCGACATATTCTCGCACATCAAAACGGTCATTAATGGATGGCCAATGGATGAGCAACAAATCCACTTGTTGTAAGCCCAGCTTTGCAAGTGATGCCAAAACATGGGGGCGCACTTGCCCCGGACCCAAATTGTCGGGCGCTACTTTCGTGGTGATGAAAAGTTCAGCGCGCTTCAGACCCGATAGGGCAATGGCTTTGCCCACATCCTGTTCATTGTCGTAGGCCTCCGCCGTATCAATATGTCGATAGCCGGTTTCAAGCGCCTCCAGTACCGCGCGATAGCCGTCATCGCCACTGCGCTTCCAGGTGCCGAAACCTATTTGCGGGATGGGGCCTATCTGCTTCATGCTGTTACTCCTGTCATAAGTAACTATACAGTTATTTGTCCGTTCTTTGCAATGGTGATCTGGCTTTTTGTTTTGAGAGTTTCATAGTCAACCGCTGAGACCGACACGACCGGACATTGCCGCTGATAAAGTCTGGCCGCCACCGCGGCACCGATGGCGAGGTTGATGTCGGGTGTGATCAGAATAATCCCGAGCGGTGCAGTACCACGTCTTATTGCCTCGGCAATGCCGCCCGGTGTGCCGCCAGAACCACGGGTTTCCTTGAGCAGTAAAATATGGCCGCCCAAATGTGCGCCCGATTGGGGGTGATGGGTGTCGACGATTGCACCGCTGCGGGGATCATAAGCGCCCCAAAAGCTCAAGGGTTCCGTAAGAATGAGCGGTGGGCCAGATGCCGTGCCCGCGTTGAGGATTGCGCTATTCATGATACGGCCCATAATTTCGTATCGCGTTTCACTTCGCCTGCAATGGCACTTTCGACACATTCTGTGAGTGAGCCGAAGCTGACGTCAACCGGCAACATGCCCGGCGCATAATAAGCCCATTTCGCCGAGTTGGTCATGACCCTGCCTTTCATGCCTTTGATGCCGGGCGAATAATAACTGCAAATATCGCCAATCACTTGAACGCCTGCACTTTGCAAGAGTTGATCCCAGCCTTTTGAAGCGATGTAGTCCATGATGAAGCGCGAGGTGGTGATGATGAATGGGATTGTGGCTTTGCGGCCATCCAAGGCTTCGACCACGGCGCGAAATTCTGTGGCTGAAAAATGCGGCGTGCCAAGAGCCACCATATCAAGCGGGCCATCTTTGCCAGTGGAGAGTTGGGCTTGTGCTGCGATCAAGTCATCGCGGGTGAGGGTGAGGGTTTCTCCGGTTTTAAAAACGGCCTCCAAGGTTTTGGCTTCGGGTGTTATTCCCACGCCATGCCAGAGTTCAACACCGCCCGATGCGGCAACAGCTGTGGAGATGGCCTTCAAATCATCGGCGTTGGTTGATGAAAGCAATCCGGTGACGACGGGCACACGGCG
Source organism: Hyphomicrobiales bacterium (assembly GCA_043756645.1). Lineage (GTDB taxonomy): Bacteria > Pseudomonadota > Alphaproteobacteria > Rhizobiales > Aestuariivirgaceae > Aestuariivirga. The sequence continues at coordinate 23,335 of JAYUQS010000153.1, read as the reverse complement.
GCCTGCAATGCGACCAATATGGTGGCCGAGCAGATGATGGAAGATGTTGTCGTGACGCCAGTGTTCAGGCAGTTGCGAGACATCAAAATGGAGTTCGGCTTGCCGTCCTTCATCGGTGTGAAGGCCTGCAAAAGGTGCCTTGCCGATCAGCGCGCAGGCCACATCAAGATAGTCGCCATATTTGTTGGTGCGGGCTCCAACTGCGGAGTTATAGTAAGTCACCGCATTGGATTCACCGACGACGATGTGCTCGCCGAATTTGGGTCCACCCGGAATTTGATAGGGTGCGCAGGTCCATGTGGGTTTGCAGCCGAGGCGCGCGTAGAGCTGCATCAGCTTTCGGGCACCCTCGACCATTTCCGTGTCGGGGTTGCCAATGTAGAGTTGGGGATGGGTTTCGGACACGACGCCATTGTTGGTCCAGGCGGGAATGGGGAATTTCGCACCATGGTCCAGCATGAATTGCGCAAAATCAATGTGGGCCTGACCATTGTAAAAACACGCATCGATATGGGCGTAGGTGACTGGGATGAGGTGGGGCGCTTCGAGGATACGCGCAGCCTGCACCACCAGCTCCATGGCCAATTGCATAGCGGGGCCAGAGTGGCCGGTGAGGATGTCTTGGTCTGAGGGGGAAAGGTCAGTCATTGCCTCAGGATAGGTTCGGACCATCATTGAAAGCAATGCCAATAACTGTTATTGGCCACCAAAATGGAGTTATGACAATGGCAATCAGCGCAGATCTTGGACCGGTATTGGAAAAATTTGTCGATACGCTTGTTGAAAAGGGACGCTACAATTCTAAAAGCGAGGTTATCCGCGAAGGCATCCGCTTGGTGCAGGAACGCGAGGCGAGGTTGTCGGCTTTGGATGCCGCGATTGAGCTAGGCTTGGATGATATTCGTTACGGCAGAACGACTCCCGCTGAAGAAGTATTTGATCGGCTAGAAGCAAAGTATGCAGCAATGGCTCGAAAGAATGTGGCGTGAACGTTGAGTTCTCAAATGACGCGCTTACAGACCTTGAGTCGATCGGTGATTGGATTGCGCAGGAAAATCCAGACCGTGCGTATCGGTTTGTACGTGAACTCCGCATAGACTGCCAAAGTCTGTCTGATTTCCCTGATCGATATGCAATTTTCAAATCAACTGAACTTGGAAAAATTCGCAGAAAGACACATGGCAATTACATTATTCTCTATGTGGTAAACTCTAAAGTCGTTAGTATTGTCCGCATTCTGCACGGCGCACAAGATTACGCAGACCTTTTTTAACTCCCAAAGCCATCCCAGAACGCTTTCGCCTTCGAGAAGAAGCCTTCTGACTCTGGCGAGTTGTTGCGTGCCTCCGTGTCAAACTCTCTCAGCAAATCGCGTTGACGTCTTGTGAGATTGACGGGCGTTTCGACGGAGACTTGAATATACATGTCGCCAAATTGTGCCGAGCGCAGCACAGGCATGCCTTTGGTTTTCAGGCGGAATTGCTTGCCGTTTTGTGTGCCGTCGGGAATCGTGACGCGGGCTTTTTTGCCGTCGATGGTGGGTACTTCAATTTCGCCACCAAGTGATGCCGTTGCCATGGAGATCGGCACTTTACAGAACAGATCAGCGCCCTCGCGCTGGAAAAATTCATGCGGGCGCACCGAGATGAAAATATAGAGGTCCCCCGATGGCCCGCCGCGCGAACCTGCTTCTCCTTCGCCTGACAGACGAATGCGTGTGCCGTCTTCAACCCCTTGCGGAATATTGACGGCAAGGGTGCGTTCCTTGGTGACACGACCTTGGCCACCACAGGCCATGCAGGGGTCAGCGATTACCTGGCCACGTCCGGAGCATGTCGGGCAGGCGCGTTCAACGGTGAAAAAGCCTGATTGCGAGCGCACAGCACCCGCACCATTGCAAGTGCCGCAGGTTTTGGGCTGAGTGCCGGGCTTTGCACCCGAACCCTTACAAGGCTCGCAAGTGACGGATGAGGGCACGCGCACCGAGGCGTTTTTGCCGCGATACGCATCCGCAAAATTGACTTCGAGATTATAGCGGAGATCAGAACCCCGTGCTGCACCTGTGCCGCCGCGACGCTGGCGTTGACCGCCACGCTGTCCACCCATGACGTCGCCGAACAGGTCTTCAAAAATATCAGACATGGAGGATGAAAAATCTGGACCGAAGCCCGGGCCACCGGGCCGTCCACCACCCGCCCCATTTTCAAAAGCCTGGTGGCCGAAACGGTCATAGGCTGCTTTTTTCTGCGGGTCTTTTAAGACGTCGTAAGCCTCGTTGATTTCTTTAAACTTCGATTCCATCGTTTTGTCGCCGGGGTTGGCGTCAGGATGGAATTTTTTAGCCTGATTGCGATAGGCGGATTTCAGCGCTTTTTCATCAGCACCTTTTGCAACACCCAGAATTTCGTAGAAATCACGTTTTGCCATTTGAGAAGTTTGTCTATTCCATTTTCCCTCCCCCTTGTGGGGAGGGTTAGGGTGGGGATCGCTCCGACCCTTAGATCATTTGTACAAACACAACCAGTCCCCGACCCCCACCCCGGCCCTCCCCACAAGGGGGAGGGAGAAGTAGAGGTCAGAGAGCGATACACTTAAGCCTTCTTATCGTCGTCTTTAACTTCTTCAAACTCGGCATCCATGATGTCATCGAGTTCGTCGCGCTCAACCGGGCCGTCGTCCTGATCATCGTCTGAATCACGACCACCATCGCCCTTGTTGGCACTGGCTTGCTTGTACAGCGCCTCACCGATCTTCATTGAGGCTTGTGCCAAGGCCGTGGTCTTTTCCTTGATCACTTCAGGATCGCCTTCTTCAATCGCCAATTTCACATCGGCAATCGCAGCTTCGGCGGCTTCCTTGTCTTGAGGTGCTATCTTTTCACCCAAGTCAGCAATCGACTTGTTGGTGGCGTGGATCAAGCCTTCAGCCTGGTTCTTGGCTTCAACCAGAGCCACCTTCTTCTTGTCTTCGGCAGCGTTGGCTTCGGCGTCCTTGACCATCTTTTCAACTTCAGCATCCGACAGGCCGCCTGAGGCTTGAATGCGGATCTGTTGTTCCTTGTTGGTGGCCTTGTCCTTGGCCGACACGTTAACAATGCCGTTGGCGTCGATGTCGAAGGTCACTTCAACCTGCGGCATGCCGCGGGGTGCAGGTGGCAATCCCATCAAGTCAAACTGACCCAGCATCTTGTTGTCAGCCGCCATTTCACGCTCACCCTGGAACACACGAATGGTCACCGCCGTCTGATTGTCATCAGCGGTCGAGAACACTTGGGACTTCTTGGTGGGGATGGTGGTGTTACGGTCGATCAGGCGTGTGAACACGCCGCCAAGCGTTTCAATACCTAACGACAATGGTGTTACATCGAGCAAAAGCACATCCTTGACTTCGCCTTTGAGAACGCCGCCTTGAATGGCCGCACCAATGGCGACGACTTCATCAGGGTTCACACCCTTGTGTGGCTCTTTGCCGAAGAACTGCTTCACGACTTCGATGACCTTGGGCATGCGGGTCATACCGCCCACCAAAACAACTTCGTCGATCTGACCGGCAGTCACACCAGCATCTTTCAAAGCTTGGCGACAAGGCTCAACCGTCTTTTGAATGAGATCATCAACCAGCGCTTCCAACTTGGCGCGGGTCAGCTTCAAGGCCAGATGCTTGGGGCCTGAGGCATCAGCGGTAATGAACGGCAGGTTGATTTCCGTCTGCATCGAAGATGACAATTCAACCTTGGCTTTTTCAGCCGCTTCACGCAAACGCTGCAAAGCCAGCTTGTCCTTGCGCAGATCAATCGCCTGTTCTTTTTTGAATTCGTCTGCAAGATAATCGACAATGCGCATGTCGAAGTCTTCACCGCCGAGGAACGTGTCGCCGTTGGTGGATTTGACTTCAAACACGCCATCACCGATTTCAAGAACGGAGACGTCAAACGTGCCGCCACCCAAGTCGTAAACCGCAATGGTGCCGGCTTCACGCTTGTCGAGGCCGTAAGCCAAGGCGGCAGCTGTGGGTTCGTTGATGATGCGGAGAACTTCAAGGCCAGCAATCTTGCCAGCGTCTTTGGTGGCCTGGCGTTGTGAATCGTTGAAGTAAGCCGGAACCGTGATCACGGCTTGCGTTACGGCTTCGCCCAAATAACGCTCAGCGGTTTCTTTCATCTTGGTCAATGTAAAGGCCGAGATTTGCGATGGCGCATATTTTGTGCCCCGTGAATCAACCCAGGCATCGCCATTGTCAGCTTTGACGATGGAGTAGGGCACAAGCTTCTTGTCCTTGGCGACCATCGGGTCTTCCATGCGGCGGCCGATCAGGCGCTTGATCGCAAAGAATGTATTTTCCGGATTGGTGACACCCTGGCGCTTGGCAGGTTGGCCCACCAAGGTTTCGCCATCTGCGGTGAAAGCGACGATGGACGGCGTGGTGCGGGCACCTTCGGCGTTTTCGATCACCTTCGGGGTTTTACCCTCCATGACGGCAACGCAAGAGTTTGTCGTGCCAAGGTCAATACCAATGACTTTTCCCATATTTCATCTCCTAAAGGCTGGCGGAACTCGGTAGTCCATTTTGGCCCTACCTTTGGCCTGATCTGCTCAGGGCCCGCCTCCGTTAATACAAGTCCCGACCGGATCACTCCCATCGGCGTTCTCGGCGTATATAGGGGGGTGATCCAAGGCTATCAAGGAGTCGTGATGGGGGAATTTATAGAACTTTCGGGCGGCATGAGGCTGTATAAGGGCTGGTTTGGCGTAGAAGACCAAGTTGCACTGCTGGCGATCTTGCGCCAAGCTGTCGCTGATGCCCCCCTCTTCACCCCCGAAATGCCCAAAACCGGAAAACCCTTTTCGGTGCGAATGACCAATATGGGCAGCTTGGGTTGGGTCACAGATAAGGCGAATGGCTATCGCTATCAAGCCACACACCCGGTCACCGGCAACCCATGGCCCGCCATGCCGGAGGTGTTGTTGAACCTCTGGGCCGAGGTCGCCAACTACCCTCACCCACCCGAAGCCTGTCTCGTCAATTTCTACAACGCGGACGCGAAAATGGGCCTGCACCAAGACCGCGACGAAAAAGATTTCACTGCCCCTGTCGTCTCAATTTCCTTGGGCGACACGGCCCTGTTCCGCTGGGGCGGCACAACAAGGGGCGGCAAAACCCAATCCGTGAAACTGGAATCAGGCGACGTGCTGGTCATGGGCGGCGAGTCGCGGTTATGCTTTCACGGGGTGGACCGGGTTTATGGGAGCACGTCGACGCTGTTGAATGATGGCGGGCGGATCAAATTCCACGATGCGGCGGGTACATGGAGCGTAAACATAACACTACAAATAACTGAAAGTATTTTCACCTGACACACGTATAATACGATGAGATGGTTGAACCTTCCGATGCAGAACTGGTGCGGGCGACGCTCGCCGATGCCAATGCCTATGGGCGGTTGATCAGCCGTCATGAGGTAAAGCTGCGCCGTTACATCAGACGGGTGCTGGCAGGCCAGACCCAAGCGACAGATGACGTGCTGCAGGAGGTTTTCATCAAGGCTTACCTTAACCTCAATGACTTTGACCAAGCGCGGGCGTTTTCACCATGGCTCTATCGTATCGCCCACAACGAAGCGATCAGTTTACTACGCAAATCATCCGCAGGCCTGCAAATGGTATCAGGCGATGACGCACAGTTCTTTTTTGACCAGATTGCCGATCCTGAAGATCCCGCCAGCCTCCTGTTGAAAAATCGCAGTTTCGAGCAGCTGCAAAAATCACTGGCCGTACTCGATGCGAAATACCGCGATGTGCTGGTGCTGCGTTATTTTGAAGGACAAAGCTACGATGACATATCCGAAATCCTGAGACTGCCGCCCGGCACCGTTGCGACGCTGATCAAGCGTGGGCTTTTGCGGCTGCGCGAGAGTTTCGAAAAATCGGGGGGCAAAGCATGACTGATCTTGAACGCAAAATCCTGGCATCCATCCAATCCCGGGGACTGGCACCGAAACCGGCCTATCAATTTTTGGCCAAGCGTTCCGTGTTCTGGGCCTTGGCTTTGGTCTCCGTGTTTCTGGGTGGCTTGAATTTCGCCGTCTTCTTGTTTGTGATTGACGATTATTTCTCGACCGGCTGGCGCATACTCGACAACATTCATTACAATGAGGCGCTTCTTGCACTGCCGCTTGTTTGGCTGGTGCTGGCTGGTTTACTCGTCACAAGCGCTATTTTTGGCCTGCGCCACACACGTCGGGGATTTCGATTCAAAACCAGCCACATGATAGTGATCGTTGTTGGTGTAAGTTTATTGATGGGCGTGATGCTGCATGCCAGCAGTGCCGGTAAGGCACTGCATACTTATCTGTCAAACCGTTTCGAAGCCTATCGCGCTTCTACCTATGTTCCCTTTGAAGAATGGAGCAGGCCTGATCTCGGTAAGCTTGGCGGCACTGTCGTGGAAGACTTGGGAAATGGAAGCATCAGGATTGTGGACTTCAAGGACAAGTCCTGGCTGGTTGATACATCCAAAGCCGAAAACAGGCTGGACAACCCCATTGCTGAGGAAGGCGATGTTGCCCTTGAGGGTGAACAGACCGGCCCCACAACCTTCCGTGCACGGATGATTTCAGAATTTGACTGAACGTTTGAAATAAAAGTGCTCCTTGAACCGTAGAGTCTTGTGAAGCCGCAACATAGGCTTTGCAGTTCAAACCAGGAGTGTCCCATGAAACACGCATTGCTCGCCTTCGCATTTGTCCAAACCCTTGTCGCAACAGTTGCCTTCGCTGAGGAGTACAAGCCTACGATCAATCCAGCGGAGTTCACGACAACCATCAACAATCCGATGTTCAATTTGCCCGTTGGCAAACTCATGATTTATGAGGCCAAGACCGATGAAGGTCTGGAGCGCGTGGAAATCCGGATTCGAAATGAAACCCGCAAGATCATGGGTGTTGACACATTGGTATACAATGACCGGGTGTTTGTCGACGGCCAACTGGTTGAGGAAACCAACGACTACCTGGCACAACACAAGGACGGAAGTGTCTGGTACTTTGGCGAGGCCGTCGACAACTACAAGGACGGTAAATTCCTCGATCATGATGGTGCCTGGATTGCCGGTGAAGACGGCGCACTTCCCGGCGTGTGGATCAAAGGCACGCAAGTCGTGGGTGACAGCTATCGGATGGAATATTTCAAAGGCGAGGCCGAAGACATGGCAGAAGTCAAGGAAACCGGACTCACGGTCAAGGTCGCGGCTGGCACCTTCAAAGACTGCATCAAGGTCTATGAATGGACACCACTCGAACCCGAGTCGAAAGAAGACAAATATTACTGCCCATCCGCTGGCGGCCAGGTCTTGTCGGTGCATCTCACCGAGAAAACCCGGACGGAATTGGTCAAAGTTGCCAGCGATTGACGCTCAGTCTTCAAAGGGCCTGCAATGGCGACAGGCCCTTTGAAAGAAAACCGGGTGCTGGCGCGTATAGTCAAGTGTTGATGTTGTGTTACGGGGAGAACCTCATGCGTCGTGTCGTGTTGGCTGTGTCGGTGTTTTTGGGTGGTGTTTCGCAGGCCGTCGCTGCGGATTGCACGGCCCCGTGTGTTGGTAGCAAGATAAGCTTGGGAGTTGTAGCAGATAGCATATTTTCAGCGACGCCCAGCGAACGCGAGGCCACGTCAATACTTCCCGAATTTTCCGCTGAATCTTACCTGCTGCCGTTTGAAAATTTCAAGTTTGTGAGTGTCTTGAATCTTGAACAGGTGATTGAGCCTGCCGATGGCCAAGATTCAACTTTCTCCCGCCTCGGCCTCTATCAAAGTGAGCTCTATGGAGAATTCACCTTCGACCCCATGACGGTGAAGCTCGGAAAAATTGATCCGGTTTTCAGCTTGGCGTCCGAGGTGGGTGAAGGCGTGAATTCAACCGACTTGGCAGGCAACGCCGACATGGACGAAAGCCTTGGCGTGGCGGCGGCGTTGGATTTTGATGTCGCCGGACACGCCCAGACACTCACCGGAACCCTGTTCACGATGGACCGGAGTTTCCTCGCGAAGTCCTATATCAACACGCGCCCAGTGCCAAAGCTTGCAGACGGTGGCGCTGGAAATACCACAGGACTCTCGTCCATGTCACTGGTGCTGGATGGCTGTCTTGGCGCTGACGTTGGCGACTGCCATGATGACGGCCAGTTTGGCTACAGTCTGGGCGCCCGCTATCAGCGCCACGGCCTGCAGACTGAAGAACAGGCGGAGGAAGACATCATCCCGCAAAATGAACTGGCGTTTCTCGCTGCGTTGCAAGGCAATGTCGATGTCGGTGAAGACAAGCTGCGCCTGATGGCAGAGACCACCTATATCAAGAATTTTGAAGGCAGCACAGTCGATGCGTTGATCGTCACAGGCATTGCCGCTTATGTCATGGACGCATGGACCTATTCTGCCGCTGTGTCACGGCAGTTCAATTCAAGCTTCGAAGCCCGACGTTCAGAAAGCTTGGCAGAGTTGGCAATCACCTACCACCCCGAAATGGACCTCGGCTTGCCGCAATCGGATTGGACGATCGCTGGTGCCTATACTTATCTTTCAGACGAAGAGAATCAGGAGGAGCATATCCTCGGCTTGCGGCTTAACCTAGAGTTTGGTGGAAGCTACGCGTTGAAATAGGCGGGGAGATCAATTTGACAATGCGACGGGTGGCGCGCCCCAGAAGAAGAGGCGCGCCATATGCTTGAACTACTCATCCCTAAAAGTAGTGGTCTTTGTTAGAGCCGTCATAGCGACCTGAAGGCAGGCAACAGGACTTGAAAGCTCCTCCGCGATCCGCAGGGGCAGAGATCATTTCGTGCAAGCTTTTCGATAAGTTCCACGTCACCATGTACAAAACGATGTCCACGCTTCACATAGGTTTCAGAAGGGAAAGACTTCCGCCGCTTACTTGATGGCTCGAAAGCAGGGGAGGGAGTCGACGTCGTGATGCTTGCGCATGGTAGCCTCCGTAAGTTGACTGCTGAATTGCAGTAATCGTTTTTTTAGTGAGGCGTTAAAACCCAAGCAACGCACTTGAAAGAAAACGCGGGAAGTGTGATTGATTGGTCACAACAACAATGAGTTTTAAGACATGACCCTCCCCCTCTCTGCCGCCAACACCATCATCACCGCTGCGCTGGCCCATGCCAAGACTGCCAGTTTCAAACCGCTCGGCATCGTTGTGCTTGATGCGCGAGGCACCGTGAAAGCTGCCTCCGTTGCCGATGGCTCGTCACTCGCCCGCTTCGACATTGCGCAAGGCAAAGCCAAAGGTGCGCTCGCCTTCAACATGGGCACGCGCGGCCTGGAGAAACTCGCCAAAGACCGTCCCCATTTTTTTGCAGGAGCGCTTTCCGCCATTGAAGGTGGGGCGGTTCCTGTTCCCGGTGGCGTGCTTGTGAAAGACAAGGACGGCGCAATTCTCGGTGCCGTTGGTGTCTCAGGTGATACCTCAGACAACGACGAAATCGCAGCTCTCGCTGGCATCACAGCCGCAGGCCTCACAGGAGACGGCGGTCAGGGTTGACGACAAGCGGCGTCGACCACCCAATATTGGTTCAATACGAACCCTGCCAAGTCAAGGCAAGGTTCGCTTGTTGAAGCCTTAGGCCTTGATCATGTCCGGAAATTGCTTGGCCAGTGCGCCTGCAAGTGTGTCTGCTATCATGTTGAGGTGATCAATCATGTCAACCTGTGTGGCTTTGGCGGCTTTTGCATCTCCGTCGGCCAACTGGTCAGCCTGTGTAAAGTGATGGCCAGCGTGACCGGCGAGCAGACCGAAGACCGCGTCTTTTGGCAGGTTTGGATTGGCACCAGAAAGGAAAACCGCAATTTTTTCACCATTCTCAGTCGCGGCTTTCGTCGCGGATGCCGTGCCATTTTCATCCTTTGCCAAGGCAGCAACGGTGTAGGATTTCACCGCGCCATAATGTTCGGCCAATAACGCAAACAGGCCGTCTTTTGCAGCGGCACCGTAGAAAGGCTCAATGGCCCCTGCAATCATTTTAGCGTTTTCGACAACAGCGGCTTCCGCCGTTGCGACTGCGGCATCATCTTTTGCAGCAAGGGCCGTCGCCACCGCAAAGACCGCGTCGGCATGGCCTTTCCAGAGGCCGCGCAATGCCGACTGCAATTCGCTTTGCGGCATTGCCGCTGCGAGGTGCAGATGGCTTACGCCAGTTTGGCCAGTGCCGGTTTCACGAGCAAAGGCAGTCGGAATTGCCAGAAGTGATGTTGCAAGTATCAGCACTGGGATCAATTTCATCGATTTCATTTTCGTTCTCCATGTTTGACGACTTGGTCCCTATGCATCATTTATAACTATTATACAATATATATATGTCATAACTTGGTTTACTGGATTTTGCAGTCGACTCTGCCTATGTTTACCAACCATGGACTCCGCAAAAGAACCGCCCATGCGCGGCAGCACACAGACTGAACTGCTGCATTGCCTGCTGCAGAAAAAACAAGGTCTATCCATAGATGGATTGGCTGACGCTTTGGGAATCAGCCGCAACGCTGTGCGCCAGCACCTCACGGCACTGGAGCGCGATGGCCTGGTGGCCAAAGGTGCCATGTTGCCATCCGGCGGCCGTCCACAGCAGGCCTATGTCTTGAGCGATAAAGGCCAAGAAAAATTTCCCCGGCAATATTCATGGTTCGCAGGACTTTTGATTGCCGATGCCTTGTCCAACACAGGAACAGCGGCGCTGGAACGCAGATTCGGCCAGCTTGGCAAAAAGGAAGGCAAGAAGCTTTCCGACACCTTGTCCGGCGCACCTGGCTCTGTTGAACGCTTTGCCAATCTGGCCGAAGCGATGACCAAACTGGGTTATCACGCGCATTTCCACGATGCCGAAAAGAGCAGCGGTACGCCCCCTGAAATCAAGGCTTACAACTGCGTGTTCCATGAACTTGCAACAACACACCCATCTGTTTGCAGTTTGGATGTGGCACTCATCGAAAACGCCAGCGGCAGCAAAATCCAACATGCCTCATGTATGGTGCGCGGAGGATCGTGCTGCCGCTTTGTGATGCAGAGTCCAAAACGGTAAGGTACCAAGGCAATGACCGGCCTGAGCCGATCATGAAGGCAATGGTGGTTAGGGCTGAATGTGTGACAATTAACCCGAATTCACACGAGATCAACTCACGCTCCAACGTCGTCTTCATGATCGGCTCAAGACTGTTGTTGGCAGCGGAATGTTTCACCCAATTCTGGATTATGCCTGAAACTACCTGATCCACCGCGCGGTGTCAAGCATTATTTTCCTGCCATAAGATTGTCACATTTCCGCAGCGGGCATGATGGCGGCGGCACTTGATCCTGCACGTCATGATCTGTGGGTTCTGACCTACGACATTTTGCGCGTCACAGCGGACTTGACCGCGTCACTTGCCCCTGCCAAACGCTGCCGCATGACCGACCTTTCCCATATCCGCAATTTTTCCATCGTCGCCCATATTGACCACGGCAAATCCACGCTCGCAGATCGTTTGATCCAGCTGACAGGTGCCGTGGCTGACCGCGACATGCAGGACCAGATTTTGGACTCAATGGATTTGGAGCGCGAACGCGGCATCACCATCAAGGCCAACACCGTGCGCTTGGATTATAAAGCCAAGGACGGCAAGAATTACGTGTTGAATTTAATCGACACGCCTGGACACGTCGACTTTGCCTATGAAGTGTCGCGCTCGCTTGCGGCTTGCGAAGGTGCGCTGTTGGTTGTGGACGCCTCACAGGGTGTGGAAGCGCAAACGCTGGCCAATGTCTATCAAGCCATCAACGCGAACTTGGAAATCGTGCCGGTGCTCAATAAGGTGGACCTTCCCGCCGCTGAACCAGACCGGATCAAGCAACAGATTGAGGACGTGATCGGCATTGATGCGCAGGATGCGGTTTTGATTTCGGCCAAGACGGGCCTTGGTGTTCCTGATGTGTTGGAAGCCATCATTACCAGATTGCCAGCCCCCAAAGGTGACCGCGATGCGCCGTTGAAGGCGCTTCTCGTTGACTCTTGGTACGATGCTTATTTGGGCGTTGTGGTTCTTGTTCGCATTATTGACGGCGTGCTCAAAAAAGGCATGCGGGTTAAAATGATGGGCTCCGGCGGGAACTACTCCATCGAACGGGTTGGCGTGTCGAGACCAAAGAAAGTCGTGGTTGACGAATTGGGACCAGGCGAAATCGGTTTCTTCACCGGCGCCATCAAAGAGGTGGCGGACACCCGCGTGGGCGATACCGTCACCGACGAGCGCAACCCAACTGCCACCGCTTTGCCTGATTTCAAAGAAGCGCAATCCGTGGTGTTTGCGGGCTTCTTCCCGGTTGATGCCTCGGAGTTCGAAGATCTTCGTGAATCCATGGGCAAGCTGCGTTTGAACGATGCGTCTTTCACCTATGAAATGGAAACCTCGGCAGCACTTGGTTTTGGTTTCCGCTGCGGCTTCCTCGGATTGTTGCATCTCGAAATCATCCGTGAACGGATTGAACGCGAGTTCAATGTTGAAATCATCACCACGGCACCGTCGGTGATTTATAAAATCAATCTGCGTGATGGCAGCCGGATTGATATGCACAACCCAGCCGACATGCCGGATGTGTCACAGATTTTGACCATGGATGAGCCGTGGATTGAGGCCACGATTTTTGTGCCTGATGATTATTTGGGTTCAGTGTTGAAACTCTGCGAAGACCGTCGCGGGCGCCAAAAGCAACTGACCTATGCGGGTTCGCGCGCCATGGTGGTTTATGAATTGCCGCTCAACGAAGTGGTGTTTGATTTTTATGATCGTTTGAAGTCAGTCTCAAAAGGCTATGCATCGTTCGACTATAAGATGACGGAATATTTGCAAGCCGATCTGGTGAAGCTTTCCATTCTCGTCAACGAGGAAGCCGTTGATGCGCTGTCGATGGTGGTTCACCGCACCCGTGCAGAACAACGCGGTCGCGTGATGTGTGAGAAGTTGAAAGACTTGATCCCGCGCCATATGTTCAAGATCCCTATTCAAGCCTCTATCGGTGGCAAAGTGGTGGCGCGTGAAACATTGTCCGCCATGCGCAAGGACGTCACGGCCAAGTGCTATGGCGGCGACATTTCCCGTAAGCGCAAACTTCTGGACAAGCAGAAGGAAGGCAAAAAGAAAATGCGGCAGTTCGGCAAGGTCGATATTCCGCAGGAAGCCTTTATTGCTGCCCTCAAGATGGATGAGAACTGATCTGGACCTCAGTTAGAAACGTTCTAATATAGGACGATGAAAACATTCTCTGACCTTAATGAACAAGAATTGCTGGCACTGGCCATGTCTTCGGAAGAGGATGATGCGCGGGGCTATGCTGGTTTTGCCAATGCCCTGATGCCGACCTATCCGGCTTCGGCTAAAGTGTTCATGGAAATGTCGGCGGAGGAATTTGAGCACCGCGACCGCTTGAAAAAACTCTATCACAAAAAATTCGGTGATTTTATTCCCCTCATCCGCCGTGCGGATGTGATTGGCTTTGTGACTCATCGGCCGATGTGGACCATTAGCCAAATGGGCATTGAGGCGATGCGCAGGCATTCTGAAGTGATCGAGTTGGAGAACGCTCGTTTCTACACGCAAGCAGCCACACAGACTTCAGATCTCAGCATCAAAGATCTATTGTTGAAATTGGCAGCAGCCGAAAAATCACATGAATCCCTGGCGCGCAAGCTAGGGCTTGAACATGTCACCGAAGACGTGGCAGCCGATGAAAAAGAGGCGGAGCGCCGCTTGTTTCTTTTGCAGGTGGTGCAGCCGGGTTTGGTCGGGTTGATGGATGGTTCAGTTTCCACCCTCGCTCCATTGTTTGCAGCAGCATTTGCAACAGGCGATTCTTGGGACACGTTTTTGGTTGGCATGGCTGCGTCGATTGGCGCTGGTATTTCCATGGGACTTGCAGAAGGCTTGTCCGATGACGGCAAACTGACCGGGCGCGGCCATCCGCTTATTCGCGGATTGGCAGCTGGCATCATGACGGCAGTGGGGGGCTTGGGGCACACGCTCCCCTACCTCATTCCGGATTTCCAATTGGCGACGTGGGTTGCCTTCGTCATCGTGATCATTGAACTCGGGGTGATTTCCTGGATCCGCTACAAATATATGGACACGCCATTTTTGAAGGCTGCGTTTCAAATTGCTGTTGGCGGCTTTCTGGTTTTTCTTACGGGGATTTTGATTGGAAGTGCGTGAGGTCAAGCACAGCCCCGTCTTCTTTCAGAAATGGTTCAGTCGGCAATCGATCCAGCAAGTCTAAAACCAGTTCAGAAGGTCTGCACAACTTGACGCCTTTGGAAGTGCAAACGATGGGACGGTTCACCAAGACCGGATGGATGAGCATCTGCGCCAAGAGCATGTCTTGCGTCACACCCGCTTCCAGCAGTCCCAATTCTTTGGCAGGTGATTTGGTTTCGCGTAATGCTTCACGTGGCGAAAGGCCTGCTGCGGCAAACAGTGCCCGTAATTGCGGCTCTGTCCACGCGGTTTTCAGATATTCAATGAGTGTGGGTGTGTAGCCACAGGCTTCCACCAGCGCCACGACGTTTCGCGATGTGCCACAATCAGGATTATGGTGAATGACGATATTCATGTTTCATCCGCGAAGAGTTTTTGCACCACGAGCACTGCCAGAATAGCACCTACAACTTGGGCTGCGATAAATGCCAATACACAAGACGGTGCAATGCCTGCAAAACTATTGGTCAGGCTGCGGGCAATGGTTACAGCCGGATTGGCAAAACTTGTTGATGACGTAAACCAATAGGCGCTAACAATATAGAGCGCCACAGCTTGTGGAATAATCTCTGGCTTGTTGCGCAGCAAACCAAAAATGGTGATCAGCAAACCAAATGTCGCGGTGGTCTCAGCAATCCATTGCCCGCCACCCCAGCGGATTTTTGTCGAAACCTGGAGCAATGACTGATCAAACATGGCGTGGGCCAAAATCACACCTGCAATTGCGCCAACCAACTGCGCTGCGATGTAAGGCGCAATGTGTGGTTTTGCCAAGCGACCTGTGTAGGCCATGGCCAGCGTAACAACCGGGTTGAAATGCGCGCCCGATATCGGGCCGAATAGATTGATCAAAACAAAAAGCATAGCGCCTGTGGCCAAGGCATTCGCCAGCAGTGCAATGGCAATGTTTCCACCACTGAGACTTTCACCCATGATGCCTGAACCCACAACGGTTGTGAGTAACAATAAGGTCCCAAGGAATTCGGCGGTCACAGATCGGATCATGGCGCGCTCGAGCATCGAATTTGTTAAAGTTTTATGACAACCTCAAGCTCGCGGTTTTCACTGACTTTTTCTTAGTTTTTTTGACACCCGAAATAATTCTTGCAAGTCGAAACAGTGAGAGTCAGTATCTCAGACAACAACAATAATAAAAGTGCAATACAGCACGGGTCTGGGAATGCAGGAAAAAGCTGACAGTGAATTGGTGCGGCGGCAAAATCGCCGTGTGGTGTTGAGCGCTTTGCGCCAACATGGGCCTTTGGCACGCATTGAGCTCGGCCGTACCACGGGGCTTTCACCAGCTTCTATCACGTCCATTGCTTCGCAACTGATCGCGGAACATATTTTAGAAGAATTGCAAACCGCTTTTCCATTGCCTGTAGCCACAAAACGCGGCCGCCCAATTGTCAGGTTAGGGATCACATCCAAGGCAGCATATGTTCTGGCCGTGAACATCTCGATTGATGCAATTCGCTTGGCGATTGCTGATTTCAATGGTCGGATATTGCACCGCGCAGCCTTTCATATTCCTACTCATTCCGCTTCAGCCGAAGTTTTCGGGTTTGACGTGGTCAATCGCATCGATGGATTTTTGAAGTCTTCCGGATTTGCACCGCGCTCGATCATGCGGATTGGCGTTGCTGTTCAGGGCTTGGCAGATGACAAGGCTGGCACACTGGTGTGGTCCCCAGCCTTTGCCGCAAAGAATATTCCGCTCACCGCACCCATATCCAAACACTTCGGCATTCCCTGCATTTTGGCCAATGACGCCAATATGATTGCTGAGGGCATATTGTCGGATGATCCTGCCAAGAACCAAGGTACGACTGCCGCAATTTTCACCGGCTATGGCGTTGGCATGGGCTTGATCATTGACGGCAAAGTTTATCATGGGGCCACAGGTGGGGCGTCTGAGTTTGGTCATATGAACCATATTCCGCATGGCGCACCTTGCCGGTGCGGGCGGCGCGGCTGCATTGAAGCCTATGCGGCTGACTATGGCATTTGGCGTGAAGCCATGGGTGCACGTGATGACGGAGCACCGCATGAAGCCATTGATAGTGAGGATATGAAGGCTTTATTGCAACGGGCGGAAACCGGAGATGTGAAAGCTGTTGCGGCTTTTGAAAAAGCGGGGGAAGCCTTAGGCATTGGTATCGCCCGCTTGATTGCAATATTGAACCCAGACCGGATTGTCATCGCGGGGCCCGGCCTCAATGCCTCGCAAATTATTGAGCCGTCATTGCACCGTGGTGTGGTGGCTGGCGTGATTGAAGAATTGCGGCGCAATGTGGTGATTGAATTTGTGCCGTTTGAAACCGACATGATTTTGCGTGGAACCATTGCTGCTTTGTTGAAAGCGGTTGATGGGGATATCACGGCGCAGGGCCTTGCGGTGCGCGCAGAGACTGTGCTTGAATTTCAAGTGCAATGACGCCTGACACGCCCCAACTTGAAGCCCGCAATGTCACAAAGATGTTTGGCATATTAAAGGCCAATGATGACCTGTCATTGCGTGTGATGCCCGGTGAAATCCATGCGTTTTTGGGCGAGAACGGGGCTGGTAAATCCACACTTGTCAAAATGATCTATGGGGCATTGCAGCCCACGTCGGGAACGTTTTTGTGGGAAGGCCAACCTATTAATGTCGCCAATCCGGCACAGGCCCGCAAGCTTGGTATTGGCATGGTGTTTCAACATTTCTCTTTGTTTGAAGCGTTGAGCGTTGCTGAAAATATTGCGCTTGCCGTTGATGGCGTGTTTGATCTTTCGGCGCTGTCAAAACGGATCCGCTACGTATCTTCGGAGTATGGTTTGCCGGTTGATCCACATGCAATTGTCGGCGATCTGTCGGTGGGGGAGCGGCAACGCATTGAAATTCTGCGCTGCCTTTTGCAGAATCCGAAGCTCCTGATCATGGATGAACCCACGTCGGTCCTAACACCACAAGAGGCAGAGCAATTATTTGTGGTGTTGAAGCGCTTGGCGTCTGAGGGATGTGCCGTGCTTTATATTTCGCACCGGCTTGAAGAAGTGAAGGGCCTTTGTACGGCAGCCACCATTTTGCGGCATGGCAAAGTGGTTGCCAGTGTTGATCCCCGTCTCGAAACCGCAGGCAGTTTGGCAAGCCTTATGGTGGGTGCAGATGTGCAATCTTTAAAACACAATCGCGTTTTCATGCGGGGGAAAGGCCGCTTGGTGTTGAATGAACTGTCTCAACCTGGCGAAGGCGCGTTTGGTGTTGCGCTCAAAAATATTTCACTCACGGTTTATGCCAGTGAAATTGTGGCAATTGCCGGTGTTGCCGGCAATGGTCAGGGCGAATTGTTTGATGCCTTGTCGGGTGAACGTTTGCTCCACTCGCCCGCGATGTTGGTCGCTGATGGTGTTGAAACCGGCAGACTGAGTGTGAATGGTCGGCGCAAAGCCGGGATGGCTTTTGTGGCGGAAGAACGCTTGGGGCATGGTGCTGTTCCCAATCTTCCGCTTTCCACAAATATGGTTCTCACACGGCATGCCGACAGTGATGAAATTTCACGGCGTGGTTTGGTGAGTTTGGCCAAGGCGGCAGTCGCCAAAGAACGTATCGTCAAAACTTATGACGTCCGCAAAGGCAAGCCTGACCCTGAGGCACGTGCCTTGTCTGGCGGTAACTTGCAGAAATTCGTGATGGGCCGAGAGTTGGATAGAAAGCCCGGAATCCTTATCGTCAATCAACCCACGTGGGGTGTAGATGCGGGGGCCGCCGCAGCAATCCGGCAAGCCTTGGTGGACTTGGCACGGAGGGGATCTTCTGTGTTGGTGATATCTCAAGACCTTGATGAGATTTTTCAAATTGCAGATCGAGTGGCTGTCATGTCGCGCGGAGAATTGTCCGAGGCCAAGCCTGCACATGAATTGACACGCGAAGCCATTGGTTTGCTGATGGCGGGCGTGCATGAAGGCAACAGTCATGCGGCTTGAGAAACGTGTTGAACGATCAAAAGTCATGGCGCTGCTTTCGCCATTTCTGGCTTTGACTTTGACGGTTGCAACGGCAGCAATGATTTTTGCTTTGCGTGAAAATGATCCGGTGCATGCGCTTTATGTGTATTTTGTTGAGCCGCTGACAGCTCTGTGGACGGTTGAACAAATTCTGGTGAAAGCGGCTCCTCTGGTATTGATTGGAGCGGGGCTTTCCGTGGCCTACCGTGCCAATGTTTGGAACATCGGGGCTGAAGGTCAGCTGACAGCGGGAGCGATTTTAGCCGGTGCTATTCCGGTCTTATTGCCTGAATGGCAATCACCCCTCACGCTTATTTGTATGATGCTGGCAGGCATTTTGGGCGGAATGTTCTGGGGCGCTATTCCTGCCTATTTGCGCAACCGGTTTTCCGCCAATGAAATTCTGACGTCGCTGATGTTGGTCTATGTGGTGCAGTTGTTTTTAGACTGGTTGGTGCGCGGGCCATGGCGTGACCCCAAGGGATTTAACTTTCCGAAGACTGTTTCATTTTCGGATTGGCAGATGTTGCCCTATCTTACGCCCGGCATCCATGCTGGCGTCGTTGTCGCCGTGGTGGTCGCGCTGGCACTTGGCTTTGTGATGACACGTACGCTCAAAGGTTTTGAAATCACAGTCACTGGACATAGCCCTCGTGCGGCGCGCTTTTCCGGATTTTCCGAAAAGAAAACTGTGATGTTTTGCATGTTGCTCTCAGGAGGACTTGCAGGGCTTGCGGGTGCGATTGAAATTTCATCCGTGGTTGGACAATTACAGCCGCAGATATCACCGGGCTATGGCTTTGCAGCGATCATTGTCGCTTTTCTTGGCAGGCTCAATCCAATTGGTGCGATCTTCGCCGGGTTGTTGTTGGCGCTGTCTTATATTGGCGGAGAGGCTGTACAAACAGCTTTGCAAATCCCAGATAAAATCACACGGGTGATTCAAGGCATATTGCTGTTCTATATCTTGGCATGTGACACACTGATTTTATATCGGATTAAATAATGGAAAGAGTTGTGCTCAAGTTCCCTCATCCGCCCTTCGGGCACCTTCTCCCGCTAGAAGAAACGGGAGAAGGCTTTCTGAATTTTGAGCCTTCTCCCGCATTTTTCGCGGGAGAAGGTGGCGCGAATGCGCCGGATGAGGGACCGCGCGTATAACCCATGGACCTCTTCCTCACCCTCTTTGCCATCATCATGACTGCTGCCACGCCTTTGCTGTTGGCCGCACTTGGCGAAACTGTGACTGAACGATCAGGTGTTCTCAACCTCGGGGTTGAGGGCATGATGATTATGGGGGCGGTGGGTGGTTTTGGTGGCGCATTTCTGACGGGTAATCCATGGGTCGGTGTTGTGGTGTCGATGTTGGCGGGCATGTTCATGGCCTTGCTCTTTGGTATTCTCACGCTCTCACTCTTGGCCAATCAAGTGGCCACAGGCTTGGCGTTGACTTTGCTGGGTTTGGGTCTATCGGCGTTGCTTGGTGAAAGTTTCGTCGGCCAACCCGGCGTCAAACTGCCGATTTTAAATGGCATTGACCCACTGATTCCATTTTCGATTTTCATGGTGATTGCGGTTAGTTGGCTTTTGTTCAGATCGAAGGCTGGCTTGATTATACGGGCGGTTGGCAATAGTCACGCCTCGGCCCATGCGCTGGGATATAATGTGATCGGGGTGCGCTATCTTTGCGTGTTGTTCGGTGGTGCCATGAGCGGGCTTGCGGGCGGCTATCTTTCGCTGGTTTATACGCCGCAATGGGTGGAGAACATGACGGCGGGCAAAGGCTGGATTGCCTTGGCGCTTGTCGTGTTCGCGTCCTGGCTGCCGCTTCGCGTTTTGGTAGGAGCCTATCTGTTTGGTACGATATCCATACTTTCTTTTGTTTTTCAGGCAATGAGCCTTGGAATCCCCTCGCAATTGCTATCGAGTTTGCCGTATTTAGGAACTATCCTGGCTCTGGTGGTCATTTCCGGGAATAAGGCTTTGACGCGTCGCAATACGCCAGCCTCCTTGGGACAACCATTCGTGCCGGACCGTTGACGACAAAAAAACAAAACGAACAGGGACTATTTCATGAAGAAAATTTTGATGACGGCTGCAGCAGCAGCCATGATGCTGGGTGCGGCTTCCGCTTCAGCATCTGCCGAAGCTTTGAAAGCCTGCTGGGTTTACGTTGGCCCCATTGGTGACTTTGGCTGGACCTATCAACATCACCAAGGTCTTGAAGCTGTAAAGAAAGAATTCGGCGACAAGGTCGAAACGGCCTATGCCGAAAGTGTCGCGGAAGCTGACTCAGAAAAAACTTTTGAGCGCTTCGCCCGCGAAGGCTGCAAAATCATTTACGGCACCTCGTTCGGCTTTATGGAACCCTTGCTGAAAGTGGCTGCTAAATTCCCAGACGTGAAATTTGAACACGCTACGGGTTACAAAACAGCTGACAACGTCGGCACCTATAATGCCAAGTTCCATGAAGGACGATACGTGATCGGCCAGATCGCCGCCAAAATGTCCAAGACAGGAACTGCAGGCTACATCGCGTCTTTCCCTATTCCTGAAGTGGTGTCAGGCATCAACGCGTTTATGTTGGGCGCACAATCAGTGAACCCAGACTTCAAGGTCAAAGTGATCTGGGCCAACACATGGTTCGATCCAGCCAAGGAAGCAGATGCTGCCAAGGTTCTGTTGTCACAAGGTGCTGACATCATGTCTCAGCATACCGATTCGACAGCGCCATTGCAGGTTGTTGAAGCGGCTGGAATGCTTGGCTTTGGCCAAGCCTCAGACATGATCAAGTTTGCGCCAAAAGCACAAATGACCGCGATTGTTGATAATTGGTCACCGCATTACGTCAAGTCAGTCAAGGCTGTGATGGATGGTTCATGGAAGTCCGCACAAGTCTGGTCAGGCATGGCTGAGGGAGAAGTGGTCATGGCCCCTTACACCAACCTGCCGGAAGACGTGGCCAAGGCCGCCGCTGAAACAGCCGAGGCCATCAAGACCGGCAAGCTGTTGCCGTTCGGAGGCAAAATCACCAAGCAGGACGGCACCGTGGTTGAGAATGTCGATGACGGCATGATCCTGGGCATGAACTGGTATGTCAAAGGCATTGACGACAAGCTGCCACAATAAGGCGCATTGAAATAAAGAACCGGGCCTCAGCGATGAGGGCCGGTTTTTTGTGGACGCCTTGAAAGACGAAAGCTCCTTCGCGCACAAGCCTTGAACCTGCCACAGCAAGACTGTATGCCCAGCGCCTGAAGCTTTTTTTCTGAGGTCCCCCTATTCATGTCGATTAAACTTTACCGTGGTGATTTGCCCGCTGACTTCAATCCGGGCTCTGCCATTGCCATTGATACGGAAACCATGGGGTTGAACCCGAGGCGTGACCGCTTGTGTGTGATTCAGATTTCAACCGGTGACGGCAATGCGCATGTGGTGCAGATTGATGCCAAGACCAGTTCGGCACCTCGCTTGAAAGCCGTGTTGCAGGATCCTGCGGTTTTAAAGATTTTTCATTTTGCACGTTTTGATGTGGCTGTGCTGAAACACTCACTCGGCATTGATACGTTTCCACTTTACTGCACCAAGATCGCCTCAAAAATCGCCCGCACCTACACCGACCGTCATGGCTTGAAAGATTTACTGCGCGAATTGATGGGCATTGATGCGAACAAGCAGCAGCAGAGTTCGGACTGGGGGGCGCATATCCTCACCGATGCGCAAAAAACCTATGCGGCAGGTGACGTGCTTTATTTGCATGAACTGAAAGCACGGCTTGATCAAATGCTGGAACGCGAGGGACGGGCGCAACTTGCCCATGCAAGCTTCGCATTCTTACCCACCCGTGTGGCCCTCGACCTTGGGGGTTGGGGCGAAGAAGATGTCTTCGCTCACTGAAAAACGCAGCGCCAAGCGACCACTTAACATTGCCGGACTCATCGGGGTTTTGTCTTTGAGTGGAGCTTTGGGGCTGATTGGCTTGTTTGTGTGGCAGGCTGGTGTTTTGGCGCCACCTTCACCGCAATCGGTCAAAACTGATGATAGGGTTGAAAAGCCCGAGCAAATTACAACGCTGAATGCCACAATTTCTGGCCGCGACAAGGCCAATCGGCCGTTTGAAATTTCGGCAAAGTCAGGTGAGCAAGATAAGTCAATCGCTCATCTCGTTCATATGCAAAATGTGGCGAGTGTGTTTGAACGGTCCAATGGCGCGAAGCTAGACGTGACATCAGATACGGGACAATATGACCGAAAATCCAAGGCCTTAGAGCTCATGGGCAATGTGGTGTTCAGCGAAGGTGTTCGCTTTAGGGCTGTAATGACCAAGGCCGCTATCAACACCGAAGATCAGTCGCTTGCCTCAAAATCGCCTGTTAAGGTTGACATGCAGGGCACCTTGATTGAGGCTGACAGTTTAACAGTGACGGAAAATGGCACGCGCATCCTGTTTAAAGGCGGCGTGAAGGCCAAGTTTAAAATCAAGACAAAGACCACGGGAGACGGCGGATGATGTTACGAATTTCTGTTTTGGCAGTAGCGGCCATTTTGGCTTTGCCGGGTGTTGGCGTGGCGCAAGAGGTTAGTTCCGGTTCAGTTGACATTGAAGCTTCGGAAATGGAAATTCTGGAAACAGACAAGCGTGCAATATTCAGGGGTGATGTCGTGGCAAAACGCCCTGGCGACACCATTCGCTGTCAAGAAATGATCGTGTTTTATGTTGACGTAAAACAAGCGGACGGCTCATCCAACACCGAAGTTGACAAGCTTGACTGCAAAAGTGCTGTGAGCATTACCACTGCCACGCAAACCATCACCGGCGACTTGGCGGTGTTTCAGTTGCGTCGTGATCTCTTGGATGTGACAGGCGACGTAAAAGTGGTGCAGGGTAAGACCGTTATTCGTGGTCCCCGCCTCACTGTAGATCTGAAAAGCAAGCGCACCAAAATGTCGGGGGGCCGGATCAAAGGTAAGTTTGTTCCGAAGTGATTCTTATCAGATGCTTTCGTCCTTCATTCAAATTTAACGTAAATGGTAAAGAGTCATA
Source organism: Hyphomicrobiales bacterium (assembly GCA_043756645.1). Lineage (GTDB taxonomy): Bacteria > Pseudomonadota > Alphaproteobacteria > Rhizobiales > Aestuariivirgaceae > Aestuariivirga. Next base: position 28 of record JAYUQS010000153.1, on the reverse strand, counting down.
TGGCGTCTCCGTCTAGGACACCGGTTCG
>JAYUQS010000152.1:0-3489 GCA_043756645.1 Hyphomicrobiales bacterium | reverse complement strand
GTGGCGCAAGGCCGGGTTCACCGGCTTGATAGCATCAGCGCCTTCGTGGCCTGCCAGTACCCCGATTGCCAAAGTCATTCGGCCACGGTTTTTATGATTTGCGAGAAATGTGGGAAAGTTGCGGAAAAAGCTGACGCTGCGGTGGTTAAGGTTTTGAAAGGTGTGGCGCGGGCAGAAGGATTTATCATGGAGCGCACCTCAATTGAAATTCGCGGTGCTTGTGGGAAGTGTTGAGATAGCCCCCCTCCGCCCTTCGGGCACCTTCTCCCGCAAAGCTCAGGGCTATTGCATATGGCCGCCAAAGGGACCTCATCCGTCTCGGGCTTCGCCCGATCCACCTTCTCCACTGTCGTGGAGAAGGGACGATATGATGGGGATTGTCCCTTCTCCAACGAAGTTGGAGAAGGTGCCCCAACGGGGCGGATGAGGTCCCTTTGGCGGCCATATGCAATAGCCCTCAACTTGTTGGGGGAGCTCCGCGAAGCGGTGAGGGGGCCTTACTCAGGCAACACTTTGCCCGGGTTTAAAATTCCCTTTGGGTCCAAGGCCAGTTTCATACTCCGCATGACCTGAAGCTCGACCGGTGATTTATAGCGCACCATATCCTCGCGCTTCAAAACCCCAATGCCGTGTTCGGCACTGAATGAACCGTTGTGCTTCACGACCACATCGTGAATGACGCGGTTCATCGCCTGCCAATGATCAAGGTAAACTTGTTTGTCCATGCCAATCGGTTGTGACACGTTGAAGTGCATGTTGCCGTCACCCATATGGCCGAAACAACAGAGCCGTGTATCCGGCATAAACTGATCCAACGCCTCCGTCGCTTCTCTTATAAATTGGGGCAGGGCAGAGACCGGCACTGACACATCATGCTTGATGGAGCCGCCTTCAAACTTTTGCGACTCCGAGAGGTTCTCGCGCAAGGCCCAAAGTTCGGTGCGCTGGGTTTGGTTTTGGGCCACGACAGCATCAACAACATCGCCTTTTTCAAAGGCCTTCTCCAGCAACGTCTCAGCCGCGGTTTTACCCGCATCTGCCAATTCAATGAGAACATACCATGGCGAAACGGTTTCGAGGGCGCGGCGGGTTTGCATGTGTTTGACGGTGAATTGAATGCCAATCTCCGGCAGCAATTCACAGGCCACAACGCGGTTGCCGCTGATATCTTTGGCTGATGACAATAAATCGAGGCCCGCCTGCACATCCGGCACAGCGGCCAAAATCGTGTCGTAACGGCGCGGACGCGAAAACAGTTTCAGCGTTGCCTTGGTGATAATGCCAAGTGTGCCTTCCGAGCCGATGAACATGTTTTTAAGGTCATAGCCGGTGTTGTCTTTGCGAAGGGTTTTGAGAATGTTTAAAACCCGGCCATCGGCCAAAACAACCTCCAACCCCAAACACAGGTCCCGCGCATTGCCATAGGCCAACACGTTGACACCGCCAGCATTGGTGGCGAGGTTACCGCCGATGCGGCATGAGCCTAGGGATGCGAGGCTTAAGGGAAACAAGCGATCAACTTTTTCTGCGGCGTCCTGGATTGATTTCAGCGTGACGCCCGCTTCGACAGTCATGGTGTCATCGACTGTATCGACATTCAAAATTTTTGTCATGCGGTCGAGTGACAATAGAACTTCGCCAAATGGAATTTGCCCGCCAACCAAACCGGTGTTGCCGGATTGCGGGACGATGGCTGTACCAGTTTCATGCGCGATGGCAAGGATGCGCGATACTTCATCCGTAGACTGAGGACGTAAAATCAACGGCGTGTGGCCATGCCAAAGTCCACGCCATTCCTTGAGGTAAGAGGCTTGGTCGAGGGCCACAGCTTTGGGGCCAACCACGTCACACATGCGCTGTAAAATGTCGGCGGAAACAGTCATGATTTTGGCCTTGGCGCGGCAGCGCGTATCAAGCGGTCGTTGATGGCTTCACCAAGCCCAGTATGCGGAATGGGAGCCACCGCAATATATTGAGGTAAAGAGTCATCAACAAGGTGTAACACTCTGAAAAGATTGGTTGCTGCCTCTTGCAGATTGCCAGTGGAAGAGAGCGTCCATGGCCCGTGTTTATAGTCGCCAAAACCAATATAGGCCTCACCAAATTCAGGTGCAGCGGCGTCTAATCTCAACGCTGCTTGCGGCGCATAATGGCTCTCCAACATGCCGGGCGAATGCAGGTCGGTATCGTAGCGCGTGGGGGTCATTACGCGGCGATTTAAAACTGCTTCTAGGGACTCGCGAGTTATACCGCCGGAGCGCAATAAATAGGGTCCGTCTTCCATGAAGCGTACCACAGTTGATTCAACGCCAACACCACAGGGCCCGCCATCGACAATCATATCCACAACGTCACCCATTGATGCCCGCACGTGATCGGCAGTCGTCGGGCTGATGCGGCCTGAACGATTGGCCGAGGGTGCGGCGATGGGCAAATTCACTTCGCGCAACAACTCCAACGCAACAGGGTGATTGGGCACACGCAAGGCCACAGTGGATAATCCCGCCGAACACAAAAGCGAGATCAGGCAATCGCGGCGGCGCTCGACCACAATCGTCAAAGGCCCCGGCCATAAGGCCGCTACCAGTTTTTCTGCATCACCCGAAAATTGACCCAAGCGAAACGCCGCCTCCACATTTGCAACATGCGAGATCAACGGATTGAATTGCGGGCGTTGCTTGGCTGCAAAAATGCTGGCCACGGCCTTGTCGTTGGTCGCGTCTGCGCCCAAGCCATAAACCGTTTCCGTTGGCACGGCGACAAGTTTGCCCTCGCGCAAAAGCTGGGCTGCTTTGGAAATAATGCTGGTCATGGTCATGGCACGCGCCCTATAGCAGGGCTTCAGCCAACACGCCAATGCAGCATGACCACACTCGTTTTCACCCATCCCGCCTCACTCTCGCATGTCACTCCAGACGGTCACCCGGAACGGGTTGATCGTATCAAGGCTGTGAACGCGGTTTTGGCATCGCCTGCCTTGCAAGGCTTCATCAAAAAAGAAGCGCCACTTGGAACGGATGATCACGCCCGACTGGCCCACACGGCAGAACATGTGGCGCGTATGCGGGCCATCAGCCCTGAAAGTGGTTTTGAATATATCGATGCTGATACCGTGATGTCACCCTTTGCGCATGAAGCGGCTTTGCGGGCAGTTGGCGGTGCTGTGGCTGGGGTTGATGCAGTGTTCCGGGGTGAGGCTGACAATGTGTTCGTGGCCACCCGCCCGCCGGGACACCATGCCGAACATAACCGTGCCATGGGTTTTTGCTTTTTCAACCACGCCGCAGTGGCCGCGCATTATGCGCGTTCGCGCTATAATGCGGAACGCGTGGCGGTGGTGGATTTTGATGTGCATCACGGCAATGGCACGCAGGATATTTTCTGGTCGGATGCGGATTTATTTTATGGATCAACCCACCAAATGCCGTTGTATCCGGGATCAGGATCATCAAACGAAACCGGTGTTGGCAATATTTTCAACGCGCCTTT
>JAYUQS010000151.1:0-27366 GCA_043756645.1 Hyphomicrobiales bacterium | reverse complement strand
ACATTGCTGATCAGTCCAAGATTGCCATGGTTCATCAATTGAATATCCCGCGCCAAAGCTTTTGCGTCCAACTGCATCAGCGCGTCTATTTTCTCGGGCTTATCCATCCACACCAGTGCTGAATTTCGGCCAGGCAATGGCACAGTGGTGAATGGCCCACCGCGTTTGTGCCACTCGGTTGAAACATATTCATGATCGCGGCTGTGCTGAAAACGAGTGACCAGTGCAGCTTGATCAAATGACCATTCCGTTGCTGCAATGCCAGCAGCCTTGCGGAGCAATGAACTACGCCCGTCAGCGGCCACAGCGAATTGGGTTTCGATGCATATGCCGGTTTTTGTTTTTGCAGTGATGGAAGTTTCTGACGGGCTGATTTCGGCAATCTCATCTTCAATGAATCTGACGCCCAGTTCCTTGCCTCGCGTTGCCAAAGCCGGAAGTAGATTGGCTAAAGGCGTGTTCCAACCGAATGCTTCCAGTTTTGCCTCTGCAGCTGTGAAACGCAAATCAGGGGCCTGCACCACATTGCCGGTGTCGTCGCGCAAATGGAGCTGCTTTAACGGTGCACAATATTGGCGGAGATTATCCGTCCATATACCAAGATATTCCAGCAACCGTATAGAAGGTGCCATCAAGGCAGTGGTGCGAGGATCATTAATGGCTGGTAGCGCCACACATATGGTGTCCACACCAGCTTGCGCCAGCAATGCTGCAGCAGCCAAGCCCGCAGGCCCAGCACCGGCAACCAATGCTCTTGCTTTCAAATCCGTCATGCCAATGGCCAAGCCTCCATACTCAGTCTCGCATTAAAACGTTTGGCAAATGCGGCCAGATGTGGCCGTGATCCGCGCCAATTCAGCACATCATGGCGGAAGTCAATGTAACCCAACATACAAGCCACGGCGACTGAGCCTGCATGAACTTCGGACAGAGATTCGAGCCAATTGCTCTCAATATCGTCTAAACCTGCATTCATGCGGGCCTTGAGACGGGAGCGATATTCAGGCCACCGCATCTCCTCCGGGCGTTGCACTTGTTCATAGCGTTTGCCCACTGCGGCTTCGGCAATGCCGTTGGCGAGCGCAAGCAAAGTCAGCACACGAAAACGTTTCACGCCGTCATCTGGAAAAAAGCTTTTTTCTCCCGCGTGATGCGTCAGATATTCCATGATGACACGGCTGTCATAGATGGCATGGCCATGATCGGTTTCGAGAACAGGAATTTTCCCGATGGGCGAGAGTTTCGTCAAATAGTCGTTCACTTCGGCAGGTTTTACAGATGCCGGCACTAATTGTACTTTATCTTTCAGCCCGACTTCATGCGCTGTGACGAGGCACATACGTGTGAAAGGGGAAATGACATCTCCGTGGATTTTCATGACTGGAACTCTCTATTGTGGTGCGCCGGAATTGAATGTCATTGACGGGTCCATGTCAAAGAAAAACGCTGGACGAATTGTCATCTCATGCCAGAAAGTTGGAAGAATGGGGAAGTCCTCGGGCCGCGTGATATGCCGAAAGCCCATGGTGTACCAAACGACCAAATCCTGTGCCGCCGCGTCTTCATTATCAGCCACAAATTGCGGCAAGCCGTCATCCTTGGGATTGAGATTGGGGTAAAGCCCGGCGGCCCAGAGCTCATCAGCTTTGTGTTTCGTAATCCAGAATTGATTGGCTGAAAACTGCGCACGGGCTTGCGGTGGGTCGCTTGGGTCAAGAATAGACTGCGCATCATGATGCGCATTAAGCCAGAGGCTTGGCTGTTGTTTTAAACTGTTGCGCGTGTTGGGATTTATCACCCGTAAGGTTTGACCGCCAACAGCCATGTGATCCGTCACAAGAGGACCTTCCTTGATGAAGCGTTGCGTCTTGCTTTTCCAAATTGATTTGCGCCCTCCCGCATTCTCAAGTTTCTCGACCGAAAACACATCACGCACCATGGTGTTTGCCGTGCCATCCACATCGAGATCAAGGCGGAAGTTGAAATAGTGATCGTGGAATGGCGCTACAAGATAAGGGGCAATGAGGTTGCCATATGCGGTATCTCGCGCTGCTGTTTCTGACTCCATGTCTTTGGCAGCTACTGACTTTATGGCATCAAAACCTGTTGCGCCAACGCGGAGTTTGATGTTGCCTTGCGGGGTAAAAACATAATCCACTACATAGTCATAGTTCCCGAGCGTTGGAATGTGGCGTACCACCAGTTCTATTTGCGGCTCGCCAGATACCCGTTTGCCGCCTGGTGAATAGTGTCGCCAGGCAGGGTCGCCCGTTGGACGTTCAAACACGCAGAGACCACGTTCGCGCACATAGGTTCCGCCATTGTCGTTCGGCAAAGTCATATCAACGAAAGCCGCAGTTTCGGGGCAATCCACGCCGGGGCGCAAAGTAGATAGCAAATAACCCAAACCAAATTCACCGGCGTCCATGAAGGCGCGGTAAGACCATGTCGGGCCCGGGTCCATATATGGCACAAACATTTCAGACACGTTCATTTGATAGGCCATGTCACGCCAGTTTTTGCCGTCGTTGAACTTGACGAGTGACAAAATCATGCCCGCCCGTTTGTCTGGCCGCACATGAAAGCGCCAATCCAGCCATTCAACATTCAAGTTCCCAGCAAGTTTCAAGTTGCCAATTCCTTCCACAGCAAAACCAACACGGGCCGCCTGTGGTTTGAGCTTCGGCAGATCATCACCATAACCCTTAGGGCTAGGGGCAAGGGGTACAATTTCCCGATCATAAACGGAAAGTACCTCCCCAGTCTCTGCGTCAACCACACCCATAATGCCTTCAATGGGGCGCGCCAGAGACGGGTGGAGCATGTCAGTAATTGTATAGCAGGGCACCTTCACAATGTGACGTCCCTCTTGATCTTCGCCCGGAAACCAACCGGCGGAATTCGGTGTGCACAGTATATTCTCATCGAACTTAAGCCTGCGCTTTTCGAGTGCCTTCAGAAGGCGGGGATCCTTGACAAAAGCGTCTCGAGCACGGGTCCAATTGTCATCGAGCACAATGGGGTGAAGCCCCGGCTTTTCGGTGGCATTGATGACTTTGCCATTCGTGATATCGACTCGGGCTTCGGAGGTTTTTCCACCGCGACGGATCACAACAAATGCATGACGCGGCGGAAGCGGCTGTTCTGCCGTCCATGCATTGACGATCTGTTTGGAGGGTTCCAGAAGAGTCATTGCGCCGAAGAGAGATTTTTCGTCAGTTAGACCAGCGTTGCGCAGAATTTTTGAAACTAACTGAACCTCTTCATTGGTCAGAGCGTCCATGGGATGGAAGACCGGTATGGGTTCTGATGGTGTTTCCGCATTGTCCTGCCCATAGACCAGAGGGCAAAAGCCAAGCAAAGCGAACAAAAATAAGAGGCGCAGAATGTTTTTCATGCGCCTCTTGATAAATGATTCTTGTAAAACCGAGCAGGGGATTAGTATTTCCGCAGCAACCCGACGAGTTTGCCTTGAACACGAACGCGATCCGGCCCGAAAATACGGGTTTCGTAGATTGGGTTTGCGGCTTCAAGGGCGACGGATTCGCCTTTTTTGCGCAGGCGCTTCAATGTGGCTTCCTCGTCGTCAACCAAAGCCACGACGATGTCACCATTGATGGCGGTTTCGCCTTTGCGAATGATAACTGTGTCACCTTCAAAGATGCCCGCATCAATCATCGAGTCGCCTTTGACTTCGAGTGCGAAATGTTCTCCGCCGCCAAGCATTTCAGGGGGGACATTGATGTTGGCCGTATGATCCTGAATGGCAGAAATCGGCACACCGGCCGCGATACGACCCATCAACGGCACAAAAGTACTGCGGGGACCACCATCGTTTGCGGCGGCTGAGGCAGGCGCCTGCGGTTTGGCGCGGCCCAAATTGCCCTCAATAACACTTGGCTTGAAGCTACCTTTTTTGGTGGACAGGCTGGGATTGTGCGCATCCGGCAGTTTCAGCACTTCCAAAGCGCGAGCACGGTTGGCCATGCGCTTGATAAAGCCTCGTTCTTCCAAAGCCACAATCAAGCGGTGAACGCCGGATTTAGACTGGAGGTTCAAAGCCTCTTTCATTTCTTCAAAAGAAGGTGGAACGCCTTCCTCTTTCATGCGCTCATTGATGAAAAGGAGCAGTTCAAGTTGTTTTCGTGTGAGCATGTTGCGTCACCTCTGTTGAAACGGAATCGGAACGTATACGCAACAACCTATACATGTTCCGCCAATGTTCTGCAAGTGTTTTACGGCGACACGTCAAAAATCCAGCAAAAGAACTGGAATTTCAGTACCAGAATGCGCTGCGGGCGCATGGGGCGGGCGGACAATAAGGGCTTGAGAGGACTGTAAAGTGCGCTGCATTGACGAATCTTGTGCTGCAAATGGCGACACGATTCGGCGGCCATCGGGCGCAATTTTCAGGGTGGCCCGCATGTAGTCCTGGCGACTATCATTTGCTTCCAGATGACCGTCAAGAATTGCAGTTGTGGTTTCATTCTGTACGGGCAGACCCGTCATCAAATCCAGCAAGGGCTTCAGAAAAATTAGCGCCGTTACAAGCGCGGAGACGGGATTGCCGGGCAGGCCCATGACATGAGTTTTATCTTTACGTCCGTACATGAATGGCTTGCCGGGACGCAGAGCAATTTTCCAGAAGTTGATTTTCACGCCACAGGCTTTGAAAGCTTCCTGCACATAGTCATGATCACCCACTGATGCGCCACCCGTCGTGAGTAATATATCTGCGCCCAAACCTTTTTTGATGGCGGCTATTGTGGCTTTCAAGCTGTCTTTGACAATGCCGAGATTGACAACTTCGGCACCAAATTGACTTGCCATGGCGGTGAGAGCGTGGCTGTTGGAGGAAATAATTTGATCCGCACGCGGACGATCTCCGGGCAGAACCAGTTCATCGCCGGTGGTGAAAAGCACAAGTTTCGGGCGGCGATAGACTTTGATTGTGACGGCATTTCCTGCGGCCAATAATCCGATATCGCGTGCTGAAAGTTTGGTCCCTGCTGGAACCAACATGTCGCCTTTTGCAAAATCCAACCCAGCGCGTCTTATGTTTTTGCCGCGCTGCGTTTCTTGAACCACCGTGAGAACGGTGCCGTCCGTTATGGTGTTTTCCTGAATAACGACCGTGTCTGTGTCTTTTGGAACCGGTGCACCGGTGAGAATGCGCACAGCAGTGCCAGGTTTGACTTTTCCCTTGAACGCATGACCGGCAGCACTGGTGCCAACGCGTTTTAAGGTGGCAGGTAGAGTTATGATGTCGTCAAAACGAACAGCATACCCATCCATAGCAGAAGCAGGAAAAGGCGGCTGGTCGCGTTTGGCGATAACTGTTTTTGCAAGTACGCGACCGAGGGCTTGGTCGAGCAGGATGGTCTCAACGCCAACTGGCTTGATGCCATTGAGTATGCGCGTGAGAGCTTCATCGACTGGCAAAAGCGCCATGATTATTCCGCCTTGAATGTACCGGACTTGCCGCCGGTTTTTTCAACGAGGCGCAAGTCGGTGATTGTCATGCCCCGGTCGACCGCTTTCAGCATGTCGTAAATCGTGAGACAGGCGATTGAGCAAGCCGTAAGCGCTTCCATTTCCACCCCTGTTTTACCTTCAACCTTCACTGTGGCTTCGACGTCAATGTGTTTGTTTTCAATCGTAAAATCGACAGTGACTTTGGAGATCATCAGGGGGTGACAAAGCGGAATCAGATCTGAGGTTTTTTTTGCTGCCATGATGCCTGCAAGTCGGGCGGTAGCGATCACATCGCCTTTTTTGGCTTTGCCGATGGTGATGATCCTGATGGTATCTGCTGCAGCTGAAATGCGGGCTTTGGCCGTGGCGGAACGGGTGGTTACGGCCTTCCCAGACACATCCACCATGTGGGCTTCGCCCTTTTCGTTGAGGTGGCTGAGTTTGCTCATGGTCTGGTCAATATCGCTTTTGTGGCCGCTGTAACATCTGCTTGGCGCATAAGGCTTTCGCCGATGAGGAACGTCTGCGCACGGACGGGTTCAAGGCGGGCTAAATCAGTTGGCGTAAAGAGGCCGCTTTCGGCCACAATCAGCCTGTCGGTTGGGACCAAAGGTGCCAGGGTTTCGGTCGTCGTCAGTGATACTTCGAAGGTGTGGAGGTTGCGGTTGTTTATGCCGATGAGGGCGGATTTAAGTTTCAGGGCACGCTCTAATTCCGGCGCGTCGTGAACTTCAATCAGCACGTCCATGCCGTAGTCAATCGCGGCGGCCTCGAGTTCAGCAGCGCAAGTATCATCAATCATCGCCATAATAATCAGGATACAATCGCCCCCCCAGGCGCGGGCTTCGGCCACTTGATATGGGTCGAGCATGAAGTCTTTGCGAAGTGCGGGCAGGGCGCAGGCTTTACGGGCTTCGGTCAGAAATTGTGGAGCGCCTTGGAAGCTCGGGGTGTCGGTGAGCACTGACAAACACGCGGCACCCCCCGCTTCATAGGCTTGTGCGAGTGATGGCGGGTCAAAGTCAGCGCGGATGAGGCCCTTTGATGGCGAGGCTTTTTTGATTTCTGCAATCAAGGCCCATTGTCCTGCGGCATGCTTGGCCTCCAGTGCTTGCTTAAAACCTCTCGGCTTGCGCTGGGCTTTGGCGTGCAGCTCGAGTGATGACAATGGCATGACCTGCTTGGCGGCGGCAACTTCGTCGCGTTTATAGGCGGCAATATTATCGAGTATGGTTGCCATCAGCTGTTTGAAACCTCGACAAGACGGGCCAAAGATTTTGCAGCAGCACCGGATGCAATCGCTTCGCGGGCAATGATGACGCCGGATTTCAAATGCGCTACTTTCCCCGCGACGACCAATGCAGCTCCTGCTGTCATCACGGCGGCATCGGAGAATGCGGATGGCTTGCCTTCAAGCACCGTCCGCAATGCTGCGGCATTCAAAATCGCGTCCCCACCTTTCAAATCATCGGGGTTGGATCGGACAATGCCAACGGATTCAGGGGTGAAGTTGAACTCCCGCACTTCGCCGTCTTTGAGTTCAGCAACCCATGTGGTGCCTGTGGGTATGATTTCGTCAACACCACCTTTGCCATGGCATATCCAACAGGCTTCGCTGCCGAGCGTCTTCAACACTTGCGCAAATGGTTCGAGCCAGGTTTTTGAATAGACGCCGGTTATCTGTCGTTTCACGCCAGCAGGGTTTGACAAGGGACCAAGCAGATTAAAAATCGTCCGCGTGCCCAATTCAACGCGTGTTGGCCCTACATGTTTCATGGACGCGTGGTGTTGAGGGGCGAACATGAAGCCAAGGCCAGCTTCTTTTATGCACTCGGTAATTTTTTCAGGACTGGTATCGAGTTTGACACCGAGCGCCATCAGCACATCGGCTGAACCGGATTTGGATGAAAGTGCGCGGTTGCCGTGTTTGGCGACTCGCAAACCAGCGCCCGCAGCAACGAAAGCCGCACAGGTTGAGATGTTGTAGGAACCCGAAGAATCGCCCCCAGTGCCGACGATGTCAATTGCGTCTGCAGGCGCTTCAACACGCAGCATTTTTTCGCGCATCACGGTGACGGCACCTGAGATTTCATCCACAGTTTCGCCGCGAACCCGCAAGGCCATGAGGAAAGCGCCGATTTGCGAAGGCGTGGCCTCACCGGACATGAGGACCTGAAATGCCGTGATGGCCTCATCTTTGGAAAGACTTCTGCCGTCAGCCACTTTGGCTAAAAGGAGTTTGAATGCACTCATGTTTTTACGCCTGCGATGTCGAGGAAGTTTTTCAAGATTACACGACCACCTTCTGAGGCGATGCTTTCCGGATGAAACTGTACGCCGTGGACGTTTTTGGTTTTGTGTTGCAAGCCCATGATCAAGCCATCAGTTTCTGCTGTAATCTCAAGTTCAGCTGGAAGTGTCGCCCTGTCAACCACGAGTGAATGATAGCGCGTAGCGGCAAAGCCTTGAGGCAGGGATTTGAAAACGCCGATGTCTTTGTGACTCACGGGTGAGACTTTGCCATGCATTTGACTTGGCGCACGGATCACATCACCGCCAAAGGCTTCACCGATGGCTTGCAGGCCAAGGCAGACACCGAAAACCGGAATTTGGCCCGCAGCTGCTTTGATCAGTTCAATGATGATACCGGCTTGCGAGGGAACACCGGGGCCTGGAGAAATAACGATAGCTTCAGGTGGTGTAGACATCACTTGGCCGACGCTGATTTTATCATTGCGGTGGACAATGGTTTCGGCACCGAGTTCGCCAAGGTAGTGGTAGAGGTTCCAAGTGAAACTGTCATAATTGTCGATGAGGATTATCATTGTCCCCTCCCGGCGCGGCCAGCAAAACGCACGGCCTCTTCAGCGGCGCGGAAAAGTGCTTTGGCTTTGTTGATGCACTCCAAGTGTTCGTTTTCAGGTACCGAGTCAGCTACCACACCGGCACCGGCCTGCACATACATTTTGCCATCTTTGACGATTGCCGTGCGCAACACAATGCAGGTGTCCATTTCACCATCGGCGGAGAAATAACCAACACAACCTGCGTAAACGCCGCGTTTGTGCCGCTCTAATTCATCTATGATTTGCATGGCCCGTACTTTCGGCGCACCTGATACGGTGCCTGCCGGAAAGCCCGCAACGAGGGCGTCAATCACATCATATTTCTTGTCCAAGCGTCCTTCAACGTTTGAGACAATGTGCATGACTTGGCTGTAGAATTCGAGGATGAATTTGTCGGTGACTTTTACCGAACCAATTTCTGCAACTCTACCAACATCGTTGCGACCCAAATCAAGCAGCATCAAATGCTCAGCCAATTCTTTCGGATCAGCTAAAAGTTCTTCCGCCAATTCCTTGTCGCGCGTCGGTGTCGCACCACGCGGGCGGGTTCCAGCAATTGGACGAATTGAAACTTTTCCATCACGTACCCGCACGAGGATTTCCGGGCTTGAGCCGACAACTGCGAAGCTGTCAAAGTTCAGGTAATACAAAAAAGGCGAAGGATTCACCCGTCTTAATGAGCGGTACAGCGCAAAAGGCGAAAGCGCGAAATCTGTTTCAAAGCGTTGCGAAAGCACAACTTGGAAAATATCACCGGCCGCAATGTATTCTTTCGCGTGCAACACCATGGCTTTGTATTCATCTGGCGAAGTGTTGGAGGTTTGTTGCTTGATTGGCGGTGCATCAGCGTCACGCAAAGACATATCGAGCGGACGATCCAGCGCATCTACGACTTGTGAAATGCGCTCGGTTGCGCGGGAATAGGCGGCTTTGGCAGACACCGATTTGTCGGCGTAAACCGGCGACGTAATTGCCACTTCGTCTTTGACGCTATCGAAGATGGCCATGATTGTGGGGCGGATCATTATGCCATCCGGCAAGTCCAATGTATCAGGATTTTGATCGGGTAAATGCTCCATCCAGCGCACCGCGTCATAGCCCAGATAACCAAACACGCCCGCCGCCATGGGAGGGGCATCTTCAGGTAGTTTAATTTTGCTTTCCGCAAGCAAAGCGCGGAGCGCTGTCAGCGGTTCCTTGTCAATCGCCTCGAAGGCCTCATTGGGATTGTTGAGGGCATTGCGATTGATTGAGGCCTGATTGCCTTCAACTTTCCAAATCAAATCCGGGTGCATGCCGATGATTGAATAGCGTCCGCGCACGGCACCGCCTTCAACGGATTCGAGCAAGAATGAATAACGGGCACTGCGCGATAGTTTGAGCATGGCTGAAACCGGGGTTTCAAGGTCAGCCACCAAACGATGTAACACAATCTGCGCTTCGCCGCGCTCATAGGCGGCGGAGAACGCATCATAGTCGGGGGTGAAGTTCATATTTTATATCCTGCATGGAAAGTCTGGAGATCACTGCGTCGTTGTTGTGCCGCTGTTCTGTCGCCAGAGCTCCTCATTCAGGATTACAGTTGTGCCAGCGCGGGCTGACTTCAAGTAGCTATCGGTCAGGTCAGAGCCTAAACCTTTTTTGGCGAGGTCTGAAACTTCCTTGGTTGAGGCTGTGGCACCTGAACTTGGCAGCGTGACTTTACCAACTTCAATAATGCGTGCCGTCTTGCCATCACCTTCCAAAGCCCAGGTCAGCTTCTTTTCAGGCACGCTGAACAGAGCGATTGTTGAAACACCATCAAATTCTTCAGACACATTGTTACGCTTAATGCCTGTAACCGATTTCACGTTACCGCCCAATTCCGTTGCCACAGTTTCGAGCGTCGCGTTGCCGGATGATTTTTCGACAATGGCTTTGGCTTTATCGGATGCGAGTGTCCGCAGTTTCATCGCCACCCAATCAGTTTTCACTTGATCTTTTACTTCGGCTTGCGGGCGTACGGCAGATGGAATAACTTCGCGCACATCATACCAAACATAACCGTCATTGGCCTGAATGGCATCTGTGTCCAAGCCAACATCACTTGCAAAAACCGCCTTCAACACTTCGTCCTGAGCAGGCATAGAAACAAGCTGCCCTGCTTTATCAACGCCGGATTGGCTTACAGCTGGAATAATGATGACCGGCACTCCAGCTTTTGCGGCAATATCTTCAAACTTGGTCTGCTGGGCGCGGGCATCTTCAACCGCCTCATAAACCGAAGTAATTTCGTCTTGCGCCTTTTGCAATTGCAAACGCTTGGTCAATTCCGGCTTGATTGTCTCGAGTGTCGGTTGATTTGCAGCAGCAATTTTCAACACTTTCAATAACGCAGTATTCAACGAACCAACAACCGGCGCGCTGACTGTTCCTTCCGTCAAAGTAAATGCGGCGTCAGCAATTTTCTCGTCCAGGAAATCGCTGCGTTGCCTCTCGTTGAAGGTAATGTCTGTTACTTTTTGACCAAGCTCGGCGGCAACTTTTACAATGTCTTCGCCAGCATCAATGCGGGATTTTGCTTTTTCTGCTGCGGCAACGTCTGTGAATGAAACTTGTAAAATGTTGCGCTTCTCCGGCTGGAAATAATCTTCCTTTGACGTGTTATAAATGTCCGAGATCTCTTGGTCCGACACTTGAATTTTCGTCGCAAGATCAGTTGGGTCAATTTTCAACAACACAACCGAGCGATATTCCGGTGCCGTGTAGGCCGTTGGGGTTGCCTCATATTGTTTTTTCAGATCATCATCAGACGGTGCCGGAACGTCCGCTTCTGTCACGCTGAACGAGACATATCGGCCATCGCGACTTTCATCACGGTAGCGGGTTAAGGCGTCAAGCAAGGTGCGGGGCAGGGTGACGTTCTGGCCTGAAAGGTCCGCGAAAACACGGCGTTGCATTTCAGTTTTCGTTGTCGCGATGTAACCCTGTTCGGTCATGTTGTTTTGTTGCAATACCGCACGAAAACGGTTCGCATCAAATTTCCCCGCGCCATCGACGAAAAAGGGCTGCTTTTGAATTTCAGCAGCAGCGGCTTGATCACCAATTATAACCCCCAGGCGTTCAGCTTGAACATCCAGCGAGGTTTGCGCGATCATTCGATCCAGCACCTGCTGGTCAAGTCCAAGTTTACGGGCTTCTTCGAGTGAAATATTTTGCCCGGTTTGTTGCGTGAATTGCTGAATGGAGCGGTTTAAGTCTTGGCGAAAAATTTCGCTCGAAATGCCTTTGCCGCCAACTTCCACGAGGTCAGCAGTTTGGAAGCCTCTAAACACATCGGTAATGCCCCACACTGCAAAGCTGGCAATGAGCAACCCCAACAGCACTTTGGCCACCCAGCCTTTGGCACCATTTCGCAGAGCTTCCATCATTTCGTCTATTCCACTTCAAAAAAGCGCGCCGCGGAATCGAAGCCCCCGGCGCTGAATTGATTTTCGCCCATGATAGTTATCCGCGCCCAATGCTGCAAGCCAAGGATTTGAAGCTATTTTCCGCTTGAGGTGCGCCACTCAGGAAGGCTAAGCACAGGCGATACGCAAATTGAGGATCCGTTATGTCACAGACCATTAAGCCACTTGTTGCCGGAAATTGGAAAATGAACGGCTCCACCGCCATGTTGAAAGAGCCGCGTTTGCTGGCCGCCATGATGCGTGACGTAAAAACCAAGTGCGACATTCTGGTTTGCCCGCCAGCCATTTTAACGCGCCGTATCAAGGGCGTGGTTTCAGGCTCCAAGATTAAAATTGGGGGGCAAGACTGTCATGCGGCCGCTGCCGGTGCGCACACAGGTGATATTTCTGCTGAAATGTTGAAAGATGCGGGTGCTTCTTATGTGATCGTTGGCCACTCGGAACGCCGGACCAACCATCAGGAAAGCGATGCGACGGTTGCTGCAAAGGCAAAAGCTGCCCACCGAGCAGGACTGATTGCGATCATTTGTATTGGCGAAACCCTGGAACAACGCAAAGGCGGGCAAACGCTTTCTGTGCTGTCTGCACAATTGAAAGGTTCCATTCCCGAAGGTTCGACTGCTGCCAACACAGTGATTGCTTACGAACCTGTATGGGCCATTGGAACGGGTTTAACGGCTTCTACGGCTGAAGTTGCTGAAGCCCACACGCATGTGCGTTCGGATATTTCAAAGATCATGGGCGAAGAAGGCCCGCAGACCCGCATTCTCTATGGCGGTTCAGTTAAGCCGTCGAATGCTGTTGAATTGATGGGTGCAGCCAATGTGGATGGGGCACTTGTGGGGGGGGCCAGTCTGAAAGCTGCCGATTTCATCGGCATTATCAAGGCCTATATCTGATCTTGTCTGCGGGTTGCGTCGTTCTTACTTAAGGGCTAAAGCGCGTCCGAACATATTGGAACACACATGGAAAACATCATTCTCGCTATTCACTTGATCATTGCACTCGTACTCATCGGGGCAATTTTGCTGCAACGCTCCGAAGGTGGGGCTTTGGGCATTGGTGGCTCAGGTGGCGGCGGTGGTAATCTGTTTTCGGCCCGTGGTGTTGGCAATGGTTTGACGCGCGCAACAGCCGTTTTGGCCGTGGCTTTCTTCATTACGTCGATCACATTGACAGTGTTGGCCACCCGCAAGGGACCTGACGGTTCGATTATTGGAAATCAACCTGCGGCTGCAGGCGAGGCTGCTCCGTCTGGTGCTGGCGAAGCTGTTTTGCCGAAACTTGGTCAAGAAGCACCAGCCAAGCCTGCCGAACCTGCGGCACCCGTGAATTGATTTCATAGACGGGGACTTTCTGTGAAACATTGATGTGTTTCACAGAGCTGTTTCCACAGGCAAACACAAATACCCAAATTCGGCGCTTCGAATCGTGAGCGCACATGGTTAAGAGGAACTCCCATGGCGCGATATATTTTCATAACTGGCGGCGTGGTGTCTTCCCTCGGAAAAGGCCTCGCCGCTGCAGCACTGGGTGCATTGTTGCAGGCACGCGGATTCAAAGTCCGCATTCGCAAGCTCGACCCTTATCTCAACGTCGATCCGGGCACGATGAGCCCCTATCAACACGGCGAAGTTTTTGTGACCGATGATGGCGCGGAAACCGATCTGGATTTGGGCCATTACGAGCGCTTTACCGGAATGCACGCCTCAAAGGCTGACAACATTACCACGGGTCGGATTTATCAAGACATCATTGCAAAAGAGCGGCGTGGTGATTTTCTGGGCGGCACTGTTCAGGTTATTCCGCATGTGACGGATGCAATCAAAGACTTCATCAAGTCTGATGATGGCGGCGTTGATTTTGTGCTGGTTGAAATTGGCGGTACAGTCGGTGATATCGAAGGCCTGCCCTTCATGGAGGCCATTCGCCAATTCGGGCAAGAGTCTCCCCGTGGTTCTTGTATCTTTATCCACCTCACATTGCTGCCGTGGATTCCGACAGCCGGTGAGTTGAAAACCAAGCCGACGCAGCATTCCGTCAAAGAATTACGCTCGATTGGCATTCAACCGGATATTCTGTTGTGCCGGGCGGATCGTGAAATTCCAATCAATGAGCGGAAGAAAATAGCGTTGTTTTGTAACGTAAGGCCGTCAGCCGTCATTCAAGCGCTTGATGTGGCCTCGATTTATGATGTGCCACGCGCTTATCACGCGGAAGGTTTGGACCAAGAAGTTTTGGATGCGTTTGGTATTGTTGATGCCAAAAAGCCGGACCTCACCGTCTGGAACAACATCATGCAACGCATCACCCAGCCTGAGGGCGAAGTGACAATTGCGGTTGTCGGCAAATATACCGGTCTGTTGGATGCTTATAAGTCGCTGAAAGAAGCGCTGATCCATGGTGGCATTGCCAATAATGTAAAGGTGAACCTCGAGTGGATTGAGTCAGAGGTGTTTGAGAATGAAGATGCGGCACCTTTCCTTGAAGGTGTCCACGGAATTATGGTTCCCGGCGGTTTTGGTGAACGTGGTGCTGAAGGAAAAATTCGCGCCGCAACCTTCGCCCGCACCCGTAACGTACCTTATTTTGGCATTTGTTTTGGGATGCAAATGGCTTGCATTGAAGCTGCACGAAACCTGTGTGGCATCACGGATGCAAGCTCAACTGAGTTTGGCGAAACCAGACAGCCTGTGGTGGGTACCATGACGGAATGGATGAAGGGCAATGAGTTGGAAATCCGCAAATCCGGAGGCGACCTGGGCGGCACCATGCGGCTGGGCGCTTTTGATGCGACATTGCAAAGTGGCAGTCACATTGCCGAAATTTACGGAACCACGCGAATCTCAGAACGGCATCGCCATCGTTACGAAGTCAACACGGCATATCGTGAACAATTGGAAAATGCCGGTTTGAAATTTGCTGGCATGTCACCAGATGGCTTGCTGCCCGAAACCGTCGAATATACAAATCACCCTTGGTTTATCGGCGTGCAGTATCATCCTGAATTGAAATCCAAACCTTTTGAACCGCATCCACTTTTTGCATCCTTCATTCAGGCTGCAGTGGTGCAGAGCCGCTTGGTGTGACGACGCGGGTTTTCATTCAATTTTTCTTGGCAGCTTTCTTACTGCTGTTGAGTAATGCCGCGAGTATTGCTTTTGACGAAGTAAAGCTCAAAGATGCGGAACGCATGGCAACTTTGTTGCAGGCGCAATTGCGAAGTGTTGCAAGCCGCATTGACGGCGGAACGTTAACTGATGACGCGTTGGTGGCTCAGCGGACAACTCTCGAAAAAATGCGCACAGCGGCGAATGTTGGCGCTGAAAAAGCATCCGGACCACTTGATGAAATTGCAACGCAAGTTAACGAATTAGGACCTGCTCCTGCCAATGGTCAGCAGGAAACTGAGGCCATCGCCAATCAGCGCAAAGAATTGAGTGCCCAATTGGCGCGCGCCACAGCGGCACAAAAACAATTTGTATTGATTGGGCTTGAAGTTGAACAGGCGCAGGCGCGTTTGACAAATTTACAGCGGGGTCAATTTTTACAGCGAATCTTCAAGGCAGATAAATCAGTTTTGAATCCGTCGTTGTGGTCCAGCACGTGGGAGGGTACCGGGATATTATCAACCCGAATTTCTAATTTGTTTGCCAGGGGCATGCAGGAAGCGGAGGGGCGTCATAATTACACGGGCTTCTTATTGCTGCCTGTGGGACTGTTTATCCTCGGTGTCGTCTTTTTCAAACTGTTGCCGGGTTTGCTGGCCCGGATCAGCTTCGCAAATACAAATGTGGAGGACGATCCACCTTCCGGACTTTCTAAACTGTGGCATGTGATTTGGAACTACGCCAAATATTTAGTAGCAGTTTTGATGATCAGTGTGCTGATTGCTGCGGCGTTGGATGTGTCAGGTTTTCTGACGCCAGCCGCTAACAATCTGCTGGATATTGGGTTGGCGGCTGTTTCTCCGGCATTGGCCTATGGTGGCTTGGTTTACTTTGTTGCCGCGCCACGCAATCCTGTCTACCGGTTGTTGGCCATTGACAATGCGGCCGCACGTGGCCTGGTTTTTGTGGTGGTCATTGCCTACCTGATTTATGGCTTCGGCGAACAGATTTCTACTTTTGCATCATCCGTGAATTTACCGGTGAGTTTTGCTGTGGGGCAGTCTGCTTTTTCAGCAATGGGCTTGATTGTTCTCATTGCAATTGGCCTCAGTCTTGTGCGGCGGCAAGCTGCCAAAGGGCTGGCGACAGAGGGCAGCGCATATTTTCTAGCGTGGTTCATGAGTTTTATGCCGCTGTGGTGGGGCCTCTTGGGTGTTGCGGTACTGGCGTTGCTGTTTGGTTTTATTGCCCTTTCATATTTCATTGCGGGCAACTTATTGGACACCGCTATTTTAGCAGTGACCATGGGCTTGCTGCATGCCTTTACCGATGCGTTAGCGACTGCCGTCTTGGACCCACACTCCAGAACCGGCCACACCTTGCGCCGTTCTACGAGTTGGTCTGATCACAGCATTCAAAGGCTGGTTCTGATCCTGCGCTCACTGGCAGACGCGATTTTGATTGTTGTCAGTATACTGGCGCTCATCGCACTCTGGACGGTGGTGTTGTTTGATATTGGCGGTTTCTTGTCGTCGGTCAGCGAAGGATTCCGCATCGGCAATATTACCTTGTCGCCCAGAGCCATTGCGATTGGAATTGTTATTCTGGTCGCGGGTGTAACCGCCACTAAATATTTTGCACGATGGTTGGAACGCCGTGTGCTGTCAGAAACCCAACTCGACAAAGGTGTTCGGGACTCTTTGCAGGCCGTTGCAGGTTATACGGGCTACAGCTTGGCTGCTGCTTTTGCGCTGACGGCCGCGGGTCTGAATTTTTCAAGTCTTGCGCTTGTTGCCGGTGCCTTGGGTGTGGGTATTGGGTTTGGTCTACAGTCTATCGTCAATAATTTCGTATCCGGCCTCATTCTCTTGGCAGAACGCCCCGTACGGGTTGGGGACTGGGTCGTAACCAATGCTGGCGAGGGCATAGTCAAGAAAATCAACGTGCGTTCAACTGAAATTGAGACCTTTGACAACTGTACGATTATTGTACCGAACTCAAATTTGATTTCAGAAGCTGTGCGCAACTGGACACACCGCGACAGTGTGGGGCGGTTCTTCGTCGGTGTCATTTACAGCCACAAAGCCGATGCAAAAGATGTATCGGAAAAACTTCTGGCAATTGTGCAAAACCATCCAAAGGTCATGCGTCATCCGCCACCGCTGGTGCAGTTGGCAAAAATATCTCTTGTCGGCTACGAATTTGATATTCGTGGCCATTTGCGTGATGTGTTTGATGCAGCACAAGTGACCAGCGACATTCGATTGGCAATTGCTGAGAGTGCCAATGTCAATCTATTATCTTCAACTTTGCCGCCTATTCCGCATGCTGAAGAACCGGCAACAAAAGCAACGAAGAAAAGATCATGACCAAACTTGAAAAGACCGACATGCCGATGATGCAGTTGCTGAATCAAAAGGTCGTGAAATTGGATAATGGCCATGCAACTATTGAGTGCTTGCCAGAAGCCAAATTTGAAAACTCCATGGGGCGCATACATGGCGGTTTTGTTGCGGCTTTGATCGACACTGCAATGGGGTATGCCGTAGCCACCAAAGTGCCAGAAGACACCTCATTCGGAACCATCGACATGAACGTGAAGTTCGTTCGCAAAATTGATGTTGATACAGGCTTGCTGATTGCCACAGCGCAAGTTGTCCACGTGGGCCGCACCATGCTGACCGCAGAAGCAAAGGTTGCAGATACGGCAGGTAAGCTTTATGCCCACGGTTCCGGCAGTTTTTTGGTTTATCCGAAGCAATGACACAGCAAAATACAGTAACACTCGGCAGCGTGAAATTCGGCAATCATTTGCCAATCAGTATCATTGCAGGCCCGTGTCAGATGGAATCGCGCGACCACGCTCTGATGATGGCGACAGCTTTAAAAGAAATGTGTGACCGCTTGAAAGTCGGGTTGGTTTACAAGTCGTCATTCGACAAAGCCAATCGCACAAGTTTGAACGGCACACGCGGCCTCGGATTAGAGAAGTCGCTGCGGGTGTTTGAAGAAGTCAAACAACAGCTTGGTTTACCGGTTTTAACTGACGTTCATGAAATCAACCAATGCGTTGCCTTAGCGGAAGTGATTGACGTTTTACAAATTCCGGCATTCCTCTCGCGCCAAACTGACTTGCTGGTCGCCGCTGCAAAAACCGGCTGCGTTGTGAACATCAAGAAAGGCCAGTTTTTAGCACCTTGGGATATGAAAAATGTTGCGGCCAAAGTCACTGCAAGCGGTAACGCGCGCGTCATGTTGACAGAGCGCGGAGCGAGCTTTGGTTACAACACTTTGGTTTCGGATATGCGCTCTTTGCCGATCATGGCGGAAACAGGTCACCCCGTGATTTTCGATGCGACACATTCCGTACAGCAGCCAGGCGGGCAGGGCACTTCGTCAGGCGGGGACCGGCGCATGGTGCCGGTGTTATCACGCGCGGCGGTGGCGGTAGGTGTCGCGGGCGTATTTATCGAAACACACGAAGACCCGGACAACGCGCCCTCAGACGGGCCAAACATGGTGTCGCTGCATCAATTGGAAGAGTTGCTGAAAAAGTTGCAGGCATTGGATGCGGTCAGCAAGGGCTCATAACCTAAAACGAAAAACTCGTGCCACAGCCGCAAGAAGACTTGGCTTGCGGGTTGTTGACCTTGAAAGCCTCGCCCATCAGGTTGTCTTCGTAGTCCAGTTCTGAACCATCGACATAGAGCATCGATACATTGTCGATTAAAACCGTAGCACCGTCTTTTTCAAAAGCCAGATCTTCGGCTTCGCGGCCGGTGGTGAGTTTGAATTCATACTGAAAGCCTGAACAGCCTCCGCCGTTGACTGCCAGGCGTAAAGCTGAAGCAGCATCGCCTCCTGTGATCTTAAGGATGCGTTGGGCGGCGGCAGGTGTTACGGTGAGCAATGGAGTCGTCATACAGGGGAATCTCGGAATTGGTTGAGCAAATGTCAAGTAAAGCTTCTGCAACATGGTGAGCAGCCTTGCCGCATTTGCATGCCACCCCTCAAAATCGCGGGGCAGGTTGGTGGCAGAACCAGACATGCCGCCCCGCAGTTGCTTTGCGCGTGACCGGGACCGGATCGTCCATTCTTCGGCTTTCAGACGGTTAAAGCATAAAACGCAAGTATTTGTGTATCACGAAGGTGACCATTATCGGACGCGACTGACCCACACCATTGAAGTGGCGCAAATCGCCCGTGCCATTGCGCGGGCTTTGCATGTCGATGAAGATTTAACTGAAGCTTTGGCGCTTGCGCATGATCTTGGACATACGCCATTCGGCCATGCAGGAGAGCGGGCGTTGGATGCATTGATGAAGCCACACGGCGGCTTTGACCACAACGCGCAGTCGCTGCGAATTGTCACACGTTTAGAGCGACGCTACGCCGAATTCGATGGCCTAAACCTCACTTGGGAGACTTTGGAGGGCCTCGTCAAACACAATGGTCCGTTGACCGACGATAACGGCATTGCCATCGGCAAGTATCGTGAAACAGGCTTGCCCGCTGCCATTATTGAATACTCTGAAGCCCATGATTTGGAATTGTCCCGCTTTGCATCGGTTGAAGCACAGATTGCGGCGATATCGGATGACATCGCTTACAACGCCCATGACATTGATGATGGTCTGCGGGCAGGTTTGTTTAAGGTCATTGATCTGGGTGATATTCCATTGGTTGGCACAGCATTGGCGGATGTGCTGCGGCGTTACCCTGATCTTGAACACAATCGCCTGGTGCATGAAACCGTGCGCCGCGTGATTTCAGCAATGGTGCAGGATGTGTTGGCAGAATCGAAGAAAAACTTTGCACGCATTCATCCAAAGTCTGTTGAGGATGTCCACAACGCCAAGGAAGTACTTGCCAGATTCTCGGCACAAATGAGCGAATACAACCGTGTTTTGCAGCAGTTCCTGTCTCAACAAATGTATCGTCATCCCCGCGTCATGGACATTATGGGACGCGCGCAGCGGGTGATTGATGATCTCTTCAACGCCTACTCAAATGATGAAACGTTACTGCCGAAAGATTGGCGCGAACTCGCAGGGGCCGGCGAAAAACGCCACACCGCGCGGCATGTGTGTGACTTCATTGCCGGCATGACAGACCGCTATGCGCTCGATCAACACAAGCGCTTGTTTGACCTTGACCCGCTTTTCCGATAGGGGCGGGCTTCGATAATTGGTAGATAAAATGAATATTTTTGCAGATTTTCAATCTCATGTGTTGGAGGCAGTTGCGGCCTTGCAAGCTGAAGGCATGCTGCCTGAAGGCATTGACACATCAAAAATCGCAGCTGAGCCGCCACGCGACGTTTCGCATGGCGATATTGCAACCAATGTTGCAATGGTTCTGGCAAAGCCTGCCGGGCTTAATCCGCGCGTTCTCGCCGAAGCTCTGATTGTAAAACTACAAAATGTTGCAGATGTAAAAAAACTGGCAATCGCAGGACCAGGTTTCATCAATGCCACTTTGAATGCTGATGTGTGGCCCCGGGTTTTGGGTGCCGCACTCGCACAAAAAGATCAGTTTGGGCGTTCACAATTCGGCAAAGGCGTAAAGGTCAATGTCGAATATGTCTCAGCCAACCCGACTGGCCCACTTCACGTTGGTCATTGTCGTGGTGCAGTGTTCGGAGATGCTTTGGCAACGCTGCTGCAAGCAACTGGTTTTGACGTTACAAAAGAATATTACATCAATGACTTTGGATCACAGGTTGATACTTTGGCGCGGTCTGCGCATTTGCGTTACCTTGAGGCCTTGGGCGATGACATCGGAGAAATTCCAGCGGGGCTTTATCCGAGGGATTATCTGGTGCCCGTGGGGCAGGCATTGGTAAAAGAGTTTGGTACAACGCTAAAAGACCAATCGGAGTCTGAATGGCTTGATACAGTGCGTACGCGGGCTATAGCTATGATGATGGATTTGATCCGGGATGATTTGGCCGCACTCAACATCAAGCAAGATTTGTTCTTTTCGGAAAAATCGCTGCACATTTCAGGTGCGGTCGACAAGGTCGTCGATTTCCTTGAGCACAAGGGCGATATTTTCAAAGGCCGCCTCGACAAACCAAAGGGCGAAGTGCCGGAAGATTGGGAAGACCGTGAACAAACTCTCTTCCGTTCATCTGCGTATGGTGACGATGTGGATCGGCCGCTCAAAAAATCGGACGGCTCTTACACTTACTTCGCCTCTGATGTCGCCTATACCAAGAATAAAATTGATCGTGGCTTTCATGAATTGATTTACGTGCTGGGCGCTGACCATGGTGGCTACGTTAAGCGGCTCGAAGCTGTTTCAGCATCGCTTGCCGGTAACCGGAAGGTCGACGTTGTGGTCCGGCTTTGCCAATTGGTGAAACTATTCCGCAATGGCGAGCCCGTGCGCATGTCCAAACGGGCGGGCGAATTTGTCACTTTGCGCGACGTCGTAGATGAAGTGGGCGCTGATGTTGTGCGTTTTATGATGCTGATGCGGAAGAACGAAGCGCCGTTGGAATTTGATTTTGCCAAAGTCACAGAGCAATCAAAAGACAATCCCGTATTCTATGTTCAATATGCTCATGCCCGGATTTGCTCCGTGTTACGGAAGGCCGAAGAGCAGGGAATCACAGGTGAAAACCCAGTCTTGGCCGATTTTGATCAGTTGACGGATGAATCTGAAATAGGGTTAATACGTAAAATTGCAGCTTTTCCGAGGGCCTTGGAGGCCGCTGCGGCGGCCCACGAACCACACAGAATATCATTTTATATCCATGACTTAGCCTCAGATTTTCACGCTTTGTGGAACAAGGGCAAAGAAGCGCCGCAATTGCGGTTCATTGTGGAAGGTGATGCAAGGTTAACCAACACCCGTCTCGCTTTCTTGCGGGCAATCCGTTATTGTATCGCCAATGGGTTAGGGATTCTCGGCTTGACACCAGTCGAGGATATGTGATGGGGCATAAGGGATAAATGGACCAGGACAATTCCAAGGGCCAAGACAAACGCAATTGGCGCGAACGGTTGGGCATCGGTGCCCAAGGAAGCAAAGACTTGCCAAAAATTTCGGACGAATTCCAGAAGGAATCGGCAGCAGTTTCTACTCGCCCGGTTGCAACTGCTTCACTGCCAGTACAACCTCGGGCGATGGCGCCCGTCGCAAAGCCAGCACCAATGGCACCGCGGGGAACGCCACCGGCATCACGCGCCAATCCGAAAGTGATTCAACCTGCACCAATCGCGCCTGACAAACTTGCCGAGAGATTGCGCTCTCAACGCGACGCATCGACCAAACTTGCTGAACAACGTGTGCAGGTTGCCAAGCAGAGGGCAGAAGCGCAATTTAAGCCTCCAGCAGCACTGGCCCCAATGCCTCCATCAATCCAAACCGCCAAACCAAAGTTTACGTTTGCCGAAGAAACAGTGCAAACGCGTCCAGCAGTTGCCCCTGTTGTATCGAGACCGGCAGTTCCTGTCCCGCAAGCGCCTGCTCCGCAATTGGCACCGGCGCGGCCTCCTTTGGGTGGGGTGCCGCCGCCTCAAAACACTTATACGCCGCGGCCACAGGTTGCTCCGCCGGTGCAACAACAGCAACCCGTGCCAAACTACCCGCAAGCGACCGTTGGCATGCCGCCATTTCAACTGAATTACAATCAACAGCCCGTGCCACCTTACCGTCCTGTTGATCCAAACTCAGGTTACGCGCCGCCACCTGGCTATGTACCTCAACCGCGCGGTTTTGCGCCGCCGCCCATGCAGCAAGCGGGCTATCAACAACCTCCTGTCAACGGCCCGCGCTTGAACATACCGCAGCGGCAAACGAACGCTCTTAATCCAAACTACGCACCCACTAATTTTGCTCCACCGCCTGCACAACGCGGTTATAATTCCAGTCCACGGCTCAACCCGGCTTCGGCGCGCATGCCAACGCCCGTGAATGAACCTGAAGTTGAATTTGAGGATGAGTTTTATGACGAGGTGCCAACTCCTCGCGCAACGCGGCCAACAACAACCGACTACAAGCAAGCCTATCAAGAGGCCGAATATGGTTATGAAGACGAGGCACCACGGTCAAAGGCACCTTGGGTTTTAGCTGGTTTGGTACTTGCTACGATGTTGCTCGCTGGCCTTGGTGTTTGGTTGTATCAAAGCTCAATCAAGCCGCTGATGTCTGGACAAACCACATCGCAGGAAGTTCCTGCGGTTGCCGCATCGGAAACGCCTGCAAAAGTTCAAGCGGAAGCTCCTGCAGCAGAAACGCTTCAACCAGCTGTTGCAGCGCCAACGAAGAAACAGATTTATGATCGCATCGTAGGTGATCAGGAAGTTTTAGGTGGCGAAGTGGCGCCAGCGGTCGAAACACCGGCGGCCATTCCCGAACCAACAAATCTAGATGAAGCCATTCCGGATCCAGCTGGAGGTGCAGGCGAAGAAGCCACACCACTACCAATTCCGCCGCCTCCCGGTGGGACGGGCGAACAGCAAGGGTCACTTGATCCTGCATCTCAAAAGCAATCTGTAGAAACCATTACTCCTGCCGCCGGCGAAAGTCAGGCGGCAGTTGCCGCTCAAGGGGACGTTGCACCACCGCTGGCATTGGATCCACCTGCACCAGGTGAAATAAACCTCGAAAAACCTTCGGCTGCTTCGCCAAGCTTGGCACCCGAAACAGAAGCAATCGAAGACACACCGGCAGCACCAAAAAAGAAGCCAGTATTTGCGGCAAAAAAGAAAACTGAGTCTGCCAAACCCAAGAAGACAACAGAAAAATCCCTTGGAGTAAATCCAATCGTGTTGGTCGCTCCTCAAAAAACAGCCAAAGCCAAACCACGCAGAACCGTAGAGCAAAGCGCAGATATTGACGATGTCGCTTCGGCTGAAGGTGGCTTATATACTGGTGACGGCGTTGTTGATGCTGTTGCGCCCGAATCCAACATCGCAACTCCGGCACCCGAAAAGAAAAAAACCCTGTTTGGTAACTTGTTCTCGTCAAAAGACAATGCAGCGGAAAGCGCGTCAGACAATTTTGAACCTGCGACTCCGCCACCTGCTGCGGCCAAAAAAGTTGTCGTTCCTGAAACCCAAGTGGCCAGCGGTGCCAGCGGCTTTGTTGTTCAACTTGCATCGTTTCGCTCTAAAGCTGAGGCACAAACTGAATATGCGCGTTTAAAAGCCAAACATTCCGGCACGCTTGGTCGCTTCGCACCCATTATCAGTGAAGCTTCAGTAGGCGGTTCCACGCGCTACCGCCTGAGCGTCGGCAGCATGGACAGCAAAGCGCAAGCAAATGCGGTTTGTTCTTCGCTTTTTGCCGGTGGCGAACGTGATTGTCTTGTGAAAAATCGTTAGACATCTGCAAATATGTAATATTTCTGTCGCAATCCGGAATAGCAGCTTTTGCTAACTCTTGAGAGTGACATACGTTTGAGATTGAGGGGCACAAGAAATGCAACGTCACGTAAAGTCTTTCATCAGCGGATGCGCTGGTTTGGAACTTACCCCGGCTGAACGGGAGCTTTTCAAACACCACCAACCCTGGGGACTGATTCTGTTTCAACGCAATTGTGCATCTACAAATCAATTGAAAGCACTGACCGATGATTTCCGTAAGACAATTGGCCGGAAAGACGCCCCCGTTTTGATTGATCAGGAAGGTGGCCGTGTTCAACGCATGGGCCCAAATGCCAACCCGGAATGGCGTAAATATCCCTCAGCTTCGCGCTTTGGCGAAAGGTATCAAAAATGTCCTGTGCATGCATTGCGGACTGCGCGTAGCGTAGGACGCCTGATGGCGGAAGATCTCCATGCAGCAGGTATAACCGTGAATTGCTTGCCGGTCTTGGACGTGCCGCAACCGGGCTCTCACGCTGTAATCAGCGACCGTGCTTATGGCACGTCGCCCGAAATCATTTTGGCGCTGTCTCGTGCCCACATCGCCGGATTCTTGGACGGCGGTATTCTGCCGGTTATGAAACATGTTCCTGGTCATGGCCGTGCAACGGTGGACAGCCACAAGGAATTGCCACGGGTGGCAGCCGAACGCGTGGAGCTCGAATCATTGGACTTCCGCACTTTCGCAGGCTTTGCCGATTGCCCAATGGCCATGACGGCTCACGTTGTCTTTGAGGCGTTAGACAAGTACAACCCGGCGACACTCTCTAAAACTGTCATTCGTGACGTCATTCGCAAGCAATTGGGCTTCAATGGCCTGTTGATGACGGATGATCTGTCGATGAAAGCTCTGTCAGGTAGCTTCACCGAGAAAACCAAAGCTGCGCTTGAAGCAGGCTGTGATGTGGTCCTGCATTGCAATGGTTCACTTGAAGAAATGCAGGAAGTGGCAGAGGCCGCAGCTCCTTTGGCGGGAAAAGCCATGGCAAGAGCCAAGGCCGCTTTGAAACAGCGCCGCAAACCCCAGAGTTACGACAGTAAATTGGCATTGAAAGACTGGGACGCTGTGATGGAAACCGTATTCACCTGAGAAGGCTTGGGGAAAACCCGTTAATTCCAACAATAGTTTGTGCATTGCAGGCGGGAAACGGTTAAATTCGTTCCATGTCTGAGGAAATCACACAACCACCTGTTACTTGGCCCGACGGTGATGGAGACCCACGCCGCGTGGGTGTTGACTTGGTGGACGATGATGCGCTGATTATCGATGTGGAAGGGTTCGAAGGCCCGCTTGACCTCCTGTTGGAATTAGCGCGGACACACAAAATAGATCTCTCACGCATTTCTATTCTCGCACTGGCCGATCAATACATCGCTTTTATTGAGCGGGCTCGTACAATGCGTTTAGAACTTGCCGCAGATTACCTCGTGATGGCCGCTTGGCTGACTTATTTAAAATCGCGTTTGCTCATTCCTCAAGCACCCAAGGAAGGCGAGACTGAGCCTCAAGACATGGCAGCTCGTTTGGCGTTTCGACTGCAACGTTTGCAAGCCATGCGCAACGCGTCCGAACAACTGATGAATGGTCAACAACTGGGCCGTGATGTTTTTGAACGTGGCGCACCTGAACCATTGGTGATCGAAACTCAAAAAGAATATGGGGATACGTTGCTGGACCTTTTGAAGGCCTATGCCTCACGGCGGCAACGCAAGATGGTGCATCAGATTTACACTGTCAAAAAACAAAGCGTTTGGTCGATCAAAGAAGCGCGAGAAACCTTGCAGCGTCTGATCGGCTTCATGGATGAATGGGGCACTTTCGACCTTTGGTTGGAGAAATACATTTCTGTACCGGAAACACGCCGTTCCGTGCGTGCCTCAAGCTTTACAGCCAGTCTGGAATTGGTCCGCGAGGGCGTGATTGAACTCAGGCAAGACGACGCCTTTCAACCCATATTCTTGCGCCGTCGCGCGAACGTTAGTTAGTCATTCGAGGAAATGTGAACATGCACCCCCAGCCAAAACTGGATCAACTCATGAATGAAACAATCGACGGTCCGGACGACGTGTTGACGCCGGAAGGTTTTGAAAATGCAGTTGTTACACCGCATCCAAACATGGACCGCGATCAGCATTTGCGCATCGTGGAGGCCATGTTATTCGCTGCGACCGAGCCCTTGAGCCTTGCCAAGCTGACCGCGTTTTTGCCAGAAAGCGTTGATGCCGTGTCTCTGATTGAAGACTTGCAAGCAAACTATGCCAACCGTGGTGTGAACCTCGTGCAAATTGCTGGCGATTATATGCTGCGCACCTCGCCGGATGTCGCCTTCGTTTTGCGCCGTGAAACCGTTCAACAGAAAAAGCTGAGCAAGGCGGGCCTGGAAACACTCTCTATCGTCGCTTACCATCAGCCGGTGACACGTGCGGAAATTGAAGATATTCGTGGTGTTGCCATTTCAAAGGGCACATTGGACACCTTGTTGGACATTGGTTGGGTGCGCATGCGCGGCCGCCGCAAAACACCGGGTCGCCCTGTGACTTACGGCACGACAGATGGTTTTCTGCGCCACTTTGGTTTGAACGAAATCACCGACCTGCCGGGCTTGCACGAATTGAAAGCGGCGGGCCTGCTTGAGGGTAATTTGCCGCCGGGCTTTGATATGCCGCTGCCAAAAATGTCTGACGATTTGACCGAGGATGAAGATCCTTTGGACGGCACTGAAGCCCTGCAACCGCTGGACATGCACCTTGTGGAACCGGAAGAACAGGGCGACACTCTGCCTGCCGATGTCCCCGAAGTCTGAATTCGTTTACCTTACCTGTTCAGCTTAACAGCCGAAAGTGCAGCGTTTACCATAGGTTACGCTGGCGCTTTGGGGCGCGTTCCGTTATCGATTTATTCAGATTCTAGGGGGCCCGTCAGCACACTAAAAAAACGGGTAAATTCTCCAACGGAGGGGCGGCATCAACTCCAGTGACCTGCCGTCCCTCCCAACACTTTCATGGGCTTTGAAGCTCACCGAAATGGCTCACGGTTTCAGGCCCGCCGCATCACCTGATCCCATGGGTCCGCCGGTCCGGACGCGAATCGAGTGGCCTCCTCAATTTG
>JAYUQS010000150.1:0-9774 GCA_043756645.1 Hyphomicrobiales bacterium | reverse complement strand
GGCCAACCTTCATGACCTTGCGCATGGAGCGAGCCCACTTCGGATTCACATAATCAGCGTGATAAAACAAGGCACCGTTCAATTGAGCAGCAACTTTCTTGTCGCCATCAATTGCACGTTTAGCGACCGCTTTTGCCTGAGCATAGGCAGCTGGTTGGCGCACGTCATCAGCTTGACCATCGCAAGCAAACGAGAACTGGCAGGAATTGCGACGGTGTGAACCTTGGTAAACAACGCCGCAGATCGTTTTCGGATAGTTCTTGGCCTTCACGCGGTTCAGAATAACTTTGGCAACAGCCATTTGACCAAGGACCGACTCAGACCGCGCTTCGAAATATACAGCGCGGGCCAGGCAATTTTCTTCGGCTTGGCGCACACGACGTTGGGCAATTACTTTTTGCTTTTCAGCTTTGGGCAGTTTGAAGGATTTTTCGATATCGTCTGGCTTTGCGGCTACAGCAAGTTTCTTTAAGACCTTGGACTTTGGCCTGACTTCAACAGCTTCACCCAAATTGACGGCGGCTGGTTCAATTTTCAAGCGTTGCTCAGCCAGCTTTGCAACTTTTTTGACTGGCTTCAGAACCGGTTTGGGTTCTGCCAGAATTTCAGGTTCAGGCGCTTCACCGGCATCCAGCTCAGCCATATCGCCTTTGCCTTCCAAAACAACTGTTTGGCGGCGCAGAGCATTGAGGCCCATGAGTTCGAAACTATCGCCTTCGGCAAGTAGAGAACTTTTGGCGATTGAATTTGTTGTTTGCATTGGGATTGAAGCGGCAACCTCGATATCAGGTCCAGCCGTATGTGCGTCAGCATTGCGGCCCAACTGGTGGCCTGCGAATGCAAAAGCCGCAACTAACATGGCACCGCCAAAGATATATGGAGCGATATCTGCAAAGCCACCCGACTTTTGAGCTGCTATGGCTTCAAAGTCTTGCCTCGTATAGGATCGGCGATGTTGATACTTGGCTGATTGCAACGATCTATTCCAACTCAAAGGCGACCCGATTATGAATCAGGACAATTACCATTTGTTCACCATAACTGAATTGCCTTTAGCATAGGTAAACGAGGGGCGGCAAGTTTTTGCGACCATTTTTACGCCACTTTTTTAATCAGCCAAAAATATGGTTAAGACGTTGAATTTATTTAATTTTATTGTTCAACCTGAGGTAAGCTTGGGCAGAAGCCAACCGCGCAATGGGGACACGGAAGGGCGAACATGAGACATAATCAAGGCCTTTTGCCTCGCAAAAGCTGATTGAATCAGGGTCACCGCCATGTTCACCGCAGATGCCTAAATGTATTTCCGGTCGTGTAGCCCTGCCCCGTTGTACGGCTAAATCGATCAATTCGCCCACACCATCAACATCCAAGGTGACGAAAGGGTCACGGTTAAAAATACCTTTGGCTTGGTATTCTCCAATGAATCGTGCGCTGTCGTCACGGCTGATGCCAAATGTGGTTTGAGTCAGGTCATTGGTGCCGAAAGAGAAAAACTCCGCTGTTTTTGCAATGTCGCCGGCTTTCAGGGCGGCGCGCGGAAGTTCTATCATCGTACCGACGCGATAAGACAGCACAACATTGGTTTCTTTTTCGACTGCAATTGCGGTTGCATCAATGCGGGCGCGGACGAGATCAAGCTCCATTCGGGACACCACGAGCGGTACCATGATTTCGGGAATCGGTGGGAACCCTGTGGTTTTCTGAACTTCCGCAACAGCCTCAAAAATAGCGCGGGCTTGCATCTCTACGATTTCGGGGAAGCTGAGCAATAACCTGACGCCGCGATGGCCAAGCATAGGGTTTTGTTCGCGCAGCTCCGTAATACGCTTACGGAGCAAAGCCGGATCTGCGTTCAATGCTTTTGCAACAGCATCAATTTCCGGTCCGCCATCTGGCAGGAATTCGTGCAACGGTGGATCCAGTAATCGAATGGTAACCGGCAGACCTGCCATGATTTCAAACAAAGAAATAAAGTCTCCGCGCAACATCGGCAACACCTTCAACAGGGCGGCGCGGCGGTCCTTTTCTTTATCTGCCAGAATCATTTCACGCATGGCCACCA
The DNA here is from genome assembly GCA_043756645.1 of Hyphomicrobiales bacterium. Taxonomy (GTDB): domain Bacteria; phylum Pseudomonadota; class Alphaproteobacteria; order Rhizobiales; family Aestuariivirgaceae; genus Aestuariivirga. The sequence continues at coordinate 7,709 of JAYUQS010000150.1, read as the reverse complement.
AGCGGTCGCCTTCAAAGAACATATGTTCGGTGCGGCAGAGACCAATGCCTTGAGCGCCAAAATCTTTGGCCATGCGCGCGTCCTGAACTGTTTCCGCATTTGCACGCACTTGCATGCGGCGGAATTCGTCGGCCCATTCAAGCAAGGTTGCAAAATCGCCAGTCACCTCCGGCTTGGTGGTTGGCACAGAGCCTTTCAAAACCTGGCCGGTCGAGCCATCAAGCGTGATCACGTCGTAGCGTTGCAACACCAAACCGGGTGCTGTCAACGTGCCTTCTTTGGCATCTATTTTCAGTGTTGAAGCACCCGTCACGCAAGGCTTACCCATACCACGCGCAATCACCGCAGCATGACTGGTCATGCCACCTCTTGTGGTCAAAACACCTTCGGCTGCATGAAGCCCACGAATATCTTCGGGTAAAGTTTCAGGCCTGACGAGAATGACACGCCGACCTTGTGCTGCAAGATCACGTGCTTCCTCTGCATCAAAAATAACAAGCCCTGACACTGCGCCCGGCGAAGCAGGTAGACCTGTCGCGATGATGGTGCGTTTTTCGTCGGGGTCAATTGTGGAGTGGAGTAACTGATCGAGCGACAATGGGTCAATACGCAACAAAGCCTGTTGTTTGGAAAGCAGGCCTTTGGCAGCGTAGTCCAGCGTCATATGCAATGCGGCTTGAGCAGAACGGCGGCAAGGCTTTACATTCAAAAGCCAGAGCTTGCCATTATCAATGGCGAACTCGACGTCGAGGCCATCACATAAGTGGTTTTCGAGCTGTTCAACAGCAGCAGCTAATTCTGTATAGGCGCCGGGTTGCTGTTGTTTCAATACATTGATTTGTATGCTGGGCTTAAGACGCGCCACCAATTCGGGACCGCTTGCGTTTGGTAAAAATTCACCCGCGATTTGTCCGGCACCGGTTTGCGGATGGCGTGTGATAACACGGCCAACGCCCGAATTATCGCCCAAAAGTCCGCTTACATGGCTTTGGATGATAATGGCCAAGCCCTCGTTTTCTCCTTGCCCTTGTAATTTACGGTGGGTGCGTGCGCGAGGCGCTTGCCACGCACGAAGCAAAGCAGCGCAAGAGGCCTTGAGTTGACGCGTTAAGTCTTGCGGGAAACCTTCGCCATTGTTGCTTTCATATTGCGCCTTAAAGCGGCTGGCAATTTCGCGCATATCGGACCCTTGCAATTCGGTGTCTGAGACATAGCCGCGTTCCTCCATATAAAGGGCAAGCACATCTTCAAATGCTGCAGGATCATCGCCCATAACCACTTGGGCAAAGTTTTGAATGAACCGGCAATAGCTGTCAAAAGCAAAACGCAAGTCGGTACTCGCATGCGCCAGCACTTCGACTGTCGCGTCATTCAGCCCAATGTTGAGAATTGCGTCTCCCGTTCCCGGAACGTTGACAGCTGCTGAAGTGCGCATCGCTAAAAAAAGTGGACGTGTGGATCCACCAAAATTTTGGCCAGTCATGCCCTGCAAATCCTGGAGCGCTTGCTCCACTTCATCTGGCAGCGCGTCAGTCGATTTATCCGCAACGTCCCGGCAAAGGTCGCGGGCAATTGCAAAGCCCGCTGGTACGGCAAGGCCGAGCTGCGACAGCACCACTTGCATATTGGCTTTGCTGCCAAAGTGCGGCTGTGTTGGTTGTGGTGGAGCGCCTGAACCAAAAACGATGAGATTGGGGGGGAATGTTTCCATGATTTTGCAACGCAACAATCGCGGAAGTGATGGCGGGGGTCAAGTCTTGCCGCGTCGAAGGCATAAATCAGGCTGGGATAGCATGAGATAAGATCGTTCGTTTTCTGAATAAGAGCCACATTGCGATTGCGAGATTGAGGACATTCCATCCAATGCCATGTGCAAAAGCCCACGTGTAAGAGCCGGTTTTGTCGAAAATCTCGCCTGATACCCAACCGCCCAATGCCATACCAAATACCGTTGCCGTCAGGACGAGGCTGATGCGGAAACCCGCTTCCTTGGCGGGGAAATTATCCCGCACGATTAAAGCATAGCTTGGAACAATGCCGCCTTGCGACAAACCGAAAAGCGCTGAAACGAGGTAGAGCGAGGCCAAGCCATCAAAGGGGATATAAAGCAGCAAAGCGAGGCATTGCAGCATCGACCCGATGATGAGGGTACCAACACCACCGATTATGTCTGAAAAATATCCAGAGAGTAAACGACTGGCGACGCCAAAGCTCAGCATAAGTGCCAGCATATTGGCGCCAGCGGCGGAACCATAGCCTAAGTCGCCGCAATAAGCGATAATGTGAACTTGCGGCATCGACATGGCCACACAGCAAGCAAGACCGGCCAAGACGAGAAGGCCTTGAAGTGCAGGCGTTCCGGTGGCTGTCGATGTGCCGGCGGTGGGGCTTGGTTTTTCATCCAAAGTGGCGCGGCGGCGCAACAGTAAAGTGAGCGGCAACATGAGGACCACGCACATGATGCCAATAACCCAAAACGCAGTGCGCCAGCCATAAGCGGCAATGGCAGGTGTCAGGAGCAGCGACCAAATCGCGCCCGCGAGATAGTTTCCACTGGCCACAATAGCAACAGCAATGCCGCGTTGCTTTTGGAACCATAGAGATACATCAGCCACGAGCGGACCAAAAGTTGTAGCCACCCCTAAAAGACCGATCAAACCTGCTTGAGCCGCAATGAACCACCAATAACCTGTTGATTCTGCCGCCGCGATGAAACCTATGCCAAGCAAAATTGTGCCGATGAACAGCGGCACGAAAATGCCGAAACGATCAGCTACCCGGCCCATCAGAACACCGCCGATGCCAAACCCGATCATGGTCAAGGTGTAGGGAATGGAGGCCCCTGCCCTGTCCACGCCGAATTCCTGTTGTACAATTGGCAAAGCAATAACGGGTGCCCAAAGCCCTATGCCTCCCAGTGTTGCCAACAGCAAAGAAATGCCAAGGCGAAACCAAGAGTAGCGGCTGTCAGCTAAGGTGTTTTGCATGTTAACCTTTGTCCCGCTGCAAGTGTTCGCTCAGCCTTGGCATGATTTCGATAAAGTTGCAGGGGTGGTGACGATAGTCCAGTTGGTGAACGAGTATCTCGTCCCAACCATCGCGGCAAGCACCGGGGGATCCGGGTAGGCAGAATACATATTTGCCAGATACAACACCCGCCGTGGCGCGGGATTGCATTGTTGAGGTTTTGATTTTCTGAAACGAGATCATGTGGAATACCACGCCGAAGCCTTCTATCTCTTTATCGAACAGCGGTCGCATGGCTTCGACTGTTACGTCGCGGCCGGTGAGGCCGGTGCCGCCGGTTGAAATAATCACATCAACGTCTTTGCGCTTAACAAGTTTACGGACAGCAGCCCGGATTTGACGCACATCATCTTTCACAATCAAACGTTCAACCAAAACATGGCCTGATGCCGTAATGCGTTCAGCCAAGGTGTTGCCGGATTTATCGTCAGCCGTTGTGCGTGTGTCTGAAATGGTCATGACGGCAATGCCGATGGGCATGAATTCGCGCGGTGGTTTGGTCATATCAGTTCATTCAATTTCTGCCTGAAGGCTTGCAGATCATGCCAGGCCAAGCGTTTGGATGCCGGGCTTTTTAGCAGCGTTTCAGGATGAAAGGTGGTGAGTGTTGGTATGCCTGCTATGCTTAGCCACTTGCCCCGCTGCTTCATTACGGCCTCTTCACCGCCCGCAAGATATTGTCCTGGCAGTGGTCCGAAACAGAGAACGGCTTTTGGTTGCAAAATCTGGATCAATTTCAGCGCCAACGGTGCCAGCATCGCGGCCTCCAGTTCAATCGGCGCACGGTTGCCTGGTGGCCGCCACGGAATGAAATTTGCTATAGCCATGGTCACTGTGGTGTCGGTTAATGACAAGCCAATGGCGGCCAACATGCGTTCAGCCAGCACCAGATTATTGCCTGCCAATACATCGCCTGTGCGGTCCTCTTCGTTGCGCGGCTTATCACACAACAGAAGAACTTTGGGCTGTTCTGATCCGGAAAAAGCGGCGGCGCGACTGGCGGTGCGTTTTAAAGGGTGGATGTCAAAAGCCTCGAGGGCCTCAAGATACATTTCGACTGATGTAATGGTCGGTGCAACGGCTTGGGCGGCGGCTACACCTTCGGCTCCTGCAGCTACAGCCTGCCAGTTTGTAGCGGGTTTTGCTGAAGCTGGCTTCAGAACCGGCGCACGTGGTTTTTGCGGTTCTACGACCTCAATGGGCGGCGGTGCGGCCGCAAAACGGTTGACTGGCACGTCCCGTAGTACTTCGTCTGCCCCCATATCCACCAGCCATGGCAAAAGATTTGCCATGTCAAACTCAAATGAGGTGTTTGAAGTCGTGTTCATGTCGCAGTTGGACGCCTGTTCAGCTTTGTGAAAATCCTATAACAGGGTGGCGAGTAAAGACAAACAGACAACAATTATAGAGGTTCAACGTGTCCGACTTGCAGCGCGAAGCAATGGAATATGATGTGGTCATCGTCGGTGCGGGACCAGCGGGGCTTTCTGCTGCCATTCGCGTCAAGCAACTTTCGCCAGATATAAGTGTTTGCGTGTTGGAAAAAGGCTCGGAAGTTGGCGCTCATATTCTGTCAGGCGCAGTCATAGATCCAATTGGCCTGTCGGAACTGTTCCCGGATTGGAAAGAGCGCGGTGCGCCTTTGCACACGCCGGTCACAGATGACCGTTTTTATGTGCTTGGACCGCAGGGCGCGCTGCGCATGCCAAATTTCCTGATGCCGCCACTGATGAACAATCATGGCAATTATGCCATCTCTCTGGGTAATCTGTGCCGTTGGTTGGCGCAACAGGCTGAAAGCCTGGGCGTTGAAATTTATCCTGGCTTTGCTGCATCTGACGTTTTGTATTCCGAAGCAGGCGTCGTGCGAGGTGTTGTGGCCGGTGTTATGGGCTTGCAAAAAGATGGTTCGCAAGGTCCGGATTATCAGCCCGGCATGGAACTGCTCGGCAAATACGTGTTTATAGCTGAGGGCGTGCGCGGATCATTGGCCAAGCAGATCATCAATCGCTTCAACCTGTCAGAAGGCAAAGAGCCGCAAAAATATGGCCTTGGTATGAAGGAGCTTTGGGAGGTGAAACCTGAAAATCACCGCCAAGGCCAGGTCACGCATACGATGGGTTGGCCGCTGGGAGTGAAAACTGGTGGCGGCAGTTTCATATATCATCTTGAAGACAACATGGTGTCGATTGGATTCGTGGTGCATCTCAATTACAAAAACCCACATCTCTACCCCTATATGGAATTCCAGCGTTTCAAGCATCATCCGTTGATTGCCAAAGTGTTAGAAGGAGGTCGCCGGGTTTCTTATGGCGCGCGCGCCATTACTGAGGGTGGTTTGCAATCTATTCCAAAACTGGCATTTCCAGGTGGCGCTCTAATTGGCTGCTCAGCAGGCTTTGTGAATGTGCCCCGTATCAAAGGCAGTCACAATGCCATGAAAACTGGAATGCTGGCTGCAGAGGCTGCGGTTGCAGCTTTGGCTGAAGGCCGCAGTGCGGATGAACTCACGTCTTATCAAACCGCATTCGAGAATTCCTGGGTTTATCAGGATTTAAACAAAGTAAAGAATGTGAAGCCCATGTGGTCAAAGCTGGGATTGGTTGGTGGCTTGGCTTTGGGTGCCGTTGATATGTGGATGCACTCATTGTTTGGATTTGGGTTTGGCACCTGGAAACATGGCAAGACGGATGCCGCTGCGACGGGCAATGCAGAAGATTATCCGAAAATTGATTACCCAAAGCCGGACGGTATATTGTCCTTTGACCGCCTCACCAACGTGGCATTCTCGGCCACCAATCATGCTGAAAGCCAACCTGCGCATTTGCATTTAACCAATGCGGAAGTGCCAACGGCCATCAATTTGCCAATCTACGATGAGCCTGCCCAACGTTACTGCCCGGCTGGCGTGTATGAAATTGTGCGGGTAGAAGGCCACGCTCCACAGTTCCAAATTAACTTTCAAAACTGTGTGCATTGCAAAACCTGTGACATTAAGGACCCGTCACAAAACATCACGTGGACCGTGCCGCAAGGTGGCGATGGGCCGAATTACCCGAATATGTAAGGGTTTAATAAGGGCCCAGCCGAAGTAAGAGTTTGTTAACCCTAACTTCGATCTGGGCTTCTAACAGGCAAAGTCTCTAAAATTTTCGCAATGCTATCAACAATCTGGTTAAAACTTTTGTGGCATTGAGAGATTGAACGACGGAGACATTTTCATGCCAGCCACATTTTTGACGAACGCCATTTCTAACCTTAAGCGTTCGGCAGCCCGATTTAAAAGCGATACGCGCGGCAACGTCCAAATCATGTTGGCGCTCACAGCGGCACCATTGTTTGGTGCGGCTGGCATCGCGCTGGACTACAACCGCACAGTCGATGCGATGGTGCAGATACAGGACCTTGCTGACCGGACTGTTTTGTTCGGTGCTTCTTTGGATGATACGGAAGCGAAACAAACAGAAGCGGCAAATTTATTTCTCAACCAAAATGAAATTCCATTTTCTGGTGTGACTTATGCGGCGACTGTCTCGCATGGCGTGGATTCGGTTGCTGTTGTCGTTACGACTTCGGTGACTGGCACTCTGACCGGCGCATTCTTAGAGTCGATGAACAAAGATCGGAATAACTCCAACTTAAAACCTACAATTCGTGCCCGCGCGAAGTATATTCGCGGAGCAGATAAGTTGGTGTGCGTGCTAGCACTTAATCCGTCAAGCGATCAATCCATCAGCGCCCAAGCCTTTCACCTTCAAGGCAATGGTGGCTTCGAAGCTAAAGGCTGTGGTGTTCACTCTGACTCCACACACGCGACGCAGTCAATCTATATGAATGGCGGCGGCGTTGCAGATGCATCGTTCTTCCACACTGTCGGTGGTTGGAGCCAAGCGGGTAGCTCGGGTGTGTTCAAAATTGACGGTGAACTCGGTAGCCCCGAAGGTGACAAGGCGACTTTCGGCAATCCGTTTGCGTCTACTGTTACACCTGATTGCGCCGGAAGGTCAGGGAGCAATGCGAGTGCTTCCAACGGGACTTCAGAGGCCGCTCCGACGCAGCTCACAAGTGCAACTTACAACAGTATCACTATTGGTTCCAACCGTGCCGCTCGCCTTACACAAAAAACGGTTTATGTGTTTGGAGAAATTAACATCAAAGGTGCTTTGCTGGCCACCGACACGACAATTGTTCTGTGTGGCGCAAATGCAAGATTTAACATGAACGGAAACGACGGGTCAGTGTTGAAACTGCAAGCACCATCAGTTGGCGGCGCTCACAATGGTTATGCGGTTGTGGCGGAAAATTCTGCTACGCAGCAATCATCACTCCTTGGAGGGGCCGGTACTTACATCAGGGGCATTTGGTACACACCGAAAGCTGGAATTGACATCGGCGGCAACTCAGAATTCAATGCCAATTCTGCATATTTCCCTGTGGTGGTTGATGAATTTAAAGTCAGCGGCGCTGGTAAAGTGAATATTGGCGTTGACTATGAACAATACGGCTATGTCAAGCCGACCCAGTTGGTGAAATTCGGCGACGATCAAGTTTATTTGACCAAGTTTGAAGAAACGACGACCCCTTAGGCCACTCACCGCACTTCTCGTGCGGTTCGCCGCCCCGGCAGACATGCCGGGGCGGTTTTCGTTTATTTAACTTGCCGCAAGGACCGAAAACCCGCA
>JAYUQS010000149.1:0-9822 GCA_043756645.1 Hyphomicrobiales bacterium | reverse complement strand
GGCGTCACTTTATGGCGAGCTTGGTCAACAACAATCCATCGTGGGTGGCTATAATCTCGACCGCCGCACTGCCGTCATGGATATTTTGGCGCAAGTTGATCATGCCTTGAAGGCGGCGTGATTTCGGGGCATTACGCCCCCATGACTCAAGCTCCTTACTTAATCACGACAGCAATCCCTTATGCCAATGGCGCGCCGCATATTGGCCACGCCTATGAACGCATCGCCACCGACGTGATGGCGCGGTTTCAGCGGCTTGAAGGACGCGAAGTGCTTTTCGTAACGGGCATGGATGAGCATGGCCAGAAAATGCAGCAAACGGCGGATCGGGAAAAACTGACACCGCAAGGCCTGGCCGATCGCACCGCAGCGCAATTCGAAGCCATGGGCGAAATATTGAATGCGCGCGCCGACGACATTGTGCGCACCACATCAGAGCGCCACAAGGCGTCAGTCACCGCCATTTGGAAGCGCATGGAAGAGAAGGGGGATATTTATCTCTCGAAATATGCCGGTTGGTATTCTGTGCGCGACGAAGCCTATTACAATCAAGACGAAACTGAAGAGCGCGAGGGGCGTCGCTATTCGATCAAAACCAGCACGCTTGTTGAATGGGTTGAAGAGGAAAGTTATTTCTTCAAACTCTCAGCCTATGCTCAGCCGCTGCTTGACTATTATAAGCAAAATCCAGACTTTATTGTGCCTGAACAATATCGCAATGAGATCGTGTCCTTCGTTGAGCGTGAGTTGCGTGACCTCTCTGTCAGCCGCACCACATTTGATTGGGGCATTCCTGTGCCGGGTGCGCCAAAGCACGTCATGTATGTGTGGGTGGATGCGTTGACGAACTATATCACCGCAACTGGATTCCCGGATCGTGAGGGACCACTGGCAAAGTTCTGGCCTGCGGCAGCGCACGTGATCGGGAAAGACATCACGCGCTTTCACGCGATTTATTGGCCAGCCTTTTTGATGTCGGCTGAACTGCCATTGCCAAAACAAATCGTGGTGCACGGCTTCCTGTTTAGCCGCGGCGAGAAAATGTCGAAGTCTATCGGCAATATCGTGTCACCATCGGATTTGGTTGAGCGTTATGGTGTCGATGCAGTGCGTTATTACTTCATGCGCGAAGTGCCTTATGGCCAGGACGGCAGTTACAGCCATGAAGCGATTATCGCCCGTATGAATGCTGAACTGTCAAATGATCTTGGTAATCTCGCACAAAGATCTCTCTCGATGGTCAACAAGAATTGCAACGCTGTGGTTCCCGCAATGGGAACGTTGATCCCGACTGACGAAGAAATGTTGTCGTCTGCGGATGCGCTGATGGCTGAGTGCCGCAAGCAACATGGCGACTATGCGATCAGCAAGGCCATGGATGCGATTTGGCGCGTGGTGGCGGATGCCAATCGTTATTTTGCAGGGCAAGAGCCTTGGGCTTTAAAGAAAACGGATCCGTCCCGCATGGAAACAGTCTTGTGGACCACGGCAGAAGTGTTGCGAATGGTTGGCATTTTAATCCAACCTTATGTGCCGCAGTCAGCTGCAAAGTTACTGGAATTGTTGGCGGTACCTGTAGACAGACGGGCATTTGCGAACTTCGGCGAACGTTTGGTGTCTGGCACGGCCTTGCCTGCACCCGTCCCAGTATTCCCGCGCTTCGTCGAAGAAGAAGCGAAACCTGCATGAGTCTCATCGTCGATAGCCATTGTCACTTGGACTACGAAGGCATTTATGAAAACTTGCCCGACGTTTTAAAACGCGCTGAGGATGCTGGAGTTGGTTTGGTGTTGTCGATTTCTTCACGCATCCGCAACTTCCCGAAGATTTTGGGAATTGCCGAAGCACATGAAAATGTGTTTTGCACCGTCGGCACGCACCCCCACAATGCGCATGAAGAACTCGACATTCCAGTTTCGGAAATTGTTGAATTGACGAAGCATCCGCGCGTTGTTGGCATTGGCGAAGCTGGTCTGGATTATTTCTACGACAACGCGCCCCGCGAAGCGCAGATGCAAGGTTTTAAGAACCACATTGCAGCCGCACGCGAAACCGGTTTGCCCCTCGTTATTCACACCCGTGATGCCGAGGAAGATACAGCGCGTTTGCTCGAAACTGAAATGGCCAAGGGCGAATTCAAAGCGTTGCTCCATTGCTTCACCAGTCAACAGTGGTTGGCAGAGCGCGCGGTGGAACTTGGGCTATATGTTTCGTTTTCCGGCATCCTCACTTACAGAACTGCAGAGAGTTTGCGCGACACTGCAAAGGCTTTGCCCGAAAATCGCATCCTCGTGGAAACCGACGCGCCATTTTTGGCACCACTGCCAAAGCGCGGCAGAAGCAACGAACCGGCTTTCGTGGCTCATACTCTGGAAGCGCTTGCGCAAACGCGGGGCGTTTCACGCGACCACATGGCCGCTGCAACCTCTGCCAATTTTTTTCGCTTGTTTAACAAGGTGCCAATGCCTGCACGCTTCAAGGCCGCCGCATGAGTTTACGCGCCACCATTCTGGGCTGTGCTTCATCAGGTGGCGTGCCGCGCGTGGGTAATGATTGGGGTGTGTGTGACCCCGCCAATCCAAAAAACCGCCGACGCAGATGTTCGTTGCTTTTAGAGCAAGGGCAGGGCGAGGCGCAAACAACAGTGCTCATCGACACTTCGCCCGACATGCGCGAACAAATGTTGTCGTCAAATGTGAGCCGTCTTGATGCTGTTTGGTACACGCATGAACACGCTGATCACACACATGGCATTGATGAATTGCGCGGTTATTTTTTGCGGCAACGCAATCGCATTCCAGTCTGGGCCGACAGCACTACAGCTGGTATGTTGATGACCCGTTTTGCTTATTGCGTTTCGCAAGCACCCGGCAGTGTTTACCCGCCGATTTTGGATTTAAAAGCGATATCGGTGCCGCATGAAATTTCAATATCGGGAGCGGGTGGCGTGATTTCGTCAATTCCGTTTTATGTGCAACACGGTAACATCAACGCGCTCGGTTTTCGCATCGGCAACTTGGCTTACACCCCGGATTTGAATGATATTCCGGAAGAAAGCATGTCGGCACTTACAGGTCTCGATGTTTGGATTGTCGATGCTTTGCGTCGCAATCCACATCCCAGCCATTTCAGTTTGTCTGAAACATTGACATGGATTGAACGCTTGAAACCCAAGCGGGCCATACTCACCAACATGCATGTTGATCTCGATTACGCCACACTTCGCGCCGAACTTCCCGTTCATGTGGAACCCGCCTTTGATGGCATGACTATTCATTTCTGATTATGGAGTATTGTCTCGTGCTGAAGCGTCGTCTCTGCCTTTCGCTTGTCGCAACCTCAATGCTGGTATCACCAGCTTTGGCGCAAACAGCTTGTGCACCTGAAAAACTAAATGCCGCTATTGACGCCTATGCGACGGATCCTTTCGGTGTCGCTGCATGGCGAAAGCTTACGGGGCTGGGTGATCCAAATACATCTTCACCCCTCAATTCCACATTTTATGAGAACAGTGAATCCTGGCGCAAAACAGTTTTGGAAATAGCGCCGGAAAATCAAACTTTAAACAACCCAGCATACGAATGCCGTATTGCTTATCCCCATGACGTTTTGCTGGCGCGAATCGCAACATTCGGCAAAGCCAGTGATTATGTGAAGCATTGGCTCAAGGGCCAAGAAGCAGTTTTAAAAGCCTGCGGTGGCGATGGATCAGCCAAACTCAATGATGATGCTCCGCCCCAATCTTTGAAACCTGCAGACGTTGAACTGCTGAAACATGACCGTGCTTATCAAGCGGCCTCTGTATTATTTTACACATCACCGCCCGCCGCTATCCCGGCATTCAAGGCGATCTCTGCGTCGATCTCACCACATAAAGCAGCAGCGCGTTACAATGTTGCCAATTTGCTTGCGAATGCAAAAAATGTGATCGAGGCGCGAGTCGAAACCAAAGCCATCTTGGCCGATGCTTCCCTCGCTTCCGTGCATTCCATTACCCGTGACTTGCAAGGTTACATCGCCAATCTCGAAGATACGCCGCAAGGCTGGACCGAGTTGATCGATAATACTGTTGCAACACTCAACCAGCCATTAGCCGCCATTACTGCCAATCCCAAAACGGAGATGGCCTATAACAGGGCTGTTTATGACATCAGTTTTGTTGGCATCACCGCCAAAAAAGATGATTGGTGGATCACGAATACTTTGCCTGCCGACGCAACGATTTCAAAAGCTTTGGCGGATGCCGCACGCAAATACCCCATGGCACTGTGGATGATGGCGGGTCAAAGTGTCAACAAGCCCTATACACAAGCCCCATGGTCTATCATCGGCGAAAAGTGGCAGGTTTGGTCGGCGTCATATGTTGATCGCGCGCAAGCCTTGCAATCAGCAGCATTGCCGGCACTGCCAAAAACCGTTTTAGAAAGTTTGAAAGCAAAACCAGATGACGCAAGCCGCAGTGCTTTATGGCGTTTGGCTTCGGACGCGTCCGCAAAAGCCGCAGCAAGTTGCGGCGAAGCTCCTGAAGCCGCAGCTTTGATTACACTTGCCACGCAAGCGTCTCGGCTTTCGGCGATGGCAAATCGCTTCGATGAAATTTATGCCAACCTGCCGAATTTAAAATTGGCTGATGGTGGGAGTATTTCGCAAATCATTGTCCCAAAAATCATGCAGCACATTTTAGCGTCCGGTAATGTGGAGGAGGGGCGTCGCCTGCGCAATGCCCTCATCAGCGATGGCTTGCTCAACGCGCTCGGCAAAATGAATGAGACCTGGCAACGCGAACCTTATGCGCAGTTTTTGGCCTGGGTGGCCGAAGATGAAACGCAGTTTCTCAAGGCCATAAACCTCATGCAAGAAAAACTGTCGCCAACGCTGCTGAATTTGCTGCCGGCCGCCAAACTGCGGGCCTTGGGTGACGATCCGATTTTCAGTGCTGAGCAACGCGCATTGTTGAAACGTGCGGCTTGGACACGCAATTATGCTCGTGGCTTGGCCACTAGCGCTAAGACGACGGCTGACATGTTGACAGCCAACCCCGAATTGGCCGTATCATTGGAAGCCGTAAAAAGCCAATTCCCGAAACTGAAAATTGAACGCGCCCTCGCATTAACCATATTGCGAAACCCGCGTTTTGGCATTCTCGTGAACTCGCCGGACTGGTCAGAGCCGATTGAAGCCAAGCGCGATGTTTTCAGCGCCTTGGATGAGTATGATCCGAATGACAAGAATTGGTGGTGCCCGTTCGAAACGGATCGCCAGCTGGGTGCCGTAAGACAGAATTATGACGACGCATCTGGAATAGCCGCAGTCAAAAGCTACTATGCCAAGTCTTTGGCAGTTTTGCTTGAGCCTGACGCGATCACCAAGACCGACGCCGCCCGAGAAGTAGCAATCGCACAGCACCCCATGGTCAAGGCCATCAGCTGGAAAGAAGTTGAAGGCTTGGCCAAAGCACCGTCAGCGCCACAAAAACTGACGCAGGACGCCATCCGCTGGGCCAAAGCGTCTCAGGGCGATGATGCTGCGCCTGAAGCCTTGGCACTGGCCGTACGTGCCACGCGCTATGGCTGTCGTTGGCATGGACCTGTAAAGGCATATTCGAAGCCTGCACAGGAGTTGTTGAAAGCAAAATTCGCCACAACAACATGGGCTGCGCAGACTCCTTATTGGTTTGATTGCACAGACATGACTTATGACGCGCAATACAATAAGGTTGCAAATTGCAAGGCGCGCATATGGCCAAAGCAAACCTTGCCGAAATAAGTTAATCGTTGAACCAAAACCCACAAGCCATTGATGGGGGCAACAAATCCATCAACGCCCGCATCTCTGCGGGTACGCAGTTACATTCCATAATATATATTATGCGAATAGGAGAAATAGGTTGAAACTGAGTTACAAGAACATTGCGGCGCTTGAATACAAGGCTGCCCTTTCCGCAGCCCGCGCAGAGCCATCCTACCTCGGACAGTGCCAAGCGTTGTCTTGGGTGGCGCGATACGTGCGCGGCCAGCAATTCGTGGTGCCCACAGCGTCAGAGGCGGTCAACGGTGCCTTGCTTGAAGAAGACGCCTACAATGCGGTTTTTCCTTTAGCTTGGCCAATCCGGGCTTTGCTGGAGCGTGGTGAATTAAACTATGCCAAAGATGTGCTGCGGCAGGCTTTGACAAAGGCAAAAACCATCACCCCGGCGTCCAGCCAGTCTGAAGCGCTATTTCTCATTTTCCAGGCCGCCATGCATGGCACTGAGCGTTTGTGGGAAGCGCCATATAAAGCGCTCATGGAAAGCTGTTTGCCAGCCGAACATTGGCGGCAAAGGCGCAATGCACGAGATGCCATTTGCATCGTTGCATCCGCTGATTATCATTTTGCAAAACAAGCGGCGACCGAATTGACCGATGAAAAACTGTCTATCGTGGTGCTGGATTTGCTGAGCAAAAGCAAAAAACAAACCCCTCGCCCGTTCTTTTGGTGACGTCTTAAATGTCTCAGAACTTCGCCGATTTGGACAAGCGCAGCATTGAAACCCTGAAAGCCATCATGGCGGCTTTGCGCACGCCGGTCACGGGTTGCCCTTGGGACCTCGAACAGAATTTCGAAACAATAGCCCCTTATACAATTGAGGAAGCCTATGAAGTGGCTGACGCGATTGCCAGCGGTGACCGCAATCATCTGTGCGAGGAGCTGGGCGATTTGCTGTTGCAGCCCATCTACCACGCACAAATGGCCACGGAAGAAGGCTCATTCACCTTTGAAGATGTGCTCGAAGCTGTGAACAGCAAAATGATCCGTCGTCATCCTCATGTCTTTGGCGATGAAAAGGCACGGTCAGCTGGTGTTGCCAAAGGCTTTTGGGAGGCAAACAAGGCAAGGGAACGTGCCGACAAAAATGAAGCACGCAAGCGTACACTGGATGGCGTGCCATTGGCCCTGCCCGGTTTAACCCGCGCTTTAAAGCTGCAAGCAAAGGCCGCTAAAGTCGGCTTTGATTGGCCGCATATCGACCATGTCTATGACAAGTTGGCAGAAGAAATTGCCGAACTGAAAGATGCGCCCGAAGCCAAGCGGGCCGAAGAGCTGGGCGATTTGCTCTTCGTGATGGCCAATCTGGCCCGCCACTATGGCATTGACCCCGAAGCTGCATTGCGCGGCGCCAACGCCAAGTTTGAGCGGCGCTTTCAGTTCATAGAAGACGCTTTAGTGGTGAACCAAAAAACGCCCGCGCAATCCAATCTTGAAGAAATGGATGCTCTCTGGGATAAGTCAAAATTGGCGGGGCTTTGAAAACTTACCTCCATCCGTCATTCCGGCGAAATCCCGAATCTTTGCGATAACAATGAGATTCCGACTTTCGTCGGGATGACGGCCTGTAAAATGAGAACTCGTTAAGCCGAAAGTTTTTTTAATGCCTTGCCATAGGTGTTTTCAGCTTGCCCGGCCCGTTCCAAACTCATCCGCAGTCGCAATTTGATGTTTCCGCTTTTGAGATCGCGCCGTGCCAAAACCTCGGTACGTTCATGAAACCAAGCCAAGCCTTTGCCGTCTTCCGGCTTTAACGTCACTTCATATTGGTCAGCTGTGCCGCCAAGGCGCGCTTCGACCATCGCCATCAAATGATTGATGCCCGTACCTTTAACGGAGGAAACAAGCGCACTGTTTTCTTTGCGTGCCGCAGCCGCTTCAAATGAGGTATATTCGAGCGGGTCCAAAAGATCTGCCTTGTTCCACACTTCGATCATGTGGTTACGCTTGCCCTCGCCCAAGCCCAATTGCTCGAGAACCAGCATCACGTCTTTGGCTTGCGCCTCAGATTCCTGATGACTCATGTCGCGTACATGCAGAACCACATCTGCTTCCAACACCTCTTCCAACGTCGCGCGGAAAGCAGCGATGAGCGAGGTCGGCAGATCAGAAATGAAGCCCACAGTATCCGACAAAATAATTTTGCGGCCATGCGGCAATGAAATCGTGCGCATAGTCGGATCAAGCGTCGCAAACAGCATGTCTTTTGCCAGAACATTTGACGACGTCAGCCGGTTGAACAAAGTCGACTTTCCGGCGTTGGTGTAACCCACCAATGCAATGACGGGGTACGGCACACGCGCCCTGCCCTGACGGTGCAATGAACGGGTTTTGACCACGTCTTCGAGTTGCCGCTCGATTTTCGATATGCGTTCTTGAATCAAGCGACGGTCGGCTTCCAACTGGCTTTCACCAGGGCCGCCGAGAAAGCCGAAACCACCGCGTTGGCGTTCCAAGTGAGTCCACGACCGCACCAAACGGCTTTTTTGATACTGCAAATGCGCAAGCTCAACTTGCAGCGTACCTTCTTTGGTGGACGCGCGTTCACCGAAAATTTCCAGAATCAAGCCAGTGCGATCAAGAACTTTGGCACCCCATGCTTGCTCTAGATTGCGCTGCTGGATCGGCGATAACTGCGCATTGACGATGACCAATCCCGTTTCATGGTCTTTCGCCAATTGAGCAATTTCTGCAACCTTACCCGTGCCAATCAACGTGGCCGGGCGCGGTGCTGCCAATGGCACAATCAAACTATGCTCAATCTTTAAGCCAATGGCTTCCGTCAGGCCGATGGCTTCCGCAAGACGGCTTTCGGG
Organism: Hyphomicrobiales bacterium; assembly: GCA_043756645.1. Lineage (GTDB taxonomy): Bacteria > Pseudomonadota > Alphaproteobacteria > Rhizobiales > Aestuariivirgaceae > Aestuariivirga. The sequence continues at coordinate 1,201 of JAYUQS010000149.1, read as the reverse complement.
CAGGCGGTCAGCAATATTTGTCGACGAGCGGCCTTTAGGCTCAATGTGAATAACCAAGGCGCGGGTTTCATCGGCTGTCGTGCCATCTTTAAGTTTGCCCTGGAATGTTGAAGCGGCTTTTTTGCGCCGCTTTACTTTTGACGGCAGTATTTCACGATCAGAATCACTCAAGAGTTCGCACTTTCATCGTCAAACAAACTTATTGGACCACCTGGCATAATGGTGGAGATGGCATGCTTATAAACCAGTTGCGAAACGCCGTCGCGCCGCAGCAATAGGCAGAAATTGTCAAACCAAGTGATGATGCCTTGCAATTTGACCCCGTTCACCAGAAACACTGTAACAGGCAATTTGGTTTTGCGCACATGATTGAGAAAAGTATCTTGCAGGTTTTGTGGTTTTTCTTGCGCCATGGTGTTCACCTGGTCCTTCTTGTTTTTGCCCCGTAGCCTTATATTCGTTCAGCTTGGCCTTCGGCGCAAGCCCTGCGAAAGGGTTTTTATTCTACGTCTTTGGCATGCATTCCAATTGACTTTATTTTGCGATGCAATGCCGATCGCTCCATGCCAATGAATTGTGACGCGCGTGAAATGTTGCCGCCAAAACGCGAAAGTTGCGCCGCAATGTAATCCCGTTCAAATGCTTCGCGTGCTTCCCGCAATGGTAAGGCCAAAAGATGTTCTCCGCCAAAACCTGATGCTGACGAGGATGTTGTTGGTTCAGATGGCAAATGTGATGCTGTGATTTCGTCACCTGACTCGCCTGCGGTCAGGATCATGATGCGCTCGACCATATTGCGTAATTCCCGCACATTCCCAGTCCAATTCCGGGTTTGCAGCACGGCCAATGCATCGCCTGCAAAACGGCGCAATGCTTGGCCTGAAGATGCTGAATGGGTTTTAGCAAAGTGCTCTATCAATTCCGGAATGTCTTCGCGGCGTTCGGCCAGACCCGGCACAATGACTGGTACCACACCTAAACGATGGTACAAATCTTCGCGGAAAGCCTGTGCGGCAATCATCCCCTGTAGGTCTCTTGCTGTTGAAGAAACAATGCGGACATCGACTTTGGTTTTTTTACTTGTTCCCACACGCTGAAACGTTTGCTCGAGCAATACGCGCAAAATTTTGCCTTGGGTCTCAAGCGGCATATCTGCAACTTCATCCAGGTAGAGTGTGCCGCCATGCGCTTCTTCCAAAGC
>JAYUQS010000148.1:0-9833 GCA_043756645.1 Hyphomicrobiales bacterium | reverse complement strand
GGCCAGTTGGAAAAGCTTCACACCCGCATGGGTGAATTGGCCGAAGACCACGGCTGGACCTTTGCCGCCCGCGCTTACAACGACCGGCCTTTTCGCGGCCATGGCTTTTGCGCCCAAAATCCTAAAACCAAAACCGATCCCGCCGAAGTGCTAATGTTGCCATGCTGGGGCAAGGCTGAGCGCGACACCAAAACCTGTGGCAGCAATCTCTCCGGAAAAATCCGGGATTGGCGGCCCTACAATCCGGCCACCGAAAACTATCCCTATGCGCTGCGTCAACGCTGGGTGCGCAGTTTCAATGATGCATGGATGGTGATCAATCAAAAAGTGCTGACCCGCGACGGGAAATTGGACGAGGATGCCTCGGCCCGTATTTTCTCAGAAACCACCGGTGCCATGCACCCCACTGCCGAAGGCCACGCGGCCATGGCCGATGCGATTTTGATTGATCTGCGCCCGGCAATCAGCGCCGCTTTGGGCAATACCGAATAAAAAGACCGGCGGTGGTTCTGGGCACCGCCGGTCCAATCGCTTCACGGAAGAGCGCCCCCAATTCCGCAAAGCAACACTTGAACGCCAAACATCAGGCTGTGGTTTACCATGCGTATGGGAGAATCACATATCCGGGGAAGAGGCTTGACGTTCGAGAGATCAACTTAAGTTGACGAAGTTGAGATAGTTACGGTCCGCTATATTGTCAAGTCGAATTTACAAAAAATAATTAACCAAAGCGCTTTTATACTGTAATTTTGAAATTCTGTTGTATCAGTTTGAAATCTTGACATGATTTCAATGTCTTGCTATCCGTCAACCATGGTTGATAAAAACAATAATCTTCGGAGTTTAGGCATTCGCAATCTCACAGCAGAATTTTTGGCGGCGCTCGATGGGCGCTACATTGAAATGCGCAAAGGCACGCGCTACGAAAGTGTCCGTCAGTTTGATGGCCGTGTATTTGTCGCGGCTACCCGCGAAGGTTTGACAGAATCGGAGATTGCGCGTGCGTTTTCTGTCTCGCGCCAAGCCGTGCACGCCTCTGTTGAACGGCTGGTACAGATGAAGCTTTTAGAGCGGCAACCCATAGCAGGAAATCGGCGTGATAAGCGCATCGCTTTAACCGAGCGCGGTTTACATGCCAGTCAAACTGCCCAACAGCAAATTGCTGAAATCGAAGCCGAATGTGCGGCGGTCATCGGAGTGGAAAATTATCAAACTTTCAGGTTGCAACTGGAGCTGATCGCCGGAGCATTGAAACAACGCTTGAATTCTACGCCACCGGCGTAAAATCATCCGTGTCGCCGTCACCCATCATCTCGACGATCGTTTCAAAAGCTTCGCGCATGTGCCAAGCCAATTTGGGTGGCCCAAAACAAATCCGCACATGTTGTGACGGCACATGAGCGTCCAATTCAAAACGGTTACCGGGGGTGATTTTGATCTTACGCGCCGCCATTGCTTGGGCAAAGCGGGCGGGCAACCAATGCTCTGGCAATTTCAGCCACGCATAAGGTGCGCCCGGCGTGCAGCGGAAGCTCTGGTCTTTGAACACTTCCAAAAACAAACTGCGCCGCGCTGCCAATTCCTGTCGGGTCCGCTCCAGAATATCAGACGCCATATCCGTCTCCACCCAGTAGCGCGCAATTTCGCCGGTAATGCCAACTGTTCGTGCTGCCATGTTGCGGATATGTGAGCGCAACACCCGCTCTTGCCCTTGCGGCGACACCACAAAGCCAATACGCAAGCCGGGCGCCAATGTTTTGGAAAAACTGGTGATGTGAAAGGTGCGCTCCGGTGCCAGTTCATAAAAAGTCAGCGGCTGTACACGGGCATCCAACAAGCGGAAAATGTCATCTTCGATAATTGTCAGATCATATTTCCGCGCCATCTCAACGATGTCGTCGCGGCGTCTCGCACTCATCGTATGTGTTGTCGGATTCTGCAACGTCGGCACCAGATAAATCAAGCGGCAGCCCGTGTGTTTGTGTTTGCGCTCAATCGCATCCGGCAACATGCCATCCTCATCCATGTCAACTGAAAGTGGGTTGAGGTGGGTGTTTTTAAACGTCGTGAACAGTTGCGCATAATTCACACGCTCCGCCATCACCCCCACTTGGCCTTCGCCAATGGCTTCCAGCACCGTGATCAATCCCAAATGCGCGCCAGCACAAATCACCACGCTATTCTCGCTCACAACAATACCGCTGCGCTTCAGCCATTGCACCGCCATGGACCGGTGCATGTGAAATCCATCCGGCGGAGCATAGTCGAGCAGGTCTAATTTGCGCGGATCCCGCATAACTGACTGCATCGCTTGGTCGAGTTCTTCGGCCTTCACCACAGGAGGGGGAATGGCATGTGATAGGTCAATCGTACCGTCGGTTTCAAAGGCCGGGGATGTAAGAGCCGCCATCTGCGGACGCTTGCGAATAAAACTGCCGCGCCCTACTTCACCCTCAAGCAATCCACGCCGTTCTGCTTCCTTGTAACCACGCGTCACTGTGCCCAGCGTCACACCAAGCTTCCAGGCCAGGTCCCGTTGCGGTGGCAAACGTGTGCCCTCGCGCAACACCCCGCCTTCCACATCGCGCAACATTGCGTCTGCTATGGCGAGGTACAAAGGTTGACTGCGGTCCAGCTCAGGCTGCCAAATTGTCATGGTAACAATAATCCAATTGTACGCATCAAAAAGCCAAGCTACGAAACAATTCCAGCTGATACAAGGAGAATTTCAACGCTGGAAAGAGATACAATAGATACAATTGGAGATGAAAATGCGAGACTATATCCTTAGCCAAGCCCAATCCCGCCAAGACTTCGGTCCAGTGGCAACAGCAAAGCGCATAGTCCGCAACTGGAAACACCACCGTGCATTGGCGGAATTGTTGAAGCTGGATGATTATCTGCTGCGGGACTTAGGCCTGACACGCGCGCTGGTCCAACACCTGCTATCCCTGCCGCTGACGGTTGATGTGGACTGGGAACAGGAAAGGGTGCTGCGGATGCGTTGACAAAGGGGTGAACTTACACTATGTAAGACTAACTCTTACAAGGTGTAGTACCCAATGTTCAACAACGACCCCAGACTTCCCTCAGCCAAAGAACTCATCGTTCTTGATATGCTGGCTGGCAAAAAAGAAATGTACGGATTGGAGATGGTGCAAGCATCCAGCGGCAAACTGGCCCGCGGCACCATCTATGTCACCCTCATGCGCATGGACGACAAAGGCTATGTGACCTCGCGGCAGTTGACGGAAGAAAATGTATCGGGTCTGCCGAAGCGGGTGTTCTCAATCACGGGGCTGGGACAGCGAGCGCTGGCAGCGGCGCGGTCGGCACAGGCAGTGTTTGGTGGTGCGGAGGTGATGGGATGATTGCAGATACATTCTATCTTCTATTGCTAAATGTTTCCCGTGCTGCAGAGTTTGTCGTGCCGATTCTGGGATTTGCACTTCTGATTTTGCAAGTCTCCGCAAGAATTAGGAATGGAAAAGCCTTGCAAAAACCTCCTGGGTGGATGGTATTGATAGTGACAGAGTTTATTACGACTAAGCGGTATTACGAGAGAGCTTGTTTGCCAGCTGTCGCCGACATGCGCGAAGAATATTACGAAGCCCTGTCGCAAAATCGTATCGGGAAAGCCCGTTGGATTTATGTTCGTGGCACCTATTCTTTCTTCGCCGCAATCGGGCTGGACCGTGCCTTTGCATTTGTGTCATTCTTTATCAAAGCTTGGAAAAGCGTGAACTAGAGCAGTCGACCAAATACCGATACCCGTCATTCCAAACGCGAGTGTAGCGTAGCGAAACGAGTGATTTGGAACCCCGCTTCAATTGTAGTGTGAGCCGAAAGCTTGGTTCCAAATCGGTCACTACGCTTACACTGCGTGACCGTTTGGAATGACGGTATATTATGATTGAAATTGTCATTGCCGGACTTGTTCCGGCAATCCATTGTTGTTGCAGTGATAGTGCAAATTACCTGCGCAGAGCGCAGGTTTTACACTCCACTCTCGAAGTACAATGGATCACCGGAACAAGTCCGGTGATGACAGATTATAGGAAATTTAAGACGCAAACTCTTCTCGCCATAAGTTGTATGGGCCTCGAAGGGTGCGCCACGAGTGCCGATCCTCACCCCCGCAAGAAATAAGTAATCGTGGTCACCACACGCACTTTCTTATTCACCTGCTTCTCCGGCCTGTCATTCGGAATTTCAATCGCGGGTGTGATTTCAATAATGCCTTGGTTGGCACTCTGTATATCGCCGACATTGGCACCGGACTCTGTCGCAAACTTATCCGCAGCCTCCCGCGCGCGCTTGGTGGCTTCCGTCAGCATTTCGCCTTTGAGGTCATTGACGTTGGTGAAAATGAACGACGGCCCGGCGTTGTAAGCATCAGCTGAAAACACCACGCCGGATTTCAACAGGTCACCGATCATTTTAGACGAGTCCTGCAGTTTATCCACATCAGATGAACGCACCAGAAAATCTTCAGTTAACACAAAGCGGCTTTCCTCCGGTGTACCTTGCGCATTGTAACCGGCAATGCGGTCTTCGACTTGGATGTTTTGCACCTGCATGTCTTGATCAGTGAAACCACCTTTCAGCAAGAAATCTTTCACCGATTTTTCGGATACCTCAAGCTTCACGCGCGCATCTTCCAGCGTTGAACCGGTGGCCACAAAGCGGATCGGCCAAAAACCCAGGTTGGCTTTTACCTCGCGTTCCGACAGGCCTTTGACTGTGACCACACGATAACCCAAGCGGCTTTTCACCAAGCTTTCGCCCGCCATATAGCCGCCAGCAGCAACGCCAAGGCCAATCAGGCCACCAGCCAGAATTCGAGACAGAGATGTCATGATGATGTTTAAACTTTCCAAAAGCGCCCCCGCGCTTCTGGCTTCAATTCTCCCAAACATTGTGGTGCTATGATGGCGGCTAACGTGGCGTATTTCTTTCAAGACGCATTCTCTGCTACACCAAGATCAAATCATCAGGAGCCTTGCGCCATGAACAAGCCGACCCCCCCGAGCCAGTGGGAACCATCACCCAACAATCTCGAACCCTTCTGGATGGGCTTCACGCCGAACCGCGCTTTTAAAGAGCGCCCCCGCATGATTGCCCGCGCCAAAGACATGCATTATTTTGATATGCAAGGTAAACCGATCTTGGACGGTTCCGCAGGCCTTTGGTGCTGCAACGCCGGCCATTGCCGTGAACCAATTGTACAGGCCATTCAAAAGTCTGCAGCAGAGTTGGACTTCGCTCCAACCTTTCAATTCGGCCACCCCAAAGTGTTTGAATTGGCGTCGCGCCTGTCCACCATGGCACCTGGCGACTTGGATTATGCCTTCTTCTGCAACTCCGGTTCCGAAGCCGCTGACTCCGCCCTCAAAATCGCCATCGCTTATCACCGCGCCAAGGGCCAAGGCACGCGTACCCGTTTGATTGGTCGTGAACGTGGGTATCACGGTGTGAACTTCGGCGGTATTTCTGTGGGCGGCATGGTCGCCAACCGCAAATTCTTCGGCAATGCCTTGGGCGGTGTTGACCACTTGCCCCACACCTATAATCGTCAAGAGCAAGCCTTCAGCCGCGGTGAGCCTGAATGGGGCGGCCACCTGGCCAATGAACTTGAAAAGCTCGTGGTGCTGCATGACGGCTCCAACATCGCTGCCGTGATTGTGGAACCTATGGCAGGCTCCACTGGTGTATTGCCACCGCCAAAAGGCTATCTCAAGAAGCTCCGTGAAATTTGCGACACACACGGCATGCTCTTGATATTCGACGAAGTCATCACCGGCTTTGGTCGCTTGGGCACGTCATTTGCAGCAGAACGTTTTGGCGTCGTGCCGGATATGATCACCTTCGCCAAAGGCGTTACCTCCGGCACCGTTCCACTGGGCGGCGTGATGGTGCGCAAAGGCATTTATGATGCCTTCATGAACGCACAAGATCATGTGATCGAATTGTTCCACGGCTACACTTATACAGGCCACCCGATTGCAGCAGCCGCAGCCATTGCAACCTTGGACCTGTATCGTGACGAAAACATTTTCGACAACGCTCAGAAAATGGAAAAGCCTTGGGCTGATGCCGCACACTCACTCAAGGGACACCCCTTGGTCGAAGACATCCGCACCATCGGTTTGGTCGCAGGCATCGATTTGAAGCCGGTGCCGGAAAAGCCTGGGCTGCGGTCTTATAAATCGATGGAAAATGCATTCCACGATTTCGGTCTTCTGGTCCGCATTACTGGTGATACCATTGCTTTGTCTCCGCCGTTGATTATCACGCAAGCCGAGATCAATGAGATTTTCTATGATAAGTTGCCGAAAGTGCTGGAGTCAGTTGAAAAGCTCTAAATCCAACTTGCAGTAGAAAAGTTGCCCAACAGGATTCACTAATGGTCAGAGAGCGCGTATTCTCTGGCCATATTGATTCGGGTGGGGCGCATAAAGGGGCACGGGTTTGGGCAAAGATTGGCTGTGGCTAATAGGAATGGCATTGCTGGTGGGCGCTGTCATGAGTATCGCCGCTTATTCGCTGGGCTCCGGAACGACGACGGTGACGCTGCTCTCTCTTGCATTGATCGCGCTGGCTTTGGTTCAAATTGCCGGCATGATGCGCAATTACTTGGGCCAGGACGCAATAGGAAAACTCACTGAAGACCTCTCCCAAATGTCGGAGCAAGTAAATCGGGTCTCAAATGAAACCCGCCGCATCAATGCTGAAAACCTAAACCTCGCCCGCAACGTTGAACAGTTCAGACATGAAACGTCAGAGCTCAATGGCAATCTCTCGCAGGGCCTTGCATCACTCAAGCAAAGCCACGAATCCGTAGCTGAAAATCTGAAAGCTATTCTCGAAACGCAGCGTGATATTCAAAACAGCATCTCCACCCAAGCGCACCAAGTATCTCAATATGATACCCTGCAAGAAAAGATGGCGCGTGAAGAAATGTTAATGGCGCAATTGGCGGACCAACAAGCAGCACCTCCTGCAACGGTTGTCGAGCCAGCGCCAGCACCAGATTTCCACCAGTCCGGATTGGCTGAAACATCGACCATGTCGTTAGAGCCGATTGTTGACCTGTTTACGTCGAACACCGCCCATTATCGCATGCTGCTGGGCATGACCAATGAACAGGGACATGACATTGAGCACGACGTCTTCATGCATTATGTGGACCGCACGGGCTGGCGCATTGAATTTGATCAACACGTAATCGCGCAATCACTCGATTTGATTGGCCAGTTGCGTCAGCGTGATCAAAACTTGTGCGTTTTTGTGACAATGGGAGCAGCAACACTGGCTTCAACCCAGGCTGTGAACAACATTGTTTCCCTGTTGCAGCAGAACGCGCAACAAGCCCAAGGCATCGTCATCGATATCCCGCATGCTGTCTTGGCCAGTCTATCCGAAGCGAGCTTGGAAGGTCTGGCAACACTTGCACGCTCTGGCGTTCAACTGAGTTTGTCGCAAGCCTCAATCGCGGGCATTGACCTTGCCGCACTCAACAGGTTGAATGTGCGCTGGGTTGGCCTTGCCGCATCCTCAGTTGGCGTTGGCGGGCAAATCTCTGCAGGGCTGCCAGGCTTTGTGCAGTCGGCCCGTGCACTCCGTATACAGATTATTATCTCGCAGGTGGGCGACCCGCGCCATGTTCAAGGCCTCTCACGGACCGCACGCTTTGCCTCCGGTCCTGCTTTTGCAATGCCGCGCAAGTTAAAGCGCAATGCGCCAGATGCCGTAGACTACACGGCCGCTGCCTGAATTCATTGATGATTGATCTTTCTAAACGTTACCCCGTTTGGTTTGTTGATATTTGGGGCGTTGTGCACAATGGCGTTCGCCCGTTTACTGCGACGTGTGATGTTCTTGCAAAACACCGCGAACATGGTGGCACGGTCATTTTAGTGTCCAACTCTCCCCGCACCGAAAAAGGTGTTACCCATCAGCTCAATGAAATTGGCGTCCGTCGTGATGCTTATGATGGCGCCGTCACTTCGGGCGATGTGACTCAAAGTCTGATGCTGGCCGTACCTTCCGGCAAACTCTTTCACCTTGGCCCACAGCGCGATGTGTCATTGTTCGAAGGGTTGAATGTTGAACGCGTTTCGCAAGCGGAGGCAGATGCCGTTATCTGCACCGGTCTTAATCATGACAATCGCGAAACGCCGGAAGATTATATGGAACTTCTCGCAGAGCTCAGCGCTCGCAACTTGACAATGATCTGTGCCAATCCGGACAAGCTGGCCCGCAAAGGTGATCAACTCGTATATTGCGCCGGTGCACTGGCGGAAGCCTATCAAAACATTGGCGGAAACGTGCAAATGGCGGGCAAGCCCTATGCGCCGATTTATGAGCGCGCTTTGGCGCGGGCTTCTACAATTCGCGGCAAGGTCGTCGCCAAATCTCAAGTTTTGGCCATTGGCGATGGCCCGGAAACCGACATTCTAGGGGCTGCAACCCAAGGCTTCCCCGTCGTTTATGTTTCAGGAGGCGTGCGCGACCACGTCGAAGATATGTCCGCCGAGAAGGCCCATATTCAAAATCTTGTGCCAACTGCAAATATCATCCTCGCGGTCAATCACCTCGTGTGGGGCGAGCGGCAAGCCCCTTGACTTGTGGCGTGAGCACCGCCAATTCCCAAGCGATGAAACTGTTCCAGCAAAATGAATTTGTCGATGCAGCCTCGCGGGGAGCCGTAGTTGCCATTGGTAATTTCGATGGGTTGCATCGCGGTCATCAAGCCTTACTGGCGATTGCCCATGACCTCGCTCAACAGCGCGGTGTGCCTATGGGCATTCTTACTTTTGAACCGCACCCCCGCAGTTTTTTTAAACCGAACGAACCGGTGTTTCGCCTCACATCCCCGGCTTTGAAGGCAAGACTTGCAGCCGGCCACCACGTTGACTTTATCTATACCGTGAACTTCAATGCCGAACTTGCAAACACCTCACCGGAAGATTTCGTTGCAAGAAATTTGGTTGAAGCCCTCGGTGTTTCCCATGTGGTGACAGGCTACGATTTTCACTTTGGCAAAGGCCGCAAAGGTAACCCGGAGCTTTTGAAATCTATGGGTGCCCTGCATAACTTCGGCGTCACCGTCGTCGATCAAGTCACTGATGATGACGGCAAAGCGCCGTTCTCTTCCAGCTCCATCCGTTCGGCTCTGCGCCGAGGTCATGTAAAAGCGGCAGCCCAGGAATTGGGTTACAACTGGACTGTGATGGGTGAAGTGGTCCACGGCGACAAACGTGGCCGCACCATTGGTTTTCCAACAGCAAATATTATCCTGGAACCGGGGGCCGAACCATTCCGTGGCATTTACGCTGTAGATGTACGTGATGTGGCAGCGCCTGAAACGACACCTGCTTGGTTGGGAGCCGCCTATTTCGGCGATCGTCCAACTTTCAACACCAAGCGCACATTTTTAGAGGTCTATCTGCTTGACCAGGACTTGGATCTCTATGGCCGCACGCTGCTGGTAACTTTTGTCGACGTTGTCCGCGGTGACAAGACTTTCAAAGGCGTTGACGATCTCGTTGTGCAAATGAAAATTGATTGTGAAGATGTGAGAAAGATTTTGAACGGGTTCGACAGGTAAGAAGTGACCTCATCCGTCTTGCGCTTTGCGCAATCCACCTTCTCCATCTGCGATGGAGAAGGGGCAAATAAAAGTTCCCTCGCCAACGAAGTTGGAGAGGGAGGGGCCCGTCGCCCGTAGCGTTAGAGCATCGTGCTGATTTTGTGAATCGATAGGATTCACAAAATGAGTTTGGCGTGATTCACTGGTTGCGGAGGTGGATCATGATTCGCAGTTATTC
>JAYUQS010000147.1:0-9835 GCA_043756645.1 Hyphomicrobiales bacterium | reverse complement strand
GTACCATGTTGTAGGGGTTCGATGAACCCTTTGACTTGGCAACAACGTCAGCCATCCCCACGCTTTCAAATACAGCGCGCATTGGACCACCGGCGATGATGCCTGTGCCCGGAGGGGCCGCACGCAACGTCACTTTGCCAGCACCCCAACGACCATCGATGTCGTGATGCAAAGTACGGCCTTCACGCAATGGGACGCGGATCAAGGTGCGCTTTGCAGCTTCCGTTGCCTTACGCACAGCTTCGGGCACTTCACGTGCTTTGCCGTGGCCAAAGCCAACGCGACCCTTTTGGTCACCCACAACAACAAGTGCTGCGAAACCAAAGCGTTTACCGCCCTTCACAACCTTGGCGACGCGGTTGATGTGAACCAACTTGTCGATGAATTCAGAATCCGCCTTTTCAGCTTCTCTGTTACCACCACGGTCTTTGCGTTCACCGCGTTCTGCACGTTCTTTTGCCATGTGCTTTTCTGCCTTAGAAGTTCAAACCGCCCGCACGGGCGGCGTCGGCGAGCGCTTTAATACGCCCATGATAAATGTAACTGCCGCGATCAAAGACAACATCTTTGATACCGGCCTTAACGGCGCGTTCTGCCACCAACTTGCCAACTGCGGTCGCTGCAGCAACATCAGCACCGGTCTTGAGCGAACCCTTGAGGTCCTTTTCAAGCGTCGAGGCTGAAGCCACCGTAACACCTTTGGTGTCGTCAATCACTTGGGCGTAAATATTTTCGCCCGAACGGAAAACTGAAAGACGCGGACGACCATTCAAACGCTTTGAAAGCGTCTTGCGGACACGCACTTTGCGCAGGGCAATTGCCGAGCTTTTTGTCATGATCTGGGCCCTTACTTCTTCTTCCCTTCCTTGCGGAAGATGGTTTCACCGGCGTATTTAATGCCCTTGCCCTTGTAAGGTTCAGGTCCGCGCCAATCACGGATTTCAGCGGCCACTTGGCCGACGCGCTGCTTGTTGATTCCCGATACCACGATTTCCGTGGGCTTCGGTGTCTTAATTTCAATACCTTCAGGCACTGGATAGTTGACGTCGTGGCTATAACCAAGGTTCAACTTCAATACTTTGCCATCAAGTGCAGCGCGGTAACCCACGCCGTTGATTTCCAGTGACTTGGAATAACCATCGGTTACACCCTTCACCATATTCGCGACCAGTGTGCGCGACATGCCCCAAGACGAGCGGGCCAACTTCGATTGGTTGATCGGATCAACCTTCACGCCGTCTTCCTGCATCTTCACGAGCACTTGCGCGTTCAGAACTTCCTTGAGTTCGCCCTTCGGACCTTTCACGGCCACGGTCTGACCATTGACGGAAACCGTCACACCGGCCGGAACTGGAACTGCTTTCTTACCAATACGAGACATGGTTCGTTCCTCAGAATACCGTGCAGAGCACTTCGCCACCGACATTCGCGGCGCGGGCATCAGCATCCGTCATTACGCCCTTCGGCGTCGACATGATGGCAATGCCAAGGCCGTTATAAACGGATGGCAGGGTTTCAACCGACGCGTAAACGCGGCGGCCGGGCTTCGACACACGGTGAACTTCTTTGATCACTGGTGCGCCGTCAAAATACTTCAGTTCCACTTCGAGTTCAGACTTGCCGTCTTTTTCGATGGTTGTGAAACCGCGGATGTAGCCTTCCTTGTGCAACACTTCCAACACACGTTCACGTAGGCGAGAAGGAGGTACTGCGACCTTGTTCTTGCCACGCTCCTGCGCATTACGGATGCGGGTCAGCATGTCACCGACGGGATCGTTGATATTCATGATCCTTCAATCCTTCCTTACCAGCTTGACTTAACCATACCTGGGACGAGACCCAGGTTGGAGAACTCACGCAGCGCGATACGCGACATCTTGAGTTTGCGATAATATGAGCGCGGACGGCCCGTAACTTCGCAGCGATTGCGCACCCGCACTTTAGCGGAGTTACGCGGCATTTCGGCCAGCTTCAGAACAGCGTTGAAGCGCTCTTCCATCGGCGTTGCCTTGTTGGCGATGATCGCCTTCAAACGATTACGCTTCGGCTCAGCAGACTTTGACAGCTTGCGGCGCTTGTTGTTGCGGTTAATGGAGCTTGTTTTTGCCATGTTTTGTCGCTCTCCTTAGGCCGCCTGGCGGTGGCTTTTGCGGAAGGGGAAGTTGAAGGCGGTGAGAAGCGCACGTGCTTCATCATCGGACCTCGCGGACGTGCATACAATCACATCCATGCCCCACACGCGGTCAATCTTGTCGTAATCAATTTCCGGAAAAATGATATGTTCTTTGATGCCCATGGCAAAGTTGCCTTGGCCGTCAAACGAACGATCTGTCAATCCGCGGAAGTCGCGTACGCGTGGCAGAGCAATCGTGATGAAACGATCGAGGAACTCATACATGCGAACCTTGCGCAACGTCACTTTGGTGCCGATGGCGAGATTTTCACGAAGCTTAAACTGCGCAATAGCTTTGCGGGACTTGGTGATCACTGGCTTTTGACCGGCAATCTTTTCCAACTCCGAAGCAGCAACAACTGCCAACTTCGCATCCTGCGTTGCTTCACCCACGCCCATGTTCAGAACGATCTTGGTGATGCGCGGCACTTGCATGACGTTGGTGTAACCGAACTGCTTAATCAGCGCAGGCTTCACGACGTCTTCATAATGCTTGCGCATACGCGGCGTATAGTTCTCCGGCAGACCAGCATTGGCGTTTTCAACGCCAGACTTTTCAGCCGATTTCTTTGGGGCCTTTTCAGCCTTGGCAGCGGCGGGCTTTGCAGCTGCCGGCTTTGCCTTCTTATCGTCAGCCATCTATCGTCTCTCCTGAGCGCTTGGCGAAGCGCACCTTCTTATCGCCGACCATCTTATAGCCGACGCGTGTTGGCTTGCCGTCCTTCGGATCCTTCAGTGCCAAATTCGACACGTGGATCGAAAGGCTCTTCGTGATGATGCCACCTTCCTGGGCACCTTGTGCCTTGGTGTGACGCTTCACAAGATTAATACCTGCAACCACAGCGCGGTTTTCAGTCGGAATGGTGCTCAGCACTTCACCCGACTTACCCTTGTCGCGACCAGCAGTGACGATGACTTTATCGCCCTTCTTGATCTTCAGTTTAATTTTTTCAGCAATCTTCATCACAGCACCTCCGGTGCCAACGAAATGATTTTCATCTGGTTCTTTGCACGCAGTTCACGTGGAACTGGTCCGAAGATACGCGTGCCAACCGGTTCACCTTGTGCGTTGATCAGCACAGCAGCGTTACGGTCAAAGCGAATAGCCGAACCGTCAGCGCGGCGGATGTCCTTCGCCGTGCGAACGACGATGGCCTTCATCACGGCACCCTTCTTCACGCGTCCGCGTGGAATGGCTTCCTTGACGGATACGACGATAACGTCACCCACCGAAGCGTAACGGCGCTTGGAGCCGCCGAGCACCTTGATGCACTGAACGCGGCGGGCACCGGAATTATCGGCAACGTCGAGATTTGTCTCTTGTTGGATCATGGTTTCACCTGTTCAATCTTAAGCCTTGGACGGATCGACTTTGGCGACCAAAGTCCAACGCTTCTGCTTTGACAGCGGACGCGTCTCTTCAATCCGGACGATCTCACCAGTCTTGGCATCGTTGTTTTCATCATGTGCGTGATACTTCTTCGACACACGCACGGTCTTCTTGAATACGGGATGGCGGAGGCGGCGTTCGACCTTGACCACGATGGTCTTGTCGTTTTTGTCGCTGACGACCTCACCCTGCAGAATGCGCTTTGGCATGTTCTTCGTCTCTCTTACTTCGCTGCAGCCGAGGCGGACTGTGCGGTTTTAAGGCGCGCAATGTCACGGCGGATTTGGCGGATGCGGTTCGTCTTTTCAAGCTGGCCCGAAGCACGTTGGAAACGCAAGTTCAGCTGTTCCTTGCGGAGCTTCAGGATTTCATCCTTGACCTGATCTTTCGTCAGTGCGCGCACATCACTCATCTTTGTCATAATACGCTCCCTTACGCTTCACCAAGACGGGCAACAAAGCGCGTCTTGATTGGCAACTTGGCGGCAGCAAGGCTGAGCGAAAGCTCGGCAACTGCGCGCGGCACGCCATCGATTTCGAACAATACGCGACCTGGCTTAACCCGGGCTGCCCAATATTCGGTTGAACCCTTGCCGGAACCCATGCGCACTTCGGCTGGCTTCTTCGATACAGGAACGTCTGGGAACACACGGATCCAAACGCGACCGGCACGCTTCATACCACGGGCAAGCGCACGACGAGCTGCTTCAATTTGACGGGCGGTCAAACGATCAGGTTCAAGCGCCTTCAAACCGAAGTTGCCAAAATCAAGCGTGTTGCAGCTTGTTGACTTGCCGTGAATGCGGCCCTTGTGGGCTTTGCGATATTTTGTTTTCTTAGGTTGTAACATAATTCAAATCCTTCGCACCGGGCACTTTAAGCGTCGCGGCGTGGACGATGGCCTTGTCCGCCGCCACCACCCTCTTGGGCTTCGTTGAAGCGCCGGTCCTGCGCCATTGGATCGTGTTCCATGATCTCGCCTTTGAAGATCCAGACCTTGACACCGTTGGTGCCATAAGCCGTGTGGGCTGTGGCAACACCGTAGTCAATGTCTGCGCGAAGTGTATGCAAAGGCACACGGCCTTCACGATACCATTCGACACGGGCGATTTCAGCACCACCAAGGCGGCCCGAACACGTAATCTTGATGCCCAAAGCGCCCATGCGCTGTGCAGATTGAACTGCACGCTTCATGGCACGACGGAAAGCCACACGGCGTTCCAACTGTTGGGCAATGTTATCAGCAACCAAATAGGAGTCGATTTCCGGTTTCCGCACTTCAACAATGTTGAGGTGAACTTCCGAACCGGTCATATCGGCAACTTTTTTGCGCAGCTTTTCAATGTCTGCACCCTTCTTACCGATCACGACGCCCGGACGGGCTGAATAAATCGTGACACGGCACTTCTTGTGCGGGCGTTCAATAATGACCTTGGCAACGCCAGCTTGCTTGAGTTCCTTTTTCAAGTACTCACGAATGGCGATGTCTTCATGCAACAACTTGCCGAAATCACGCGAATTAGCATACCAACGCGAATCTGCCGTACGGTTGATGCCGAGGCGAAAACCGATTGGGTTAATCTTCTGACCCATTATGCAGACTCCTTGTTTTCAGCAGCAGAGTTTTCGCGCACAATGATCGTCAGTTCGCTGAAAAATTTGTGGATGTGACCAACCCGGCCGCGAGCGTCGGGGAACCAACGCTTCATGACAAGGTTTTTACCGGTCCAAGCTTCAGATACGATCAGCTTGTTGATGTCGAGGTCGTGGTTGTTTTCAGCGTTCGCAATCGCGGACTCCAAAGTCTTCTTCACGTCCTTGGCAATGCGTCGGCGCGAGAATGTCAGGTGAGCCAAAGCCTTGGCAACCTTCATACCGCGGATTTCCGTGGCCACTTCGTTGAGCTTGCGTGGATTGATGCGAATGCTGCGTGTCACAGCTTTGGCTTCATTCAACGGCAAGGCGCGTGGTGTTTTTGGCTTGCTCATAATTACTTACCAGCCTTCTTGTCACCGGCACTATGGCCCTTGAATGTGCGTGTTGGCGCAAATTCACCGAGCTTGTGACCGACCATTTCCTCGCTCACATGAACGGGGATGAACTTGTTGCCGTTGTGAACCTGGAATGTCAGGCCAACAAACTGCGGCAAGATGGTGGAGCGGCGGCTCCACGTCTTGATTGCCATATTGCGTTGGCCTTTTGCGGCCTCTGCCTTCTTCAAAATATACCCGTCTACAAACGGGCCTTTCCATACGGAGCGTGTCATGTGTCGCTACCCTTACGATTTCTTGGCTTTGTGGCGTGAGCGCACAATCAGCTTGGTTGTACGCTTATTGGTGCGTGTCTTATAACCTTTGGTTGGCTTACCCCAAGGTGTTGCCCAGTGCTTACCACCGTTTGTACGACCGCCGTTTGGATGGTCAACAGGGTTACGCGCAATACCGCGCGATACAGGGCGAGCGCCCTTCCAGCGTGAGCGACCGGCTTTGCCAACAACTTCGTTCAAGTGGTCCGGGTTCGACACTGCGCCAATCGACGCCATGCACTTTGCCGGAACCATGCGGGTTTCACCCGACTTCAACTTGATGATCACATAAGCGCCATCACGACCGGCAACCATTACATAGGTGCCTGCCGAACGGGCAAGTGAACCACCTGCACCTGGCTTGGTTTCAACGTTGTGAACAATCGTGCCCACTGGAACGCCGCCGATTGGCATGGCGTTACCTGGCTTCACGTCAACGCTTGCGCCCGAGATGACAGAGTCACCAACGGCCAAACGCTGTGGAGCCAGAATATATGAGAGTGTGCCATCAGCATACTTGATCAGCGCGATGAAAGCCGTGCGGTTTGGATCATATTCCAAACGCTCGACAACTGCGGCCATGTCATGCTTCGTGCGCTTGAAGTCAACCAAACGATACGAGATCTTATGACCACCACCGATGCGGCGTGATGTGATGCGACCGGTATTGCCACGACCACCGGACTTTGAAAGTCCTTCGGTCAAGGCCTTGATTGGCTTACCCTTGAACAGACCCGAACGATCCACCTGAATGAGGTGGCGGCGGCCGGCTGAGGTTGGATTGAATGTCTTAAGTGCCATATCCCTACCCTACCCTCACAGACCCGTTGTCACGTCAAGACGTTCGCCTTCAGCGAGCGTGACGTAAGCTTTTTTCTTGTCTGACAACAAAACTGTGCGGCCTTTGAAGCTGCGCTTTTTGCCCTTGCGAACCAGTGTATTCACCGCCGCAACCTTCACATTGAACAGGCCTTCAACCGCAGCCTTGATTTCAGGCTTGGTTGCGTTTGGCGCTACATTGAACACGATTGTGTTGTGTGCGGACGCCAACGTTGCCTTTTCAGTAATGGCAGGCGAAATGATGATGTTATAGAATTTTTCTTTGCTCATTTGAAACGCGCCTCCAGCGCTTCCAAAGCAGCCTTCGTCAACACCAGATTCTTGCGACGCAAGATGTCGTAGACGTTAATGCCTTGGATCGGCAGCACATCAATGTTTGGAACATTGCGGGCTGCTTTGGCGAAACCTTCATTCAGCGTTGCGCCATCAATGATGAGCGCATTCACGAGGCCCATCTTTTCAAACGCAGCCTTGATGTTCTTTGTCTTTTCAAAACCATCCGCCTTATCGACGATGATCAGTTCAGACGACTTCATCTTGGTTGACAAAGCGTGACGCAAACCAAGGGCGCGCACCTTCTTGTTCAAAGACGTTTCGTGACTGCGGAAACGCGGACCAAAAGCCTTACCACCGCCCACAAAAATACCGGCTTTGCGCGAACCGTGACGGGCACCGCCGCCACCCTTTTGCTTGCCGAACTTTGCCGTCGTGCGGTTGATTTCGCCGCGCGACTTGGCTTGGTGTGTGCCTTGTTGGCGCTTGTTCAGCTGCCATTGAACCACGCGGTGGATGATGTCCACGCGCGGATCGAGACCGAAAATGGCTTCGTTCAGATCAACTGAACCGGCCGTTCCGGCATCAAATGTTGTTACATCAAGTTTCATGTCTGACGCCTCACTTATGCTTGCGCTACAGCCGGAGCCTTGAAGGCACCAGGCTTTGGAGCGCCGTCTGGAAGCTTGCGCTTCACAGCATCACGCACAGATACCCAACCGCCCGGAGCACCTGGCACCGAACCCTTGAGCAGGATCAAACCACGTTCAACGTCTGTCCGTACAACAACAACGTTCTGCGTGGTAATGGTATCAACACCGAGGTGACCCGGCATCTTCTTGTTCTTGAACACCTTGCCAGGATCCTGACGGTTACCCGTCGAACCGATGGAACGATGGCTCACCGACACACCGTGTGTGGCGCGCAAACCCGAGAAGTTCCAACGCTTGATACCGCCTTGGAAGCCCTTACCCTTTGAAGTACCCGTAACGTCAACGAATTGACCGGCAACAAAGTGATCAGCAGTAACTTCCGAACCGATTGGCATGGTCATATCAGCCGAAACGCGGAATTCCTGCAGCTTGCGCTTAGGTTCCACGCCGTTCTTGGCGAAGTGACCACGATCGGCCTTTGTCAGGCGCTTGATCTTGGGTGTGGCTGAGCCGAGCTGAACAGCAAGATAGCCGTCCTTCTCAACAGTTTTATGTGAAACAACATGGACATTGTCGACCTTCAACACAGTCACAGGAACTTGCGCTCCTTCGGCTGTGTAGATCCGGGTCATGCCCAGCTTTCTGGCGATAAGGCCTGAACGCATTTTCTTCTCCAGAGGCTCTGTTAAATTAGAGCTTGATTTCAACGTCTACACCAGCAGCGAGGTCGAGCTTCATCAGCGCGTCAACGGTTTGCGGTGTGGGATCCACGATATCAAGCAGACGGCGATGCGTACGCATCTCGAATTGCTCGCGGCTTTTCTTGTCCACGTGGGGCGAACGGTTCACAGTGAACTTCTCAATGCGCGTTGGCAGTGGCACAGGTCCGCGGATCTGTGCGCCAGTGCGCTTTGCGGTGTTCACGATCTCTTTTGTCGAATTATCAAGAATACGATAATCAAACGCTTTGAGACGGATCCGGATATTTTGGCTTTTCATTTCAATCAGCCTTAATCTGTAATCTTGGCAACAACGCCCGAACCCACGGTACGGCCGCCTTCGCGGATGGCGAAGCGCAGCTTTTCTTCCATGGCGATTGGGCTGATCAGCTCAACATCAATCGAGATGTTGTCGCCAGGCATCACCATTTCGGTACCTTCAGGAAGCGTTACAACGCCGGTCACGTCCGTCGTGCGGAAGTAGAACTGTGGACGATAGTTGGCAAAGAACGGCGTATGACGGCCACCCTCTTCCTTCGTCAGAATGTAAACCTCAGCCTTGAACTTCTTGTGTGGCTTCACAGAACCTGGCTTGCAGAGAATTTGGCCACGCTCAACGCCTTCACGGTCAACACCGCGCAGAAGTGCGCCAACGTTGTCGCCAGCTTGACCGGAGTCCAAGAGCTTGCGGAACATTTCAACGCCCGTGCAGGTGGTCTTCACCGTGTCACGAATGCCGACGATTTCGATTTCTTCGCCAACCTTCACAATGCCACGTTCAATACGACCGGTCACAACCGTGCCACGGCCCGAGATCGAGAACACGTCTTCAATCGGCATCAGGAATGGCAAATCAATCGGACGATGCGGTTGTGGAATGTATTCGTCAACCGTCTTCATCAAAGCCAGAATGGCATCGCGGCCAATCTCAGGGGTCACACCATTCAGTGCGGCCACAGCCGAGCCCTTGGTGATCGGAATGGTGTCGCCCGGGAACTGGTAAGAGTTCAAAAGCTCGCGGATTTCCATTTCAACAAGTTCAATCAATTCCGGGTCGTCAACAAGGTCAACCTTGTTCATGAACACAACAAGTGCTGGAACACCAACCTGACGGGCCAGCAAAATGTGCTCGCGCGTTTGTGGCATCGGGCCGTCGGCAGCCGACACCACCAGAATGGCTCCGTCCATTTGCGCTGCACCGGTGATCATGTTCTTCACATAGTCAGCGTGGCCCGGGCAATCCACGTGCGCATAGTGGCGCGCTGTTGTTTGATATTCGACGTGCGCTGTGTTGATGGTGATACCACGGGCCCGCTCTTCAGGCGCTTTGTCGATCTGGTCATAAGCGGTGTAAGTCGCACCACCCGATTCAGCCAAGATCTTGGTGATCGCTGCGGTCAGCGACGTCTTGCCATGGTCAACGTGGCCAATCGTGCCAATGTTGCAATGTGGCTTATCGCGGTTGAATTTTTCTTTGGCCATG
>JAYUQS010000146.1:0-27696 GCA_043756645.1 Hyphomicrobiales bacterium | reverse complement strand
TCATGACATACCCCATGAGCACAGGCCGCAACTTTGATGAGATTTTGCGTGTGATCGACTCATTGCAACTCACAGCAACCAAGTCAGTGGCAACACCGGCGGATTGGAAAGTGGGCGACAAAGCGATTATTCTCGGTTCGATTTCAGACGAAGCCGCAAAAGAAAAATTCCCACAAGGGTGGAAAACCGTAAAGCCATACTTGCGTCTCGTTGATGTGAATTGAACGAATGAACCACTGAACGTGTCAAGAATTGACTCATAATTCTTGGAGCAAACCCGGCTGGAATTCCCTCAAGAGGAGGGCAGTCGCATAGTGAATTTATCTCACAATTCTTCACCTCTACCGCTTGCGGGAGAGGACGCCGCGAAGCGGCAGGTGAGGGCCGTCATCATCATATGCGATAATCCACCTACAAGCGGAAGGGAGAAGAATGGACCGTTAAGTAGTGGCGACTCCGGTTGGATTCGAACCAACGACCTAGCGCTTAGAAGGCGCTTGCTCTAGTCCAGCTGAGCTACGGAGTCACTTTGACTGAACGATTGAATTTAATGCGTCCAGTTTTCGGTGCGGCCGAATTTGAAATTGTCTGAGTATGATTTCTTTTGTTGTTTCACCGGCGTTTCGGCTTGCACGGTGTAAGCTAGACCTTTGCGCTTGGCATAGGCCTCAGCGTCTTCCAATGTGGCGAACTTCAATTTCACTTGTGTTGATGTATCGTCAGATGAGGTCCAACCCATCAAAGGGTCCGCGGCGCGCGGGCTTGCCTGTTCGAATTCCAGCACCCAGTCCTGAGACTTGCCTTTGCCCGACTGCATGGCGTTGCGCGATGGCTTGTAAATACGTGCTGGCATTGGATTGACCTTCGATTCTGCGCATCACCTCCGGTGGCTGCGCCACCCGAAGCCTTCGGCGAAGGGTGGTCGGGGCGGCGGGATTCGAACTCGCGACCCCCTGCGCCCAAGGCAGGTGCGCTACCAGACTGCGCTACACCCCGACTGACCCTTGGCTGGGCGGTGGATAGCGATTTGTTTTGTAATCTGCAAGCAAATTACTACTGATTTTCAGTTTTAAAAACTTGATGATAAACCTTGTCATTGCGTTTGATGCCAAGGCGCTTCACCGTGCCTGCCGCAAGCTCCACCACGCCCTGAACGGGTTCATCGACGCTGATGGTCTGGGTGGACATGGGTTCAGTGTTCTCAGCAATAGCCGCAATTGTGCCGTCCTGACGCACGAACAGCATATCCAGCGAAATATAGGTATTCTTCATCCACATGGCGGCGGGGCGCGGTTTTTCGAAATCGAACAGCATGGCGCGATCTGCGGGCAGGACGTGGCGGAACATGAGCCCCCGCCCCCGCAACTCATCATTGTCGGCGATTTCAGCCGCAAACAAGGTCGCCGAGGTTTCCGTTACGATTGAGATGGCTTCGATTCGTGCTGCATCTTGTGCCCGCGCCACTGAAATAACCACGACAAGTGCCGCAGCCGCCAAGATTCCACGCCAGAAGCCAATCATCATCATGAGGCAACCTCTCGGTGTCAAATGTAGCAGAAGAATGGCAAGGCCAGTTGGCCCTGCCCCAAGCTTAGTTGGTATGAGCCGGGCCACCTTCGAGGCTGACGCGCACTTCGGACGCCATTTTGCCACGGTTGCTATCACCATAGCGGACGTAAACCCATTCATCGGGAACCAGTTCAGCTAGCGCGGTTTTGCGCATCACTTCCATGTGCACAAAAATATCGCCAAGACCTTCGCCTTCTGTCACAAAACCAAAACCACGGGCGCGGTTAAACCACTTCACTTTGGCGCGCACCCAACCGGTTGTGGGTTGCACTTCATTGTGTGTGCGGGCGCGGCGTTCAACGGGGTGAATTGCGGTTGATTGATCAACTGATAAAACCCGCAAACATTGATAGCCTTTTTGACGGGCCACAACTTCGCAGGTCACGCGTGTGCCTTCAAGCGGCGCATCAAAACCATCGCGCTTCAAGCACGAGAGATGAAGAAGAATGTCAGGCATGCCGTTGTCAGGAATAACGAAGCCATAGCCCCGCCCCACGTCAAACCATTTCACCAAACCATCAATCTTGATGATGACCGGTGCTGCCGCCAAATCAGCTTGTACTAAGCCGGATCCAACCAATACATTGTGTTCTTCTGTCGCCATGTTACTTGTACCCATACCCATGCAACGATGCCTCTCGCTGCCCCATTAACATTTATGAACGAGAATATGGTGCTTTGTACAGATGCTTGCTGTGCTTCTGAAAGAAAAACGTGTGGAGTAATGTTGCAACGCAACGCACCATGGCGCAGAAAGTTAGAATTTCTCCACATTCACAAGCATTTGAGCGTGAATGAGTGTTCACCGCAATGATTGCAGTGCAACCGTTTGCATGCGCAGATCGCAGTATGCTGCAAAGACAAAAGACGAAATGAACTGAAAACTCTGGCACATCGATTCGTTTTGGTGGAATGATTTGCACACAACACTTCAAAAGGAATCACGATGAAATTTCTCCACACCATGATCCGTGTCGGCAATCTCGAGCAGTCATTGGACTTCTTCGTCAACGTTTTAGGCTTTGTCGAACAGCGCCGCTACGACAATGAAAAAGGCCGCTTCACTTTGGTGTTTGTCGCCTGCCCTGAATCACCTGATGCGCCCGTCGAACTGACATACAACTGGGACCCTGAAGCCTATACTGGCGGTCGCAACTTCGGTCACCTCGCCATTGGTGTTGATCACATTTACGATTACTGCACGTCACTGCAAAACAAAGGTGTCGTGATCAATCGCCCGCCCCGCGATGGCCGCATGGCTTTCGTGCGAACGCCAGACGGAATTTCAATTGAGATTTTGCAAAAGGGCGAGGCGCTGCCTCTCGCCGAACCTTGGACAAGCATGGCGAATGTGGGGAGTTGGTAAAAGGGACCTCACCCTCCCAACGCTTTCAGCGTCGGGCCCCTCCCTCTCCAACTGCATTGGAGAGGGGACAATTTCGTCGCTTCTCCACTTGTGGAGAAGCTGTCACGAAGTGACTGATGAGGTCCCTTCCTCACCACTTCCCCTTGACCACATAAGCCTCATTCATACCCGGCCAAGGCGGCATAGTGACCCCGATGGCCTCCAGTGCTGTTTCGCTGTCACATCGAAATTGAAAACCCACGCCGACGGCAATCGCAATCGAAACACCGGGGCGCAGTGTCGTCAATTCTTCGACATTGTCAAAGCCGCACCACATCACGCCCGCGCCTGCTGTCACGTACCAAATCTCCTCCACTGTGCGGTGCGCCACAGCAACTGACACTTGCCCCGGCTGCAATTTAAAATGTGCCATTGAGCCCCGTTCCGATGTTGCCAAAATGCGAACCTCAGATCCATCAGGCGCCAGCACATCATATTTTTCCGGCAGTGTGCGAACAGCAATGCTGGTCATGCCATCAACTGTCCACCGTTCACCTCAACCACTTGCCCTGTGACATAGCCTGATGCGTCGTCGCTGGCGAGGTAGAGGAATGTGCCTGTGCAATCATCAGCCACGCCGAGACGTTGCATGGGAATAGTCTTGGCTGTGGCTGCACGTTTTTCCGCAGTCGAGAAACGGTCATGAAAGGCCGTGTGAATGGTGCCGGGTGAGACGCAGTTGACGCGGATGTTCTGGTCCACAAGTTCACGCGCCAGACTTTTGGTGAAAGCTGAAACGAAACCTTTGGCCCCTGCATAAACACTGCCGCCGGGGCTTGCACCATTGCGGGCTGCAATCGATGTGACGTTGATGATGTTGCCTGAGCCTTGTTTGACCATATGATCAGCAGCAATGCGACAACAGTGGATGAGTTGGCGGCAGTTGAGATCAAAGACTTTGTCGATGAAGTCATCCTTCAAATCTGTCAGAGGCGTGCGGGCCACGAGGCTGCCTGCATTGTTGACAATCACATCGATGCGGCCAAAGGTTTTTAAGACGTGGGCTATCAGTTGCTCAGGTGCGCCCTCGCCTGTCAAATCGAGTTTCAGTGTTGTGATTCCAGCGGCCTCAATCGTTGCTAATTCTGGTCCGCCACCGAGGTATTGGGCGAGAACTTTTGCACCATTGGCGGCAAAGCCAAGTGATGCCGCACCGCCAATGCCGGTGACGCCGCC
The DNA here is from genome assembly GCA_043756645.1 of Hyphomicrobiales bacterium. GTDB lineage: Bacteria > Pseudomonadota > Alphaproteobacteria > Rhizobiales > Aestuariivirgaceae > Aestuariivirga. The sequence goes on along the minus strand of JAYUQS010000146.1, from coordinate 23,546 downwards.
TGTTACAACGACAACTTTATTTTTGAGATCAGTGTACACGTTAGCCCTGCTCCATTGGCGCGCCCCGGAACCAACCGGGGCCACGCGTTCATTCGGCAAACGCTATGCGCTTTTTACTGCAATGTCAGCACTATTGCTGAGGTACTTGGGCGGGTGCGGGTGCCGGAGCAGGCGCTGGAGCGGGTTCAACTGCTGGAGCCGGCGCTGGTGCGGCAGGTGGGGTTGCCTCCTGCGTTGTTGAGGTGTTGGTGGTCGGCGCTGTTGTTGGCCCACCACTCAAATACATCCACCCCACCAAAACGACCAAAGCCGCGGCAGCCAGCGTGAATAGAGTTTTTGCGCTATTGTTCATGACAAAACCTTTCCAGTTTGCCATCCCGAAACAAATCAAACCCGTGAAAAGTGATGAAAACGTGACGAAGACTCCCCCCAATTAAGGACTGTATCGTCACACAATGCATAAGAGAAAATGGTGCGCCCTACGGGAGTCGAACCCGTCTTTACAACGTGAAAGGCTGTCGTCCTAACCGATAGACGAAGGGCGCACTCTCTGCGGTCAGTTCAAATCAACTGGCGCGAGGCGGTCTATAGTTGGGAAATCTGGGAATGGCAAGCGGGTTATGCGACCCGCGCCACATCTTCAATCTGCACACTAGGCACACGTTTTGCACCCCATTCATCGGCCACCAGGCGGCCTGCGATGTGGAGTGGGAATGAGCGTTCGGAGAGCAATAACTCGCCCATATCGGTGCCCATGGCGCGGAAGGCGATGGCTTTGATTCTGGTGCCATCGGATGACGCCAATGTGCAGCGGATGTGGTCAGCACCTGCGGCATCAGCATAAACCACGCGGTGGGCGGGGAAGACGAACATCGGGCTTGGATGGGATGAACCGTAAGGGCCTGCTTGTTCGAGGAGTTCGATCAGTTCCAAGGTGGCGGCGTTGGCGGTCAAAGCGCCGTCAACCAATAATGAGTCGTTGCGAGCGGCATCTACGCTTGCTGCCAAGGCTTCATCAAAAAACTGACGTAATGCGGCTAAGCCCCCGGTTTTTAACGTCAATCCAGCCGCCATGGCATGGCCGCCGCCTTTGGTAATCAGGCCTTGCTCCAAAGCCTGGCGCACAGCGGAGCCTAAGTCGACGCCTGAAATGGAGCGGCCTGAGCCGGTGGCAAACCCTGTGTGTTTATTGATGGCGAGGGCAAAGCTGGGGACGCGGTAGGTTTCTTTCAACCGTGCTGCGGCCAAGCCCACAACGCCGGGGTGCCAGCCTTCGGAGGCTGTAACGATAACCGATGGTTTATGCTCCTTGCCCATGGCGGCTTCGGCTTGGGCTTTGGCATCTTCGACCACGCGCATTTCGATTGCTTGGCGTTGGCGGTTCATATCGTCAAGCACGCGGGCTTGGTTGTGGGCCTCGCCTTTGTGCGGTTCCATGAGCAGTGCAAGCGCTTCGTCGGCGTGGCCGATGCGGCCTGCCGCGTTGAGGCGTGGTCCCAACATGAAGCCTAACGCATAGACATCGGGTCGGCGTTTCAAGCCTGCAACATCGCCCAATGCAGCAAGGCCCAGGTTATCCCGACGCGCCATGATTTTAAGACCTTGGGTGACGTAGGCGCGGTTGAGGCCTTTCAGTGGAACCACATCACAGATCGTTGCAAGTGCCACAAGGTCGAGCCATTGCAGCATGTTGGGTTCTGGGCGCTGTTCATTGTAATGGCCGCAGGCGCGCAGTTCCTTGTTGGTGGCGGCGACCAGCATCATCACAACACCTGCCGCACACAGGTAACCCAAGCCCGATGTATCATCCTGGCGGTTCGGATTGATCACGGCATGGGCTTGCGGCAGTTCGACGCCTGCTTGGTGGTGATCAACAATGATGGCTTCGAGGCCTAAGTCCGCAGCATGGGCAAGAGGATCGTGGGAAAGCACACCGCAATCGAGCGTGAGCAACAGCTGTGTGCCCTGCTCTGCGAGTTTGCTGACAGCCATTTGGCTGGGACCGTAGCCCTCGGAAATGCGATCAGGAATGTGGACTGCTGCTGTGGAGCCAACGGCGCTCAAGAAACGCAGCATGATGGCGGCGGAAGACACACCATCCACATCATAGTCCGAAATAATGCCAATACGTTCTTGGCGCATGATGGCGGTGGCGAGACGTGCTGCACCCTTTTCCATATCACGAACGGCAGACGGCGGTGGCATGAGACCGCGCAGTGTGGGGTTCAGAAAAGCTTCCGCCTCATCCAACTGCACGCCCCGTGCAGCCATAACCCGACCAAGGATTTCAGGAATTTCCAAACGTTGTGCGATGGCTTCAGCGGTGCGGATGTCCTCAAGCCTTGCTTGCCAGCGCTGGCCCTTGGCGGAGCGGGAAACGTTGAGGAAGGGATCGGTCATGCACGTCCCTCATCCGTCTCGCTACGCTCGCCACCTTCTCCCGCAAGCGGGAGAAGTGAAGTCGCTTCACCTCTCCCGCTTGCGGGAGAGGAGTCATCGCACTTGCGATGACGGTGAGGGGATGTAATCACAATCTCTCAATACGAATAACACGCGGCGCACCGGCCACGTGACCATCTTTTTCGATGCGGGCCATAGCCTTGCGGATCGACGGCTCCAGTGTGTCGTGGGTGATTAATGTGAATTGCGCGGTTGAACGCACTTCATCCTTCGCGGGCTTGCCGCGCTGGACTATACTTTCAATCGAGATTTTTTCGTCGGCCAGAATTTTGGCGATTGATGCCACAGCACCGGGCTTATCGAGCAATTGAAGTGCCACATAGAAGCCGCCTTCATGGGCCTTTTGCGGTGGAGCTTTGAAGGCTTTGAGTTTCGCTGCGGGAATGCCAAACGTCGGGCGGAAGTTACCGCGTGCAATATCAACGATATCACTCAGCACTGCTGATGCAGTGGGATGCGCACCGGCACCGCGCCCTTCAAGGAACAGGTCCCCAACGAAATCTCCTTTCACGGCGACGGCATTAAAAACTCCATCGGTATCGGCCATCGGCGCACCTTTGCGCACGAGGGTCGGGTGCACGCGCTGTTCAACGCCCTGCTCATGTTTCACCGCAACGCCCAGCAGTTTGATCTTGTAGCCAAGCTCACCGGCATTGCGGATGTCATCCAACGTAATCGCCTCAATGCCTTCAATGGCGATGCCATCAACATTCACCTGAGTGCCAAAAGCCAATGACGTCAAAATCGCCAGCTTGTGTGCCGTATCAAAACCACCCACATCAAAGGTCGGGTCAGCCTCGGCGTATCCCAGAGCCTGTGCTTCTTTCAGCACATCAGCGAAGGAGCGGCCTTCGTCAGCCATTTTCGTCAGGATGTAATTGCAAGTACCGTTCATGATGCCGAAGACTTTGCGGGATGAATTTCCGGCCAAGCCCTCACGCAAGGTTTTGATAATGGGAATGCCACCCGCAACAGCAGCCTCAAAATTCAGCGACACGCCAGCGCTTTCAGCAAGCTTGGCCAAAGCAACGCCGTGATGCGCGAGCAATGCCTTGTTGGCGGTGATGACGTGTTTGCCGGCTTTCAATGCGGCTTCGACGGCGTCTTTTGCTGGACCTGTGTCTCCACCAATCAATTCGATGAACACATCAATGCCAACGGATTTAGCCAGAACAACCGGGTCATCCTGCCATTCCAGTTTCGCCAGGTCGTGGCCACGGTCTTTGCCTTTGGAGCGGGCTGAAACGCCCGTCACGGTAACCCCGCGCCCGGCGCGCATATCCACCAATTCGCCATGCTTCGCCAAAATGTCGAGCACACCTGTGCCGACAGTTCCCAAACCTGCAATGCCGAGCCGTAATGAATTTGACATGTTTCAGTCCGCTTTGTTCGTGTGGCGGCTCTTATGGCGGCAGACACGCGATTTGGCAAGAAAAGGCAGTTGCAGACGACAGCAACCTCTCTAAAGTGTCACTATGACCGACGCACCAAACATCATCGGCACCTCCCTCGCGGATCCTGCGAAGCTGGCGCATAATCTCGCACAGGTTTACGAGCGGATGGCGCGGCTTGCGCAGATGATGGCGCAAACGCCTGACGCACAACAGCAGGATACGGATTCGCAAACCGTGCCGTTGCAGCAAATCAGCCGCACCTTGGGCGAGGTCTGGCAGGCGCATTTAACCCAGCCCGATAAGCTTATCGAAATGCAGGGCAAGCTCTGGTCTCAATATTCCGAGATCTGGCAAAACTCATGGTCACGCGCCATGGGCCAAACTGTGGAACCCGTGGCCACGCCCGCCAAGAATGATCGCCGCTTCAAGGATAAGGACTGGATCGAAAACTCGATCTTCGACGCGTTGAAGCAAGCCTATCTGGTCACCACCCGCGCCGCGCATGACATGGTGGACAACGCCGACGGCATTGATCCGCACACCAAACAAAAAGCCAAGTTCTATGTCGACAATATCGCCAATGCATTTTCACCGACCAACTCTCCACTGACCAACCCGGAAGTCATCCGTGCCACGCTGGCCTCATCAGGTGACAATTTGATCAAGGGCATGGACCGGCTGGAAGCGGATTTGCAAAAATCCAAGGGCCGCCTGCGTATCACGCAAGTGGACGGTTCACCTTTCAAGCTGGGGACAAACATTGCCATGACACCGGGCAAAGTGATCTTCCGTAATGACGTGTTCGAGCTCATTCAATATTCCCCGCAAGTGGCGCGCACCCACGAAATCCCGCTTCTCATTGTGCCGCCGTGGATCAATAAATATTACATCCTCGACCTCAACGAAAAAAAATCCTTCGTCAAACACGCCGTCGAAAACGGTCTGACGGTGTTCATCATGTCATGGGTGAATGCCGATGAAGCGCAGGGGCGCAAAAGCTTTGGCGATTATATGCGCGACGGTTTCCTGAAAGCTGTAGACGTGGCCACGAAAGCCTCCGGCAGTGAGAAAATCAACACGGTGGGCTTTTGCATCGGCGGTTCGTTGGTGGCCACGGGCCTGGCCTATATGGCGGCGAAGGGCGACCGCCGCGTCAACGCCGCCACTTTTTTCACCACACAAGTGGACTTCCGCGATGCGGGCGACTTGCTGGTTTATGTCGATGATGAGCAAGTCAACTGGATTGAAGGCCGCATGAAGGACAAGGGTTATCTTCCCGGCAACCGCATGGCCGATGCGTTTAATCTGCTGCGCTCGAATGATTTGATCTGGAATTACGTCGTCAACAATTACATGCTGGGCAAAGACCCGGCGGCGTTTGATTTACTCTACTGGAACAGCGACTCCACCCGCATGCCGGCAGGCGTGCACAGTTTCTATTTGCGCGAATGCTACTTGCACAACAAACTGTCACAGGGCCAAATGGTGTTCGACAATGTGCGCATCGATTTGAGCAAAGTGAAAATTCCGGTTTACAATCTGGCCTGCAAAGAAGACCACATCGCACCCCTGCCCTCGGTGTTCAAACTCAGCCAGTATTTCGGCGGCGAGACCACGTTGGTGGTTTCAGGCTCGGGTCACATAGCAGGCGTGGTCAATCCGCCAGCAGCGGGCAAGTATCAATATTGGACGAATGAGAAAAAAGCCGGAAAGCTGGACGACTGGCTAAAGGGCGCAAAAGAAACCCCAGGCTCATGGTGGCCCCACTGGGTAGACTGGATCACGTCAAGGAGCGGCGACAAGGTAACAGCACCGCAGCCTGGCGAAGGCGGGTTCAAAGCGCTGTGCGATGCACCAGGGGAATATGTGCGGGTGAATGGGGTGGAGTGACTAGGGGACCAAAAAACACGATTGTAATCTAAGGTAACACCGGGACTTTCTTTGCAAGAACTGCAGCACTCACAATCAGCATCGCCCATGGGAGGGTCGCCAACATGATTGCTCGCGTTGCCGATTTAAGGTCAGAAAATTTCTTATCTACTATTTGTGAATTTCGCCAAATTTGACTTGATATCTGATCGAGATATTCTGAGTCACTCAAATCACAGAAATTTTTTTTGAACTCGGATTCTTCCATTTTTGCTACTTCAGCAAAATAGATCAATGAACTTTCGCCTCCTTCTAATTGAGGATATGTAGCGTCATAAAGATGGTGCATGGAAATCAGCGTCAGCAAAGTGTACGCAATCCCCGGCAACCATATCCAAATATGTTTTAAATTTTCTGCGTCCAGGTTTATTGCCGCCACAGCGATCTGACCCGTTACTATTGCAAAAAGAGTTGATATTTTTCCGTCAATTCTGGGAAAAAAGTTGTGTGTTCTATCAAGCTGACGATCGGCCGCTTCAAGTGCATTCTGCGGATTACTTCTCATATTTTCCACCAATAGCTGGAGCGATATATGCGTTTATTTGCCATTTTTGACCATGTCATGGGCTCCCACATGTGCTCACCTTTTGCACTAATTCGGGCACCTTCGTTAAGATTATTGTAAACGTCGTCAGTTATCCAAGTAGGATATTCCGGACCCAAGTTACACAACTTAGCTGCCCAATTGGCGGATCGACCGATCCAGACTAAGTCGTTCGCTCCTCTTACACCGGTTTTGACAACTCTCACTGTTGAGCTATCAATGCCGACGGTGTGATTGAGCACATAATCATCGTTCGTGTATTGAGCAGACTTGGCAGGCTGAATGATGCATTTAGTACAATAGTTTATTTTGAGAGCACTTCGAACTGCCGATGAATTTTTGGAATCTCCGAGAAACACTGCCATTATTTGATCGCCGTCATAAGCTGTGATGTTACCGCCTTCGGAGTTTATGATTTTCGCTGAACAGTAAAGGAACGTTTTGTATACTTCAGCAGAAAACCACCATGTCTTGCTATCTACTAATTTGGTTGACGCTGAAAGATCAGCATACAGAACAGTTGCATCTAACTGAACAGCATTGTTTGTGAAAGTGAGTGACGTATCGTCTGGCAACACAGTGCCATTTCTCTCATCCCACTGATTCTTAAAAACTAGCTCCACTTGGGCTTTTAGATCGTCGCCTAGCGGCATAAGAAATCCCTCCTAACGAATAACAGTGACAGTGCACAAGAATAACGGTGAATAACGGTGAATAACAGTGACAGTGCACATAACTCCCATCTTTTTACGCCGCGTGTTTGCTGACCTCCACCTTCACCTCCAACCCCGCCTTCGTCGCATGATTGATCAAGGCATCGAGGCTGAATTTTTCGATGCGGCCCTTGAGGAGGTCGTTCAGGCGGGGTTGGGTTATGCCGAGCCTTTTGGCGGCCTTTGCCTGTGTCGTTTTCCAATCCAACACTGTCTGGTGGATGGCAATCATCAGTTCGGCGCGGGCTTTCAGGTTGGCAGCCACGGCCTTGTCAGGTTCGATGGCGTCCCAGATGCTTTCGAAATAGGTAATTTTCATGATCCAACTTCCTTCAGCAACAGCTTGTGGCGGGTGCGTGCCAATTCGATATCCAGCGTGGCGGTTTTCTGGCTCTTCTTTTGAAACGCGTGCAACACAAATACAGAATCTGCAAATGTGGCCACATAAATGATGCGAAACGCGCCAGCATCGTCTCGCACCCGAATTTCCCGCACGCCTGCCCCAATGCTTGGCATTGGCTTCCAATCCTCAGGCTCCATGCCCGACTGCACAAACCTGAGCTGGTAGCCAGCCTTGCGACGCGGCCCTGCAGGGAAATTGGACAAATCGGAAAAAGACCGACCAAGGAAAGCAAGACGCTTCATGACGATACTTATATCGAAATCAATATAATCAGTCAAGTACCGTGTGCGCCGAGCTTCCAGATTTCAGTGGAATACTTTTTTAACGACCTCTCCAGGCCGCCTCGCGCCGGAAGCTAATCCCACCAGTCTTCTTAGACCTCCCCGCAGGTCGCACTACCACTTCCACATCGCGCCCGAAGGCAGTGAGCATCAGCATAAGGCGTTCAACCGAAAAACCCCGAAACTTTCCGCGCAGCAGATTTGAGAGGTCCGGTTGGGCAACACCTGTCAGGGTGGCGGTTTTTGCTTGTGTGAGTTTTTTGAGTTTCATCAAGCGTGAAATCTCAGTGACGATTTGTGCTTTCAACAGCAATTCATCGGCATTGGGCAGACCGAGATCAGCAAAGACGTTTCCACTTGAAACTTCATGTTCGGGCAGTCTGGCCATATTCTACTCGCTATGTCGCAACTTATATATATAGTATTATCACTATACTTTAATCCTCGATTTCCACCCCTCCCCGATTTTCGGGGAGGGGCACGGGGTGGGGTGATGGCTGCGGGTTTATGTTCAAATACTGTATGCGTAGTCCCCACCCCTGCCCCTCCCCACGGCGTGGGGAGGGGTGAAGAAATAAATCTACCCTAGGACTATTGACTCTGTTCCTAATATGTTCCATACCCCCTTCTGACGGTCCGGAGAGGAGGGATTATGTCGACAGTGTCTCTACATAACCGGAACCGTGGACAGCGCCTGCGTGGTGGATGGCCAGACATGCCGCCGCCGCCCGGGAGCCGGGGGTGTGCCCCAGGTGAATTACGTCACCTGCTGCCATCGTGCTGTAGCAACCCGCGCCGCGTCAGCATAAGTCCAGGCCTCGGTCTGGCAGCAAGCGTGCGCCTCTGCGAGTGCATGCCCTGGAACGCTTCCCGTATGAAAAGTGCGGGACTAAAGGGCGTTTCCGAAATTCCGGCCAAAATCGCTGTGTTCTTTGTGAAGGCTTTGAGCCAACGCGCATTACCACTACAAAACTATTGTTCGAACGGGCTTGAAGCCGTTACAAGAACTTTCCCTCCTTTTTTTCCGCAGCCACCTTGAAGGGACCTCACCCTCCCATCCCCCTACGCTGAAGCTTCGGGCGACGGGCCCTTCCCTCTCCATTTTCAATGGAGAGGGGACCATAAACTTATCCAGTAACCAGTCGCTTCTCCACAAGATGGAGAAGCTGTCGCGCCAAAGGCGTGACTGATGAGGTCCTTTCCCCCATGCCCAAAACCCCTGCCCCTTACCTCACCCGCGAGCCTTGGCTGCCCTTCACGCCGCGTGAAAAGCCGCGCCCGCTCGCGCTGAAAGCTTGCCCGTCGTCGAAGTGCCGCCGCGCCAAATCCTGCATCGATGCGCTTGACAATATTTATTGCCAGCGCACCCACGAAAGCCTTCCGCAATTTCGAATCCGTAGTGGATATAAGGCGCCTCCAGCCCGCACACGGCACTATACTTCAGGCGAGTTGGAAGCCTTGCGTGAGAGCACCGATCAGCGCCTCGCCGACATCGCCATTCAAAAACGTGAGATGATCATCAAGTGGAAATCCGGTGTGTTCAACGACAGCTTCGGCAAATACAAACCCTACGGCGTGTTGAAACATCCACCGGATCGTCAGTATACGGAAGGGTAATTACTGATTGTCGATGTCTTGTTGGATCGCGGTGTAAGTGGCAGTGAAGTTTGTGCTTACACCGGGTGCCAGGCTTGCCACGGATACCGGCGTGATGCTGCTCAAACTGCCCGCACCACCATGCACATCAGACACGCTGACGCCATTGACGGTGATGTTGCCGCTGTTGCTGACTTGATAGGTATAGGTGATGATGTCGCCCGCATCGGCCACGCCCAGTGTTCCACCATCCGTTGTGATCACATAGGTTTTGTTGATGCTCAATGCAGGCGTTTGGACGATCGTTGTCGTGGCCGCCGTTGTGGTGCGCGGCGGCGTCAGGGCTGTATCATAGGTGAAGGTGTTCGAAAATGTGCCGCCCAAGTCTATGTCGGATTGCGGAACGGTGTAGCTGGCAATGTAAGTCCAGACTTCGGTGATGTCGATCTGGCCATCAGCATCGGTGTCGCCGCTCGCATAAGTCGGGCCGGATGTGAGCGTTCGGGCGGCGGCTCCCAACAAAAGCGTGTCAGAAAAAGTGGGCGTGGTCAGCGCACGCGCACCGGTATTGGTGACTGTCATGGTATAGTTGATGGGGCCAGCCGCAGTGATGTTTGGAATCGACGCTGCTTTTGCGACGCTGAAAGACGCCAGCGACCAGACCAGACGAAACGTGCCCTCAAGCGAATTATAGCCGTCAACCTGAATGTGATAAACCGTGCCTGCTGTTACATCAAAAGTAATGCGACTGCCGAGGTTGGAACCACCATTGATCGGGCAGGTTGCCGCGTCATCATTGCTGGCAAGTGGCGCACCCAATGCGTTGACGGCATTGCCGACAAAGGATTGCAGCGTCGTATCATAGGTCGTTTGCGGGTTGCCGCAGGTTTCGAAGTTGACTGTGCCGCTGTTGGCAGCTGTCCAAGAATACCAGATGGATTCGATTGGAGTGCCAAAATTACCGGGTTCACCGGTTTGGCCGTTGGAGCCGACATTGCTGCCCGTCAGCGTGCCACTGACGCCGCTGATTTGCGTGCCGCCAATCGGTGCGGTGGCGGAGAAATTATTATTGGCGTTTGCGCCAGTCGCGAAACTGCACAAGACCAAAATACTGATACATAAAAACCGTACGCAAAACATACTCTTGCCCTTTCAGGCCCAAACCGTCTCGCTCCCCAGAAATGATCATAACCACTCACTCTAAACAAAGGGTTGCAAAGCCCAAAAGAAAAAGGGCCGCCCGAAGGCAGCCCTTTTTGCAAGATATGTTGTGTCGATTAGCGTTTCGAGAACTGGAAGCGGGCACGGGCTTTTGCACGGCCATACTTCTTACGTTCAACAGCACGGCTGTCACGGGTCAGGAAGCCACCCTTTTTCAGCATGCCACGCAGGCCTGGTTCGAAATAGGTGAGTGCGCGGGAAATACCGTGGCGCACGGCACCAGCTTGGCCCGAAAGACCACCACCGGACACAGTGCAAACCACGTCCATTTCAGTAGCGCGGGCAACAAGGATAAGCGGTTGCGAAACCAACATGCGCAAAACCGGACGGGCAAAATATGTTTCAATGGGCTTGCCATTGACGGTGATTTTGCCTTTGCCGCGCTTGATCCAGACACGGGCGGTCGCGTTCTTGCGGCGACCCGTGGCATAAGCACGGCCTTGCTTGTCGAGTTTTTGTACGGCAGGTGCAACGGGCGCAGCAGCGCCAGCTGTGGTGGCAAGGCCCATGGCCTGGCCGAGATCGGCGAGTGAAGATGCTTCAGCCATTTTTCTTAGCCCCTGATCGAATTCTTAGGGTTCATGGATTTCACATCGAGAACCACTGGGTTCTGGGCCATGTGCGTATGCTCAGGGCCTTTGAAGATGCGAAGATTGGTGAGTTGCTGACGCTTCAGCGAAGCACCGGGCAACATGCGGCGCACGGCCATTTCGATAATCCGGTCAGGATGTTTGCCATCAATGTAGTCCTTGGCAACGCGTTCCTTGATACCGCCGGGAAAGCCGGTGTGCCAATAATACTTCTTTTGGTCGTATTTCTTACCGGTGAACACTGCCTTTTCGCAGTTGATGACAATAATATTGTCACCACAGTCCATCGACGGCGTGAATGTTGGCTTATGTTTGCCACGCAAGCGGTTGGCAATCACAGCAGCAAGACGACCCACAACAAGGCCCTCCGCGTCGATCAGCACCCACTGCTTTTGAATATCTCCGGCTTTCGCCGTGTAGGTCTTCATGGTTTAAGTCTCTCAGGGTTTTACTTCAAAACAACAACGCTGCCTCGTCGAAGCAGCGCTTTCGGGGTGTCTATGAAGATCAGACGCGGGAAAGTCAAGCAAAGCCTGTTATTTCAGGTGTTTTTCTTATGTGGTAAAATAATACCGCAGATTTTGATTTTCTGCTTTTATTGTGGAGCAATGCTCCTAGCTTGGCTAAGCTGCAATCGAGGGGAATGTGACTCGTGAAAATTTTCGCTGCGATTTGTGCTTTAATTGCGCTGGCTTTTGTCCCTGACAAAGCTCTTTCGCGTACCGACCAAAGCAATGAGCACATTGTTGCCGATCAAATGGAAGAAGCCCCTTTGATTCAGTGGGATGAACCAGAACTTTTTGCCCAACAAGCGCCACCTGTGGTTACTCCACCGGTGCCAACGCTCCCTGCTCCACTTGAACCACCAAAAACGCCCCCAGATGCAGAAGAACCCGTAGATCCTGCAGCAGCACTTGAGGAAGATATGTCCGAAGATGATTTTAGCTTGGGCGATATTCCTGTCGTCGAAACCATTGAACTGACACCCGTGAACGCCCGCAATGCGCTGACCGTCTATGTGCTCGTGCGAGAAAAATATAAAGACGCGGCATTGGAAGATTTTGAGAACCTTCAAGACTTTGTCGATCAAGCGGCACAAGGCAAAACCTTCGAAGCAGATATTAAAGCTGCCGGATTTGCCAATGTCATAGAGTGGAACACAACGATTACCACATTGGGCTTCGCTTACGAAAACCTGCGCGATGATCAAACATCTGCAATCAAAGAGCAGATTGCGGAGATACAAAACGACACAGAAATTGCGGAAGATATGCGAAATCGGATGATTGCGGCTCTCAATGCAATGATCCCTTCCCAAAACAATAAAAAAATCATTGAAGATCTCAATGTCGATCCCGCTTTCAAGGACAAGTTACCGCTGCTTGAAACGGAAGGCGAATGACCAGCTTTGTCCGGACAGATATTCGGAACGGCGTTGCGCGACTGACGCTAAGTGACGAAGGCACACGCAACAGTCTTTCTGAGGCCATGATGTTGGCACTCCTTGATACATTTGTATCGTGCGATGCCGACAAAACAATCGGCGCAATTGTCATAGCATCAAGCGGCAAAGTCTTTTCTTCTGGACATAATCTGAAAGAGCTGACCGCCCATCGATCTGATGTCGATGCCGGACTTGCTTATTTCGAAAAGATTTTCGACTTGTGCGCAAAATTGATGATGACCGTTAGTCATCATCGTTGCGCTGTGATTGCTGAAGTTGATGGCATGGCCAGTGCAGCTGGATGCCAGTTGGTGGCGGCCTGTGATCTGGCCTATGCGAGTGATCGTGCGCGGTTCTGTACGCCGGGGGTAAACATCGGTTTGTTTTGCTCAACACCGATGGTGCCCTTGTCACGCAACCTTGCTTCAAAACATGCAATGGAAATGTTGCTTTTGGGTGATGTTTATGACGCTGCATTTGCTGAAAAAGTGGGCTTGGTGAATGCAGTGTTGGCGTCGGTCGATTTGACCAACCACGTTATGGGCATAGCCGAAAAAGTCGCAACCAAGTCTCAGGCCGCAATCCGATTTGGAAAGCGCGCATTTTATGATCAGCGGGCATTAGGGTTAGAAAACGCTTATGATCTTGCTTCAACTGTCATGGCGCAGAACATGCTGGATGGAGCGGCTTGTGAAGGATTGGATGCGTTCATCAACAAACGCCGTCCGACTTGGCCGAACCTGAAATGAATCACGAAAACTATTCGCCCGACTACATACGCGACGTTCTACAGGATGTTAAAACTGTTGCACTTGTTGGCGCTTCCGCAAACACTGTGCGGCCTTCTTATTTCGTTATGAAATACCTGATTGAAAAGGGTTACACGGTTGTCCCGGTGAACCCCAGTTTAGCCGGGCAGAATTTACTGGGTCAGAAGGTTTATGCAACACTTGCGGATATCCCCATCAGTATCGATATGGTCGATATTTTTCGGAATTCTGATGCGGCGTTGGATCTTACAAAAGAAGCACTCAATTTACCTGCCAAACCAAAAGTGATTTGGATGCAATTGTCAGTGCGCAATGATGAGGCGGCCAACCTGGCGGAAGCTGCGGGTTTGCGCGTGGTGATGAACCGCTGTCCGAAAATGGAATATGGCAAACTCTCCGGCGAATGGGGTTGGGTTGGTGGCAATTCAGGCGTTATTTCTTCCAAGCGGCAAACACTACATGAAAGTGGCCGCATGCAAAGCCTTGGCATTGGTATTAAACCAATCACTGGATGATTGCACCTTTGTCATTCACGCTATAGCTTGAATAGCCAAACAGGAGGAAGATATGAGTAACTCACACGGATTTGAAACACTTGCCATTCACGCAGGCTGCGCGCCAGACCCAGCGACGGGGGCGCGTGTCACACCAATTTATCAAACGACGGCTTATGTTTTTAACGACGCGCAACACGCTGCGGATTTGTTTGCCTTGCGGGCATTTGGCAATATCTATACCCGTTTAATGAATCCGACGACGTCGGCGCTTGAAGGCAAAGTTGCGGCACTTGAAGGCGGTACAGCTGCTTTGGCTGTTGCATCGGGCCACTCCGCGCAGCTGCTGGCTTTTCACACGATGATGCAGCCGGGCGATGAGTTCATCGCGGCGCGCCAGCTTTACGGCGGTTCAATTAATCAGTTCAACCACTCATTCAAATCATTCGGCTGGCATGTAAAGTGGGCGGATGCTGAGGATATCTCATCATTTGAAAAAGCCCTGTCACCGAAAACGAAGGCGATTTTCATTGAGTCCGTTTGCAACCCCGGTGGACGCATTACAGACATCGAAGCCATTGCGGCCATTGCCAAAAAAGCTGGCATTCCGTTGATCGTTGATAACACCTTGGCGACACCTTATCTTTGCCAACCTTTCAAACACGGTGCCAACATTGTGTTGCACTCGCTTACCAAATTTATGGGCGGTCACGGCAACTCCATGGGTGGCGTGATTGTTGATGGTGGCAATTTTGATTGGTCAGCTTCGGGCAAGTATCCTCTCCTCTCCGAACCCAATGAAAGCTATCACGGTTTGAAATTGCACGAGACTTTTGGCGGTATTGCTTTTGCAATTGCCTGCCGGGTTTTGGGCTTGCGTGACTTAGGCCCTGCTATTGCACCGATGAACTCGTTCTTGATTTTGACGGGTTTGGAAACATTGGCGCTGCGCATGGAAAAACATTGCGCCAACACCTTGGAAGTGGCGACATGGTTGTCGAAGCACAAAGATGTTGCCTGGGTAAATTATGCGGGTCTGAAAGATGACAAGCATCACAAACTCCAACAGAAGTATGTGCCCAAGGGTGCAGGCGCTGTCTTCACCTTCGGTTTGAAGGGCGGATATGATGCGGGCATAAAGGTGGTTTCCGGCGTGAAGCTGTTCTCACATCTGGCCAACATCGGTGATGTGCGCTCTCTCATCATTCACCCCGCTTCCACAACGCACAGCCAGTTGACGAAAGACCAGCAAATCAAGGCCGGTGCAGGACCGGATGTGGTGCGCTTGTCGATTGGCATCGAAGACGCCAAAGACATTATCGCTGACTTGGAACAGGCCCTCGGCTAACAACAACAAAATGCATCAGGGCGGCAGTGAGTACAATCAACGCTCCGCCCTGGTGCAGCAACGCCGTTGTGAGCGGCACTTGCCAGACCACAGTGAGAATACCGAGCAATGCTTGGCCGGTGACAGCAATCAAAACCAGAAGTGATGACGTGTTGCGGAGCCAGAGTGCTTGGATGATTGCAAATAGCAATAGTCCATAGGCTAAAAGACGATGGTTGAATTGTACCGACAGTGCGTTTTCGAACCAGTTCTGCCAAACAGGTTGTAACGTTGAAAGCCCGTCAGGCACGAAGGCACCATCCATTTTCGGCCACGTATATGACGCGTGGCCCGCATCCAGCCCTGCAACAAATCCGCCCGCTGCCACTTGCGCGAATAACAAAGCGATGAATACCAGTGCCACTTTCGACGAAGAGTTCCATTGCACTGCGTGTTTGTTGTTCAGGCGCAGAGCTGTGTAAACAACAGCTGCAAATAACAGGAATGCGAGTGTCAGGTGAGCGGCCAAGCGATACTGGCTCACATCTACACGTTCTGACAAGCCAGACGCAACCATATACCAACCGAGTGCGCCTTGCAGGCCGCCCAAAATGAACAGCACCAATAAGCGCGGCCATAGAGATTTGCCGACTCGTTTTGTTGTGATGAAAAAAACCAGTGGAACAATGAAGGCAAAGCCAATGATGCGGCCCAAGAAGCGATGCCCCCATTCCCACCAATAGATAAATTTGAAAGCATCCAAACTCATACCAGTATTTTGAACCTTGTATTCAGGAATGAGTTTGTATTTCTCAAAGGCCTCATGCCAATCTGCAGCATTCAACGGCGGTATAGCACCCAACAATGGTTTCCATTCCGTAATCGACAATCCTGAATCCGTCAGGCGCGTTGCACCGCCCACAATCACCATGCAAAAAATCAGCGCGGCTATAAACCAAAGCCAAGCAATAACAGTTGGAGAAGTATTGTCGTAAGTGGCGTTCATGCCTGATTAATACGGAGCCCTGCCCCTTCAGAGCAAGCGCCCTTTGGCCGCACCTCTTGTCCGAAAAACCTGTTATATCCCCGCTCCATGAAACTCCGTACCCGCAAAGCTATTGGCACATTTTTGACTGTTGTTTGGTTGATCACCTATTGCCTGATCGTAGGCGCGGTTGGCGCCATTATTGTTATAGGTCGCGGAATGGCTTTGGAATTGCCGTTTTACGTTATCGCAGGTTTCGGTTGGGTGCCGGTTGAAATGGTGATCATTAAGTGGATGTCAAAACCAGACGCCCCCACTAGCTGACATTCAAACCGCCAAGCCTGTTTGCCAGCCTGCCGGGAACGCCGGAAATCAGCGCTTCAATATAGCGCACATTCTGGTAACGACCCGAAATCATAATGCGCGGCAAGGCATACAAGTGTTGCGCGTGTTCATTTTGGACAGTTCCAAGTCTGGTGACAACAGCCGAACGATATCCAGCTGCTTTGGCCAATTGAAATTCTCTCGTTCCGGCGGCATCTTTATTGCCATATGGATAAGCGAAGTGCTTCACCGGCCTTTGCAATTCGTTTTCAATCCACTTTCCAGACTCAACAATTTCAAGTCGTGCATCTTCGAGGGATAACTTCAACAGGTTATAGTGATTGAGTGTGTGCGCTCCGATTGTTGCCAGAGGATCAGTGGCCATTACCCGGATTTCTTTCCAATCCATGGCAGCTTGCCTGCACAGTAAATCGAGATCAATCTCGTGCAAGTGCGCCAGTCGTCTAATGACATCTCGTTGCTCATACTCGGGCATGGATTGCAGCAGTGGTGAGAGTGCTTTCCATGCCACGTGCTTTTGTAGAAGTGTCACCGTTGGAGAAGACTGGTCTTCAAATGTAACTGTCGTTGCTTTTGCTATCACAGCTTCAAGCCCGCGCCACCACAGCTCACATGTTCCCTCAGCAATACGAGGTGCAACATAAACTGTGTAGGGGCAATTGTGCTTTTGAAACACAGGCTGAGCGAATTTCGCGTTATCTTTATAACCATCGTCAAGAGTGAATACCGCAAAACGGTTCTTGAATGTTTGCTCTGTTGAAAGTCTCGCAACAGCTTGATCAAGCGACAAAAGTTCAAAACCTTGCGCCTTAACCAAGGTAATGATTTCATTCAAAAACTCCGGAGTGATTTCCAAATTGCTGTTGGGTGCGAAACCTGTCTGTAACCCACCACCCGGCGTCACATGATGCAAACAGAATATCACTCCCTGTCCGCCCCAATATGGAGTCAACAACTTTGCAGCCCCACTTCGTTGGATGAGCTCAAAACTAGTCTTCACAAGAGTGGTATTCAACATGGTATGATCTTTGCGTTGCGCATTCTCTGGCCATTTGTGCCACAAAATGACGCAATAAAGTTAAGAACACCCGATTATATGAACGCAGTGATGACCAGTATGGATACAAAAAAGCAAAAAATGCTGTACGCCTCAGGCGGATTGCATTTGCGCGTTTATACCGAGATTGAAGATGTGCGTGAAATTTGGCTTCACTTAGAAAAAACTGGCCTGTCCACAATCTACCAAACCTATGCTTGGTGCAGCGCGTGGCTAAAGCGGCTGGCGCCCCGTAAAAGCATCACAGCCCATATTGTCGTGGCTGAAAACGAATTTGGGATTGTTGAGTTCATTTTACCATTGCAGCGCCGGATTTCCAAAGGCATCGCAATTATTGAGATCTTGACTGCGCCTCAAGCAGGCTATGGTTTTGGCCTGTTCAACCGCGATTTTTTATCGGCAAGGGCAGCAGACTGGTTCGCCTCCCATTTTGAACACTTGACTGCGACGTTACCCCGTCATGACGTATTACTCCTCACCGATTTGCCATCTGTTGTAATGGGTTCCGAAAATCCATTGCTTGCTGTTCGCCATTTTCTGGCTTCAAATCAAAGTCATATCATGGGCTTAGAGACAGATTATGAAGCATTGTATCAACGCCGACGTTCACTTGTCAGTCGTAAGTCAATCCGTAAACGCGATGCGAAACTAGAGGCACAACCTGGCTTGGTTTTTGACATTCCTGAAAATGACCTCGACTGTCTTAAGACCATGCAAACCATGTTTCATCAGCAAGAAGCCCGGTTGGCGGAAGCCGGGGTTCACAATATTTTCGACACTGACGAACGGCAATTTTTTTGTGACCTCACAACATCTCATGCCGACGTTTTACCAATTCTAAAACCGTTCAGGCTGCGCGTGGATAACGATACTATAGCGGTTTTGTTGGGCGGATATCATCAGGGGGGATATTGGGCGCTGATTTCCTCAATGTCAGAAGGCGAATTTAAACGCCTTTCGCCCGGAGACTACATCTTACGACGCATCATCCAGAAGCTATGTGAAAATGGCACGCTATCATTAGATTTTTCTGCTGGAGATTCGCCTTATAAGTATCATTGGTCGGACCGCCAAGTACCTTTGAATTTTATCGTCCGTTGCAATAGTTTAAAGGGGTTGCCAATCGCTCTATTGTTTTTGTTGAGCGAAAAACTGAAGCGCGTTGGAAAACGTACTCCCGTGCTCAACACATTTTTGCTCGAGCTTCGCAAAGCTTTGAAAGGGCGGAAGACTGCAGATTAAGCTGCGGCCTGTTGAGCAACATCAACTTGAATAAGGAAAACGTTCTCAAAGCCTTTCGACTTGAGTGTTCCCATGGCAGCAACTGCATCTTTCTTGCGGGCCGATGGAGCATGCACCAAAACAGTGCTGCAACCTTTGGCCAACTGCAACATTGTGGGTGATGCCTCACCAGTATGCAGAAGTACAACATCATAAATGCTCATTAGAGTTTTAGTTATGGCCTCCATGCGGGACGGCAATTGTGCTTCATTCAAAAGCTCAAGATTGCCGTGGCGGACGAATTGTAAGTCGGAAGCGCGGTCACATTGAATGGCTTTGCTGAAATCGGAACCGCCACTCAGCAGCTCTGTCAAGCCTGGTGCATGAGGAAGTTCCATCAAGTCCGGCAATAAACTACGTTGGCTTTCAAGATCGACAAGTATGGTTTTCAATCCACTGTCCGCGAGGTTCCGTGCAAGTGCAAGAGCCAAAGCTGGCACCTCGTTACCACTGCCTATGCCTGCCAGGGCGCAAGCTTTGAAATTACCTTTTGAGCGCATGTCTTGAACATGCACCGCCAGCTGCAAAAGTGTGCTGTGCAAGGCGCCGCCATCAGCAAGTGAAGCCACCAATGCCCGCGATTCAAGACCCGAGCGGGCTTGCGGAATACTTGCAAGCGATATGGTCGCGGCAGTTGTTGCAATTATATTTGCCACAGGTGCTGGCGTAGCGACAACCGGCGCTGGCATAACGGGGGCTGCAGCATTGATATCTGGCACGTCTAGCTCTGGAATATCCAATTGGTGATCAACAACCTCACGCGCGGGGTGACGCGAGCGAACCGGTGCTGTGTTGGCACTTCCAAGTGCTGCTTCATTCATTCTGGCTGCCTGGGCCATGATTTCAAGCAAGAAAGCAAGTCCAGCGCCTAAGAAAAGCCCCGCTAATGACGCCAGTAAAATGATTGGACCGGGCCTTGGAAAATACGGTGATGAAGGCAGCGATGCAGTTTGTATGACTCGTGCAAAACCTGGCTGAAGTTCAAGATTTTGGCGGGTGTTGCTATCAGCATAGCGCGCCAACATGGCTTCCAATTGATCGCGGTTGGCTTTCGAGTCGCGCTCTAACTCCTTTAGTTTTACCTCGTCTTGCAACGAGTTGCCCTCGCGATCCTTCAAGCCTTCAAGGCTGTTACGCAATGAAGCGGCGCGTGCGGCGGCAATTTTTGCTTGGCCTTGCAAACCATCAACAATTTTGAGTGCTTCGCGGCGAATGCGACGATCAATTGCATTCACATCTTTTTGTGCTGCAATGATTTTGGGATGGCTTGAAAGATATGTTGCAGAAAGCTCCGTAACACGGCGCTCTGCCGAAGCTTGCTGTTCACGCAAACTTTGGATGATTGATGAGGCCAGAACTTCGCTTGACGCTTCAACTGTGCCTTGCGTTTCCAACAATTCGCGAATTTCTTGCGCTTTGACTTTTGCTTCTGCGCTTGCTGCATCAGCCAGCGAAATTTGTGTGCTCAACTCCGAGAGCTCTTGGGTGCCTAAAGTGGTGCTCTGACCTTTGAGAAGACCAACATCCGCCCGATATTTTTCCACAGCTGCGTCTGATTGCGTTACGCGTTGGCGCAGGCCTTCAATTTGGCTTGAAAGCCATTCGCGCACACGATCATTGTCACTTGCTCGGAATTCGCGTGTGGAGGCGACATAGTTCTCAACAGCAGTATTTGCGACATCAAATGCGACCTGTGGGCTTTCGGATGAATACTTGACGGCAATCACGTTTGATTCAGGAATTGGATAAACCGTCAACGAGTCATCAAACTTGTTGTAAGCACGTTGCTCAACCGTCATCTTGCGCGGATCATCGCTAAAGCCAGTTGCAATGAGCAACTGCTTAACAAAGCCCAACCCCTTTTTCATAGGGTCGAATTCGGACATATCGCCGAGGCTGAGAACCTTAATAACGCGATCACCTAAGTTTTGGGATTGAAGAGCGGCAACTTGGCTGTTGATCGTGCGCTCATCAATTTGGACTTCTTGACGGCCTTGTTGTTCAATATTGGCGCTGTCATACGGCGTTTCAAAATTATCAATGAGGACACGTGCTTCCGCTTGATATTTAGGTTTTACAATGGTGATTATTGACGTGCCCAGAAGTGTGCCGATCATTAAGCTGGATATCATCAAGAGTTTGCGGCGGCCCATGCCGCGCAAAACATCCAAAATACTGAACGACGGAACTTCCCCGTAATATTGGCTCATAATCAAAGACTCACTGAAAAGTTCATTCCCATCACATTCATCCGATTATGGTAACCAATCCCTTAACAACCTGGCGTTTTAGTTTTTAAGTGATTGCTAACCATATCGAGGTAGTTTGTGGCGATCCGCTCTTCACTGAGCAGTTGTTCGTTTTCATTGAGTACAAAAATGTCAGCCACGCGTTTACTAGTTCTGTTTGCCGTTTCCTGTTTGCTTTCAGCATGCACAGATGCTTGGGAAGCTAATGGGCCATCAGCTCCTCCCGGCGGCACCGGCATTATGGCTGACCACACGTTAGCCTCCGGTGCCGATGCTGTATCTTCGATTTCGCAACTGCCACAGAACAATGAAGTCGGCGCTATTCCACCTTTTGCCACTCAAGGCCAAGCTGCCGCTTATGAGTTTGGAACGGGTTATCGCGTCGGTGCGGGCGACAAGCTTGCTGTGCGCGTCGTTGGTGAACAAGATTTGACTGGTGAATTTATCGTTGATGCAACCGGCGTAATGAGCATGCCTTATGTGCAGTCTGTTCCTGTTGCTGGTTTAAACACGGGGCAAATTGAAAGCCTCATCGAACAAAAGCTCAAAGCAGGATATTTGCGTGATCCAAAGGTCTCTGTTCAGGCTGTCAGTTTACGCCCGTTTTATATCATGGGTGAGGTCAGCTCTGGCGGCAATTTTGCTTATCATCCGGGCATGACTGCTCAAAACGCAATTGCTATTGCGGGTGGTTATAGTGCGCGTGCTGACAAGAACGAAGTACTCCTCACACGACGCACGGCAAATGGCACGACCACTTCCAAAGTGCCGGTGACCACTCAAGTCTACCCTGGTGACATTGTTTATGTGCGTGAACGCTGGTTTTAGTTTAACGGCCAAGTCAAGAAATGAAAATTGTTCACGTCTTTCGCGCGCCTGTTGGTGGACTTTTCCGACATGTGCGAGACCTTGCCCGCGGCCAAACAGAGCTGGGACATGAAGTTGGGATTGTTTGTGACTCCACGACTGGTGGTGACTATGCCGCAAAGCTGCTGGATGAACTAAAACCATTCTGCGGCTTAGGTGTTGAGAGGCGTCCCATATCACGCATGCCGGGTCTCGGTGATTTGGCAGGAGCCAAGGCAGTCATGGACATGACACGCAAATGGCAACCAGATGTATTGCATGGCCATGGTGCCAAGGGCGGCGTTTATGCGCGACTTGCGGGTTACGCACTCAAGAAGAAATCTTTTTACACGCCACATGGTGGAAGTTTGCACCACCCTGCCCGTTGGCCGATGAATTTGTTCTATGACGGTACAGAAAAATTGATGCGTCGCTTGGGCACAGGATTATGCTTCGTGTGCAACTATGAGCGCGAACGCTTTGATCGCATGATCGGAATAAAAGGCAAGTCCAATATTGTCGTTCACAACGGGCTGTGGGATGATGAATTTATCCCGGCGGTTGCAAAAACCAATGCTACCGACTTCCTTTTTGTCGGTGAAATGAGAGACTACAAAGGCGTCGATATACTATTGAATGCTCTCTCTACAATACCGGGAGCTACTGCAACACTGGTGGGGGATGGCCCCGCAACGGACGAATACAAAGCGCTTGCGCAAACATTGGGTATTGCTGACAAAGTGCATTTCGCAGGGCGCATGCCGATGGCAGAAGCCGTGAAAAGCGGGCGCATCATGGTTTTACCTTCTCGTTTTGAGTCATTTCCTTACGTCGTTTTGGAGACTGCCGCTTCAAGTCTGCCCCTCATCACCAGTGCAGCCGGTGGTATTGCGGAGGTCGTGCCGAAACATCTGCTCTGCGAACCACTGAACTCTGAGGAGTTAGGTGGAAGAATGCGAAATTTGATGCACGATCCCGCTCTGATGAAAAGTGATGGCAATGCCTATGCCGCACACATTCGAAAAACCTGTTCTGCAGTGGAAATGTGTAAGAAAATCACTGACTTCTACGTTTCGGCCTGACCCAAGTTGTTGCGTTAACCTCTCAATAACCATGTTTAACTGGAATGGTTAGCGGCACTGCTGAAAGGCAAGCTGCTTGCTTCGTGTGGCACAAGATCGTGCTGTGTCACGAAATGAAGCAGGCTCATGAAACCAAACATCGATAAACTGTTGGACGTCACTTCCGCTGCAGTGTTGCAAAACAAGTCGACCACCGATGAATCTCAGCGATGGACTGCGCAGAGGCAGGAAATTCTGCAGACGTTGCCGGACAAGCCATTCGTGGCGCCTCGTGTGCTCGCGGCAGCGGTTCGGATTTTCGAAAGTCTTTTTGTTGCATCGGTGGCGCTTCTCAATCTGGCTCGTTATCCCGGTATCGAATATTTAGACTTTATCTCGACTTCAACAATCTTGTTTGCGTCTTTGGCATTTCCGGCAGCTCTCCAAATGGCAGGCGCTTATCGATTGAACGTTTTGTTGTCACCTCTTCCCAGCCTTCCATCACTTACTGCCAATTGGGCATTGATGTTCGGCTGTATTGTGCTGTTTGCATTCG
>JAYUQS010000145.1:0-27711 GCA_043756645.1 Hyphomicrobiales bacterium | reverse complement strand
TTGAAGGCCGGCGGCATTTGCTGTGTGCCCGTCTGCGATGCCACAGCGAGCATCACCTCGCCCAAGGTTTCGCCCGGATCTTGTGCGCCATTGCTGTTGAAGTCCAAGCGGATCGCAGTGAAATCCACCGGCAGTTTCACCTCCATGTCGCCCAGAGCGGCCATGTTGGCATCTGCGCGGTCAAGATCGCCCACGAAGTTTTCCAGCACCACGCGGAAAGCCGGGTATGTGAGCTTTTCGGGCGTGGGATTGGCGGGAATGGGAAGCCGCATCATCGGCCCAAACATTCCCATTTCCCGCGCCTCCGGAAGCCGCATGCCATAACGATAAAAACTTTGCCCCAGCCGCTCCATCGCCCCCACGAAAGCCAGCGCACCCACCCCCGCCTTCGCCTTGGCTTCGCCCGCAACAACGAGATCTTTCAACCCCTCCGCCGCTTCGCCATAGGCCCCGGCTTGGAAATCTTTGAGGAAGCCATCCGATGTGGCGTCAGCTTGGGCGGATGGGCCGAGCGACAGAAACACAGCAGCAAGCAGAACAAAAATCGAAGCAAGTCGTTTCAGCATGGAAAATCCTATGGGTTGGGGGAAAATCATCAGGGCGAATACGAACAACGAGAAGTGAGTAATTAACAGTCTCAGCGCCAAGCGTGAACCGTTTATTTTTGCGACACTCAAACGCGTTTCAGGGAGAGGCAGAACGAGTGACCCAGTTCTGGAATATATCGAGATCTAGGACAACAACCGCGCGGTGTCAAGTGTTATTTTCCTATAATGGAAAACTTAGAAGTAACCGTTTTGTAAGAGCTTACAGTTAGACAACTCCGCGAAAGCCATGCTAGACCCCCACTCATTAAAAAACTCAGCGGACGATAAAATGAACTTGAAACTTGGCGATCTCGCGCCGGATTTTGTTGCAAACAGCACAGAGGGCCTTATCCATTTTCACGATTACATCGGAGAAAACTGGTGTGTATTCTTTGCTCATCCGAAAGACTTCACGCCCGTTTGCACCACTGAACTGGGCTACTTGGCGCGGATGAAACATGAGTTCGCTCTCCGCAACACCAAGCTGATCGGCATTTCAATCGACTCAGTGGAAAATCACAAACGTTGGAAACACGACATTACCGATGTCATGGGGGTCGAAGTCAAATACCCGATGATCGGTGATTCTGATCTTGCCGTCGCAAAGCTCTATGGCTTGATCCATCCCGACGCCGAAGGTGATGCGGAAGAACGTACCGCAGCCCAAAATTTCACGGCGCGCTCACTTTTTGTGATCGGGCCAGACAAACGCATAAAATTCATTGTGGTCTATCCAATGAGTACCGGACGACATTTTGATGAAGTATTGCGTGTCATCGACTCATTGCAGCTCACCGCAAAATTTGGAATTTCAACGCCTGCACATTGGGAAAACGGCAATGACGTCATTATTTCTCCGCTGTTATCCAACGATGCCGCCAAAGAAAAATTTCCCAAAGGTTGGAAAACGCTGAAGCCCTATCTGCGCCTGACGCCAAGCCCTTGAAGTCATCCTGCTTAAACATTGCGCCGTTCATCACGCAGCCCTAGCCTTGCGTGTGAAACCCGCCTATTTCCCGCGCTATGTCCACCATCACCCTCGGCCTTGATTTCGGCACCACCAATACTGTCGTCTCCCGACGCTTGGGCGATGATGTGTCGACCCTCATGTTCAACACCAAGCGCGGCCCCTTGGATACTGTGCGCACGGTGTTGGCTATCTGGCAGGACCCTTCAAAGCCCACCTCAAGCATCGCCGTGGGGCGTGATGCCTTGGCCGAGTTTTCGGAATTTCCGGAAGACACGCGCCTCATTCAATCGCTCAAATCCTACGCGGCCAACCCGATGTTCCGGCAGGCCATGATCCTCAACAAACCCTATACTTTCGCAACCCTCATGCGCGAATTTCTGGATCAGCTTTTCAGCTTGAGTGACATCTCACTCAAAGACGTTGCAAAGATAATCGTTGGCCGTCCAGTGAAATTCGCAGGTTACAGCCCAGACGAAAAACTAGCACTTGCACGCTACCGCGAAGCCTTCACCGCCATCGGCATTGCTGACGTCGATTTCATCTACGAACCTGTGGCCGCTGCTCTCACCTTTGCCCGCCGCCTGAAAAAATCATCAACGGTTTTGATCGCAGATTTTGGCGGCGGCACCACCGACTTTTCCGTCCTTAAGCTTTCCAACACAACACACGCGGTTTTGGGCGTGGGCGGACTTGGCATTGCCGGTGACCAGTTTGATTATCGCATTGTCACCAACGCCATCCTCCCGCATTTAGGCTTGGGCACGCAGTACAAAAGTATGGGCGGCAAAATTTTGGAACTGCCCAAGCACGTGTTCAATTCTCTGGCCCGCTGGAATGAACTGTCTTTTCTGCGCACCACCAAAGACTATGCCGAATTACAAGACATGAGCGCCAATGCATCAGCGCCGGAAAAACTCTCTCGCTTTTTTCACATCGTCGATCACAGCAAAGGCCTTGATCTCTATGACGCGGTGTCAAACCTGAAACGCCAACTCTCGTCACAAGAGGCCGCGACATTGCATTTTGAAAGTCTCGATATTGCTATCTCGCGCGCCGATTTCGAACACTGGATCGCCGATGATCTCGCCCGCATCAGCGCGGCCTTATCAACAACGCTCGATAACATTGCGATGAAGGATGAGGAGATCGACGACGTCTTTCTCACCGGCGGCACATCGCTGGTGCCAGCCGTGCGCGAACTTTTCGCAAAGCGCTTCGGTGAGCACAAAATCCATGCCGGTGATGAAATGATTTCCGTGGCCAAGGGCCTCAGTCAAATCTGAGAATTTCCGCTTCCATCACGAGGCCGCTTGAGGTACGCCCCTCAAAACTGCAATGGAGAAACTCATGCCCGCTTTCCGCACCCTTGATGATGTCAATGTTTCGAACAAGAAAGTGATCATCCGCCTCGACCTGAATGTGCCGATCCAGGACGGCGTGGTGACGGATACAACCCGCATTGACCGCATTGTGCCAACTTTGAAGGAACTCCTCAGCAAGGGTGCCGCTGTCATTATCTTGGCACACTTTGATCGCCCCAAGGGCAAGGTCGTGCCTGCAATGTCTCTGAAGCCCGTGGCCCCCGCGCTGGAGCTCGCCCTAGGTTCGCCAGTGACCTTCGTGTTCACGGATTGGCAATCCGCCCCTGCGATGGATGCGAAATCCGGCACCGTCACCCTGATGGAAAACACCCGCTATCACGCCGGTGAAGAAAAAAACGACCAGGCCTTCGCGCAAATGCTGGGATCACTCGGCGATATTTTCGTCAACGACGCATTCTCCGCCGCCCACCGCGCCCATTCATCCACCGAAGGCATTGCCCATGTGATACCAGCCTATGCTGGCCGCGCCATGGAGGCTGAACTCAAAGCGCTGCAAGCTGCTCTCGAAAAGCCCGAACGCCCATTGGTGGCGGTTGTGGGCGGGGCCAAGGTGTCGTCGAAATTGGAATTGCTCGGCAACCTCTCAAAAGTCGCCAACACCATCGTCATCGGTGGCGGCATGGCCAATACATTTTTGGCCGCCCAAGGCTATAATGTCGGAAAGTCACTCTGCGAACATGACTTGATCCCAACGGCAAAAGAAATCCTCACCACTGCTAAAGCCAATAACTGCACGCTGCTGTTGCCGGTGGATGGCGTCGTCGCACGAGAATTCAAAGCCGGTGCTGCTTCCGAAACCGTAGGCATCGACAGCATACCCGCGGATGGCATGATGCTCGATGTGGGTGCGAAGTCCATCGCCAAGGTCAAAGCCTGTTTTGATGCAGCCAAAACCGTGGTGTGGAACGGCCCCATGGGTGCCTTCGAAATCGCCCCCTTTGACACTGCCACCAATGCAGTCGCCCAACACGCCGCAGCGCTAACGAAGGCCGGAAAGCTCGTCACCGTCGCAGGCGGCGGAGATACGGTGTCAGCGCTCAACCACGCCGGAGCCGCTGATGACTTCACTTATATCTCAACCGCAGGCGGCGCGTTTCTGGAATGGCTGGAAGGCAAGGAATTGCCGGGGGTAAAGGCGCTGGAGGTTTGAAGTCTTCGCACGTTACAAGCGCAACCCAACAATCAAACAAAACCGTCATTCCGGCGTAAGCCGGAATCTTTCAAATATTGAGCTCAAGAGCTGCCAGATTCCGACTTTCGTTGGAATGACGGCATTATTTCTACTTGGCTTGAACATCACAAAAAAACCCGGCCACTTCGCCGGGTTTTTCAATTCTCTGCCAACACGGCTTACTTGCCGAGGAAGCTGTACTTCTGCTTGAAGCGCGATACACGACCGGCGCGGTCGATGATGGTGCCTTGAGCGCCTGTCCATGCCGGGTGCGATACCGGATCGATATCCAGGTTCATGGTGTCGCCGGATTTGCCGTAGGTCGAGCGCGTCACAAATTTCGTGCCGTCGGTCATGACGATGGTGATCGGGTGATAGTCTGGGTGAATGCCGGATTTCATAATCTTAACTCTTCAAATAACAAAGGCTTTCCCTGACGGAAAGCAGGTGGGTGACTTTCGGATTGGCGGTCCTATATAGGAGGACAACGAACGGGGCAAGGCCCTGCTGAAAAACAGGATAAGAATGGCCCGCAACACCCGCCGCGACCTCCCCGAACGTGAAAATCCGAGGGATTTACGCCCTTTGGGCAGGCTATTACCGTTTTTGCTGAAGTATAAGTGGCAAGCCGCTGCTGCACTTGTGGCGCTCATCGTGGCCGCACTGGCTACACTTTTGGTGCCAATTGCAGTGCGTCGTGTTCTGGACAATGGTTTCACCGGTCAAGACCCCACACTTGTGAACCAGTATTTTGGCGTGATGCTGGGCGTGGTGGCCATTCTCGCCTTGGCGTCATCTCTGCGATTCTATTTCGTCAGTTGGATTGGTGAGCGTGTCGTCGCTGATGTGCGCGACCAACTGTTCCGCCATCTCACCACCTTGACCCCCGCATTCTACGAACAACAGCGCACCGGTGAAGTGGTCTCACGCCTCACAGCAGATGCAAACCAGATCAAATCTGCGTTTTCCTCGACGGCTTCTGTGGCGTTGCGTAACGTTGTGATGCTGTTCGGCGCCTTGGTGATGATGGTCTACACGTCCCCGCGCATGTCTGGCCTTGCGGCACTTGCCATTCCACTGATTGTTATTCCCCTGATCATCTACGGTCGCCGGGTGCGCAATCTCTCACGGGCCGCACAGGACGCTCTCGCCCAATCTGCTGCTTTCGCGCAGGAACGCCTGAGCGCCATCACCACGGTACAATCCAACACGCAAGAAGAACACACCATCCGGTCTTTCGAAAATTCGACGGTGACGGCCTTCAAAGCCACCACCAAACGCACCACCGCCCGCGCTGTATTGACCGCCGCCATTATCTTTGTGTCGATGGGCGCTATCGTGCTGTTGCTGTGGAATGGTGCCCGCGAAGTGATGGCAGGCACCATGACGGGCGGCACCTTGGGGCAGTTTGTCTTATACGCCGTGTTTGCTGCAAGTTCATTGGGGCAGCTTTCAGAAGTCTGGGGCGAAATACAAACTGCCGCAGGTGCTGCTGAGCGCATTTCAGAATTATTGGACGAGACACCAGCCATCGCTTCAGCTGCCAATGCCAAACCATTCGCGACAAGTGTAAAAGGTGATGTGACGTTCAAAGCCGTAAACTTCCATTACCCCACACGCAGCGAACGCGAAATTTTGAAGGCCGTATCATTCTCTGCAAAGTCCGGCACAGTAACGGCCATCGTTGGCCCGTCAGGTGCGGGCAAGACCACGCTGTTCTCACTGATACAACGCTTCCACGCACCGCAGTCCGGTCTGATCGCTGTAGATGGTGTCGCGGTTGAAACGCTTGATTTGAAAGCCTTGCGCGACGTGATTGCCACCGTGCCACAAGACCCTGTCATCTTCTCCGGCACATTGTCTGAAAACATCCGCTTTGGAAAACCAGAGGCCACATTGCAAGATATTGATGCCGCAGCCAAAGCCGCGCGAGTGGATGAATTCGCAGTGAACCTACCTAAAGGCTTGGATACTGAACTGGGCGAACGCGGCGTCACACTGTCGGGCGGCCAGCGCCAGCGAGTGGCTATTGCCCGCGCTATTCTGCGCAACGCACCGATTTTATTGTTGGACGAGGCCACCAGTGCATTGGATGCTGAAAGTGAATCCTTGGTACAGCAGGCGCTTGCAAAACTCACCGAGGGCCGCACCACATTGGTGATCGCACATCGCCTGGCCACCGTACGCAACGCAAACAAGATCATCGTCATGGATCAGGGAAAAATCACCGCCCAAGGTACCCACGCCGAGCTTATGAAAAAATCAGCGCTTTACGCCAAACTGGCAAAGCTGCAATTCAACACCGCAACATAAATTCGAGGAAAAAAGATGTCACAACCCGCCAATCTGCCGGAATGGAACTTGAATGATCTTTATGCAAGTCCGGATTCACCCGCGCTGAAAGCCGATATTGCTCAAGCTGAAAAAGATGCGAGTGAGTTCGCAAGCGTCTATCAAAATAAACTCTCTAGCCTCGATGGTGCGGGTCTTGCTGCATCATTGAAGTCTTACGAAACCCTATCCGATCTTGTGGGCCGCATCGGTTCTTACGCGCAGCTCTATTATGTCGGCAACACGACTGACTCCGCCCGCGCTAAATTCTACGGTGATATCAACTCCAAGCTCACTGAGCTTTCCACAGCACTGTTATTCTACGAACTGGAATTCAATTTGCTGGAAGACACCAAGCTTGCGGAGGCAATGAAGGTTCCAGCACTTGCCCATTACAAGCCTTGGATCGACAACCTGCGCATGGAAAAGCCTTACCAGCTGGATGCGAAACTGGAACAACTCTTCCTCGAAAAATCTCAAACCGGTGCCGGTGCTTTCAACCGCCTGTTTGATGAAACCATGGCTGCTTTAAGATTTGACGTGAATGGCGAAAGCCTCACCCTCGAACCCACCCTCAACATGATGCAATCGCCCGATGAGGCCGTGCGAAAGGCAGGCTCAGAAGCTCTGGCCAAAACTTTCGGCGCAAACGTCAAACTCTTCACTCTGATCACCAACACGCTGGCCAAAGACAAATCTATTTCCGATCAATGGCGTGGCTTTAAGGACATCGCATCCGCCAGGCATTTGTCAAACCGCGTAGAGCCTGAAGTGGTGGATGCGCTCACCGCAGCCGTACATGCGGCCTATCCTTCGCTGTCCCATCGCTACTACCGTTTGAAAGCCAAATGGATGGGCAAAGACAAGTTGATGCATTGGGATCGCAATGCGCCGTTACCGCGTGAAGACAACCGTGAGATTGGTTGGGACGAAGCCAAGGACACCGTATTGTCAGCCTACGGAGAATTCTCTCCGGCCATGGCCAGCATTGCAAAAGACTTCTTTGATAAAAACTGGATTGACGCACCTTCCCGCGCCGGCAAATCTCCGGGTGCCTTCGCCCACCCCACTGTGCCGTCAGCCCACCCTTATGTGCTGTTGAATTATCTGGGTAAGCCACGCGATGTGATGACACTGGCCCATGAACTCGGTCACGGCGTGCATCAGGTTTTGGCCGCACCTCAGGGTGCGCTTATGGCCTCAACGCCATTGACGCTTGCCGAAACCGCTTCGGTCTTTGGTGAAATGCTCACCTTCCAACGCTTGTTGAAAGCAGCTGATGATCCGGCAAAACGCAAGATCATGCTGGCCTCTAAAGTCGAAGACATGCTCAACACGGTGGTGCGCCAAATTGCATTTTACACCTTCGAACGCCGTCTCCACACCGCCCGCAAAGAAGGCGAGTTAACCCCTGATCAAATCAACGCCATCTGGATGAGCGTGCAGGCCGAAAGCTTGGGCGATGCCATTGAATTCGGCCCTGGTTACGAAGTGTTCTGGACCTACATTCCCCATTTCATCCATTCGCCATTTTACGTTTACGCCTATGCTTTCGGGGATTGCCTCGTGAACTCGCTCTACGCGCGCTATCAGGAAAGCAGTGAGGGTTTCCAGGACAAGTATTTTGAAATGCTGAAAGCGGGCGGCACCAAGCACCACTCGGAATTGCTCAAACCCTTTGGCCTCGACGCAACAGACCCCGCCTTCTGGCAAAAAGGCCTGAGCGTCATTTCCGGCATGATTGATGAATTGGAGACGATGAGCTGATCTTGGCAAACTTTGCCATAGGTGCTATGCTCCCCTCAAAAGGAGCACCGCCATGGCCACCATGAATATTTCCCTGACTGAAAAACTCAAGAACTTTGTTGAGTCTAAAGTCCAGTCCGGTGACTATGGCAATGCCAGTGAATATGTGCGTGACCTGATCCGGAAAGAACAAGCCCGCGCCATAGCCATTGCAGAAATCCAAGTCCTCTTGGATGAAGGTGAAGCCAGTGGCTTTGTGCCCTATGACCGCGCAGAAATCGAGGAGCGCCTTGGCATGAACAAGTCTAAAAAGCATGCAGCTTGACCTTACGAAAACGGCTCAGCGCGACATTGACGCGATGCATGCATATGGCTTGCTAAATTTCGGCCGGAGGGTCGCCGATGACTACTCTCGGCAACTCCTCGATTTACTGGATTTGTTGCAAGAGACCCCGCGCATGGGCATGGAACGCACTGACTTCAAGAAAGCCACAAGAATTTTACATTACCGAAGCCATATGATTTTTTACCGTCTCAATCAAGGCGGCATCAAAATTCATCGCATTCTACATACCAGTCAAAATTGGCAGCAGATGTTTTGAATTCTCACTCCATCGCCCAACCATGACTCACAATCAATGACTGCCCCGTCAGCGCATTGGTTGGAAAGCTTGCAAACATCACAGCAACTTCGGCCACATCTTCAAGCGTCGTGAATTCGCCATCCACGGTGCCGCCCAGCATGATTTTCTTGACCACGTCTTCTTCTGAAATGCCAAGACGTGCTGCTTGTTCGGGAATTTGTTTTTCGACCAGTGGTGTTTTTACAAAGCCCGGACAAATCACATTGGCGCGCACCCCATGTTCCGCTCCTTCTTTGGCAAGCGTGCGGGCTAAACCAATCAGACCATGTTTTGCGGTCACGTAAGCCGACTTCAAGGGCGAGGCGAGTTTGGAATGCACTGATCCCATCAAAATGACAGTGCCGGATTTTCGTTTATACATATGCGGCAGGCAGGCTTTGGTCGTCAGGAATGCACCATCCAAGTGGATGGCCAACATTCTCTTCCATTCAGAAAATGGAAAGTCCTCCGTGCGGTGAACAATTTGCACGCCGGCATTGGAGATGAGTACATCAACCGTACCCCAGTGCTGCACCACTTGCGCAACACCCGAATTGACCGATGCCTCTTCCGTCACATCCATCGTGACAGCAAGCGTTTGGCCACCCAATTCACTGGCGGTAACTTTAGCTTGCTCACCATTCAAATCTGCAATGGCAACACGCGCACCTTCAGCCACAAAGCGTTTCGCCATAGCCCTGCCAATGCCGCCTGCGGCACCGGTGATCAGAACAACTTTATTTTTCAAATTCATTGGAACGGGCCATATCCAGTATAGCTATGAGTTGTTAAGCCGCCATCATCCTGTTCACTTCATTGACAAGATCACGCAAATGAAATGGCTTAGACAATACCTTTGCGTCTTTTGGCGCACGTGAGTCCGGGTTCAAAGCGACGGCTGCAAAACCGGTAATGAACATAATTTTCAAAGCCGGATCAAGCTCTGCCGCACGGCGCGCCAATTCAATGCCATCCATTTCCGGCATTACAATGTCGGTGAGCAGCAAATCAAAATTCGTTTGCTTGATTTCTTCAAAGGCACTGGCACCCTCGCCAAAGGCTTTGACCTCATGGCCGGCTTTTTCCAACGCTTTCACCAAAAAGCGGCGCAGATCTTCATCATCTTCAGCAAGTAAAATTTTGGCCATGGGCTGTGTCAATGTAAAACCTAAATCACTATGCGACGGCGGCTGCCGCCAATCAATGCTTGTTCGGAACATGAAGTTACGTGCCAAGGAGTAAACAGCCGATGAACTTCCAGTTAAATGCACGCCCCATAGACATGATGGTCGGCTTTCTGCATAAATCCTTTCAGGAGTGTTGTGCAGTTGTCAGAATCCGTTGCAAGCAATTTTGAAATCATGGCGCCGGCCAAATGGACGGCCCCAATGGTGTTCAATTCGCCCCACAGTGGCAGTGTTTTGCCGGTACATTTCCTTTCGCAGTCATATCTAAACGCCCAACAATTACGCGCTTCCGAGGATAGCCACGTCGACCAGCTGTTTGCTGGCTGCATTGACCTGGGCTCACCCATGATGCGGTCGCTGTTGTCGCGGTCCTATCTCGATCTCAACCGTGAGCCCTATGAACTCGATGCCCGTATGTTCGTTGAGCGCTTACCGGCATTCGTCAATTGTACATCACCAAGAGTTGTTTCAGGTTTGGGAACGATACCCCGCACTGTCGGTGATGGCGTCCTGATTTACAAAAACCATATTCCCTTCGCTGATGCATTAAACCGCATTGAAACGCATTACCGCCCTTATCATCATGCACTGAGTCATTTGCTGGATGAAGCCTTCAACGCCACCGGCACAGCACTGTTAGTGGATTGCCATTCCATGCCCTCAAGTGCAGTCTCGCATTTGCGAGGCGCTCAAGGCCAAATGATTGACGTTGTTTTGGGAGATCGCTTCGGCAGCTCATGCGCGCCTGAAATCACATCTATTCTGGAAAGTCGTCTCACAGCAGCAGGGCTGAAAGTAAGTCGCAACAAGCCCTATTCCGGCGGCTTCTTCACCGAAAACCATGGCCGCCCACGTTACCAGCGCCATGCCATTCAGATCGAAATCAATCGTGCGCTCTATATGAATGAATCCAGCCATGAGAAAAATGCAGGATTCGACACTTTGAAAGACGTATTAACGGGTATCAGCCAACAGTTGGCGGGATGGCTCAAAACGCAAACGGTGGATGAAGATCACGGCTACGCGGCTGCGGCAGAATAAAAAAAAGGGCCGATACACAATGTGACCGGCCCAAGTCTAGGGAGGAAACGCCCAAGAAGGGCAGTGAGGGAGAACCAGAAGTCCTCAAACTCACGAGTTCTATTTGGCACTGCAACACGGAAACTTCAAGTCAATTATTTGACTGCTTGATCAAGGAACCGACAGATCCAAAAGCGATATGCGGCGTACCGCAACTTAAATATTTGTTTTCAATCAATAAAAATGGAACAGATCGATCAAAACTCTAGTTATGCGATTTTTGCATGGGCAGCGATCAATGTTGCAGTGCAGCAAAACCGACCAAAAAACCTGACTTGGCGCGCTGTCAGAAAGCCGTTAAAGCCTGTTTTATGGCTCAAAATCACGATTGGCAACATCTCACCCGCTTTGCGCTCACGCTGGCCGAGGCCGCCGGATTGGCAATTTTGCCGCATTTTCGTAAAAACACCCCGATTGACGTAAAAGAGCATGAGACTTGGGACCCTGTGACCGAGGGCGACCGCGCCGGCGAACGGGCCATTCGCCAATTGATTGAAGAACATTTCCCCGACCACGGTATCCACGGTGAGGAATATGGCCGCAAAGAGGGACGATCTGATTTAACCTGGGTTCTCGACCCTGTTGACGGCACCCGCGCTTTTGTTGTGGGCATGCCAACCTGGGCCACCTTAATCGGGCTTTACGAAAATGGCGAGCCCCGCGTCGGTGTCATGTCGCAACCTTTCGTCGGCGACATGTTTTATGGCAATCCTGACGGCGCTTGGCTCAACCATCGCGGCACGACAGAACGACTGAAAGTACGCGCACCAGTCCCGCTCTCTGATGCAGCATTGGGAACCACGTCACCACATATTTACAAAGGCCAGGACCTGCAAGGCTTTGATGCTTTGCGCGAAAGCGTCAAACTCGTGCGCTATGGTGGTGATGCTTATTCCTTTGCACTTCTCGCCGCTGGTCATTTTGATATTGCCATGGACCCCGGTACCCAAGTCTATGACATTGCCGCCCTGATCCCCATCATCCAAGGTGCCGGTGGCTATGTGGGATCATGGGCCAATACCAACCCGGCTGAAGGCGGCCACATTCTCACGGCCTCAAATCAAGCCTTGTTCGAGGCCGCGCGCGAAAAAATGTTGATACAGTCGGTTTAGATTTTCAGCAAACGGATCAACCACACTGCGACAGCAGAAACCGACGCGGACAGCACCGTGCCCCAGATCATATCAATGATAGCAATCCGTGTGGTGAAGCCCTTCAAGGTGGCCAAGTTCGTCATGTCATAGGTGGCATAGGCAACCAAGCCAAACAAACCGCCATAGACCAAAGCCCTACTGATTGTGCCCGCCGTCAATTGCGGTGTGACCACAAACACCAAAAGACCTGCGGCGTAAATCGCATAGAACAAGAAAGCCACATAAAAATTTGGTCGGTCGAGCAATAGCTGGCCAATTTCCGGCCGGTAAAACAAGCGTCCTGCATTGGTGAGCCAGACAGCATCAATGGCCAGGAAAACCGCAAAGACCACTAAATATTGTAAAATCATTTGCCGCATGTTCCGTTTCCTGTGCACTTCTTACGAGAGCACAAGAAATTGGGATCATGCAACCAGACATCAATCGTCGCGATAAACCCGTTCGCGCTTTTCATGACGTTCCTGCGCTTCAATGGAAAGTGTGGCAATTGGCCGGGCATCAAGACGCTTCAAGCTGATCGGTTCACCGGTGTCTTCGCAATAACCGTAAGAACCATCAGTGATACGCTTCAGAGCAGAGTCAATTTTCGAAATCAATTTGCGCTGACGGTCGCGTGTACGCAATTCAAGCGAGCGGTCAGTTTCCGAAGACGCACGATCTGCCACATCTGGCAAAATATGATTTTCATCTTGCAGGTGACCAAGCGTCTCTTTGCTATCGCGTATGATATCTTCTTTCCATGACATCAGCTTGCGGCGGAAATATTCCACCTGGCGCTCATTCATGAACGGCTCGCCATCGCTGGGCCGATAGTCTTCTTCTAACACAAGTGACATAGATACGATCTCTCCACCGTAGTTTTGCGGGCTTATAGCCCGCGCGTGTGAGAGGAGCAAGACATGATAATCCATTGATAAAATTCAGAAATAAACCTCAGCACACAGACGTACAGACGGAATCAAGAGCAAATTGAGTGTTTGCAACGCGCGAACAATGCACAAAACTCTAATCACCTGTGCCAAATCAAAACTCGAAATCTCAAACACACTTAACGTAAAATTAGCTGAATTCGTGCAATTTGAATGAGTGTGTCATTTTGTGGGTTTTTGAAAATGCGTTTGTATCCTGTGTTAGCTTTGATGACGTCAGCATTTGCACTAGCAGCATGCGGCGGTGGCGGCGGTGGCTTTGGCGGATCAGTGCTGAGCTCGTCGATGTCAGTGGGTAATATTTGCCCCATTACACCGGTGGACACTACGGCTGATCCGAATTGCACGAACACAGGAACAGTGACCCCACCTCCTCCACCTCCTGTCGTGATTGTTGACGTTGATGGGGATGGCGTTGATGATAATCTTGACTCCGACGGTGACGGCACTCCAGATGACAATAACGGCACCACGGGTTCCGGCGCTGGCGGCAACAACACACAACTTACCTCAGGTGACCGCACCATTTTTATGAAGCAATTCATCTACGACACACCAACCACTCCCGGCGCAACGTCAGCACTTTCACAACTGACATCAGACTCTTCCGCAACTTTTGGCGGAACAGTTGCTGCTATTCTCCATCCGGTCAATAAACCAAAAAAATTGAAATATGCGATTGATACTGAGTCCACCAGCAATACAAACGTGGCAGTTCAAGTTGAAATGACAGAGTCACGCCCTGGTTCCCGCGAACTCGGCTGGTTGACCCTTGGTTATCACAACATTATCACCCCAATGACGAGCGGTCATCCAGACCTGCTTGATGCGAACGGTTTCAGAACAGTCATCTATGACCCCATCAAGAGAAAATACGTTTACACTGTAACGGACACAGTTGGAGCTGTAGATTTCCGCGCAGGTGACACCGCAAACTTCCGCGATGATCAATTCTGGAATCAATTGGTTGCCATGATGGATGACCGCGCCAATGGTGGAGCCAAAGGTGGCTATCGTGAATACCGCACAGCAAGTACTTCAGCCGACCGTGACGAACTCATGCAGGTTTGGGCATGGAATAAGAGCTACGCCGTCCACTACCAGAATGCCAAGGGTGGTGGAACGCCATCGCAACACGCTTGGAGTTTCGGTGGCGAAGCAGCTACTGCAATGCCCAGCGGCGGCAACGCAACTTACAAGGGCCGTTTCGTCGCTAACGCCAAAACCAGCAACTGGGTACAGGAAAGTGGCTCTGATATTAATCCAAATGCTCTCTGGCGCGTAGAGGGTAAATCAAGTTTTGACGCAGACTTTACCAACGGTAACATCACGGGAACGCTCAAAGCAGAAACGTGGCAATCTGATCAGGCAGAGCGCCCCAATTTCACTTGGTTCACTTCTGAGGCGGATACCCCAAGCGCAACCGTTCTAGACCCGGCAATTTTCCCCAATTACTCAGACATTTACGAGTCCGAAGTAAGCATCGCTGGCAAAATTACGACGTCTGGCACCGGAACACAAGAGAACGTGTTTTCTGGTACTGCGTCAATGGACGAAAACTTCTTAACAGGAGACAACGCAGCTCACGGTGGCTTTTTCGGAACTAACGGCGACGAGTTGACTGGTGTATTTGCGGCAGAAGGGATCGCGGTATATCCAGAAGGCGGTTCGAACGGCATCAACGATAACAAACGCGGCTTCATCACCATCACCGGCGCCTTCAATGCCAACTGTAACAATCCAGACGGCGTATGCGCACCTTGA
Organism: Hyphomicrobiales bacterium; assembly: GCA_043756645.1. Taxonomy (GTDB): domain Bacteria; phylum Pseudomonadota; class Alphaproteobacteria; order Rhizobiales; family Aestuariivirgaceae; genus Aestuariivirga. The sequence goes on along the minus strand of JAYUQS010000145.1, from coordinate 12,787 downwards.
TCAGTTCGACCAAAACATGTTTTCAGCGCGCAGCACTTTGCGCGCTGATCTTGTTTATCGCGCCAGCTCATTCTGCATTGGCCGCACCTAACGCTACTCAAATCGCTGCATTTGAAAATGCGCCTGAGACCGAGCGTGTAAAACTGCTCATGCACTTGGCCAAAACGGGTCAACACGCCGATGCTGGATTTTTGCTCGAATCCTCTCCTCTGCAAGGCCCTCATGCAGCAAACCGGACGCTGTATATTGAAGGCCTGATCCTCAATGCCAACGGTGACCATACGGGCGCTGTTGAAAAATATCGCACAGCCCTCGCCAGCGACCCCAAGCTTACGCTGGTGCGAGCAGAGTTGGCAAAAACACTTGTGGTGCTGGAGCAAGACGACAGCGCCAAACATCATTTAAAATTATTGGCGGCGGAAGCGCCTACGGAAGGCGCTGCACAGGACGTGCATTCATTCATCGATAAAATTGATAGCCGCAAACCCTATACCATTACTGGCTATGTTTCCTTGGCCCCATCAACCAATATGAACCAAGGCTCCAAGCGGAAAACCGTATTTTCTAATAACCCGATTTGGCAGATCAGCGATTCATCCAAAGCCAAAAGTGGTATTGGCTTTGCCTTTGGCTGGGATGCTGCTTATTCAAAACGCCTTGGCAACGACTTTACGTTAATCGTAGCTGGCGGAGCTGACTCGCAAATCTTTGTGGATAAAACCTTCAACCAATACGGCCTCAGCCAGTCGCTTGAAGTTCGGCGCATGTTTGAACGCGGCTATCTTGGCCTGGGTGTCGTTGCTAGCCAAGAACTGAGCCACGATAAAAAATTCATAACACAAGTAACATACGGACCCCGCGTTTCAGCGTCCGTCAGGGTCAGCACCAAAGATCATCTTTCTGCCGGTGCCACATATGAATGGCGCGAAAACTTGGCCGCTGGAGCCTCGGACAGTACTGCGCTTTCCCTTAATAGTACATGGACTCATGGCTTCAACTCGACCCTGAGCGCCACTACTTTTGGTGGTTACACCCTCATCGACTCCGAAGTCGACATAAACTCTTACACCACAAAATCGGCTGGCCTCACGGTCTACAACGAATTTTCATATGGCATCACAACCAAGTTGACCGGCCAAGTGCTGGACACCAACTATGATGTCTTCAATTCATTTATCGGCGTCAAAAGACACGACACGCGCCTCATGGGTTCCGTAGAGCTAACCAAGCGCGATCTCAACTACATGGGTTTCGCCCCTTCAATATCCTATACATTTACGGAAAACATCTCGAACCAAAATCTCTACGACTATACCAGCCACGCCGTAGACTTTCGCTTGACCAAAGATTTCTGAGCCCATTGCCCGCGAAGGGTTAGCCCGCTAAACCCGCGTTCATGCGTTTTTCATCCAGTCAGAATTTCCGTAACTTGCCGCGCAAGGCCGTCACTGTTCTTGGCATGTCGGGTGTGGGTAAAACCACCCTCGCCCGCCTGTTGCTCGACGCCCATTGGTTTCAATATTCCGTCGATTATCGCATTGGCACCCGTTATATGGATGAGCACATCACCGACAATTACAAACGCGAGGCCATGAAGAACCCCTTCCTGCGCGATTTGTTGCGCTCAGACTCGATCTACATTAGCTCAAATATTACGTTTGATAATCTGGCCCCGCTTTCAACCTATCTCGGAAAACCCGGCAACCCGGCTTTGGGCGGAATTCCTTTTGCAGAATACAAGCGCCGCCAAGCCCAGCACCGTGAAGCCGAAATCCGCGCATTGCTCGACGTGCCGGAGTTTATCCGCCGCGCCCATGATATTTATGGCTATGAACATTTCATCTGCGATTCCGGTGGTAGCCTCTGTGAAGTGGTCAATCCTGACGATGCAAATGATCCGGTGTTGAAGGCCTTGGCCGAAACTTCCGTGCTGCTCTATATTGAAGGCACGCCTGAACACACCGCCATGCTGGTGGAGCGCTTCCGCAAATATCCAAAGCCCATGTATTACCAACCCGCGTTCCTCGATGCGAAGTGGGAAGAGTACAAGGCGCTGCAAAAGATCAGCAAAGACGATGACGTGAACCCCGATGGTTTTGCCGTCTGGGGCTTTGAGCAATTGCTGCATCATCGCATCCCGCTTTATGCAAAAATTGCAGAAAATTTTGGCTACAAGGTTCGCATGCAAGACATCCCAAATGTCAATTCTGAAGAGAGTTTCATGACCCTCATCAGCACCGCAATCGACCAACAGTAGTTTTGCACCATGCCCATTCGCATTCCCAATGAATTGCCAGCCCGTCACATCCTCGAAAAAGAGGGTGTGAATGTGATGACCGAAGACTCGGCCAATCGTCAGGACATTCGCCCACTGCGTTTTGGTTTACTCAACCTGATGCCCAACAAAATCAAAACCGAAACGCAGTTTGCGCGTCTGATGGGCGCATCCCCTTTGCAGGTCGAATTGTCTTTGATCCGCATGACCAATCACACCGCGAAGAACACATCGCAAGACCATATGCTGGCGTTTTATGACACCTGGGAAGATGTGCGCTCGCAGAAGTTTGACGGCTTCATCATCACAGGTGCGCCGATTGAGCAAATGCCATTTGAGGACGTAACCTATTGGAAAGAGCTTTGCGCCATTTTTGATTGGACACAAACCCACGTTCAATCCACCATGAATATCTGCTGGGCCGCACAGGCGGCATTGCATCATTTTCATGGCGTTGAGAAACACCCGCTACCTTCAAAAGCATTCGGCGTTTATCGCCACCGCAACTTGAAACCAGCGTCACCATATCTTCGCGGCTTCAGCGATGACTTTTCCATGCCAGTATCACGCTGGACGGAAGTGCGCAAAGCTGATTTGCCAAAAAGTGCTGGGCTGGAAATTCTGATGGAGTCTGATGAGATGGGTCTTTGCCTCATCAACGATCCGGCGCACCGCTCACTCTACATGTTCAACCACATTGAATATGACACGCGGTCACTGGCTGAAGAATATGAACGCGATGTGGAAGCTGACAAACCCATCGCCGTGCCAGCGCATTATTATCCGGGCGACAACCCCAAAGTCACACCGGAAAACCGCTGGCGCAGTCACGCACATTTGCTCTTCGGCAACTGGATCAATGAGGTCTATCAATCCACGCCATTCAATATTAAAGACATTGGCTATGTCGCCAGGTGAAATTGAAAATCTGATCAGCCGTTGCGGTCTTGGAGACCGCTTAGCTTTTCGTTCACTCTATACCGCGACCTCAGCGAAACTTTTTGGCGTCTGTTTGCGTGTCTTAAAAAACAGAACGGATGCTGAAGACGTGTTACAGGAAACCTATGTCAAGATTTGGGCTAACGCCGCCAAGTACCAAGTGTCAGGCTACAGCCCGATCACCTGGCTGGTGACGATTGCGCGCAATCAATCGATTGACCGGTTGCGATCGCGGAAACCCGACACTGCAGAATTGACGGAAGCCGATGACATTGCAGACACATCATCAACGCCCGAACAAAATGTGATGTTAGGCGGCGACGTTGAACGTCTGCGCCTGTGCCTTGATAAATTATCGCCGGGCCGCGCCGAAGCCGTGAAGGCCGCCTATATGGAAGGCTATAGTTATCAGGAGCTGGCTGAGCGTTTGAACCAACCCATCAACACGGTGCGCACATGGTTGCGCCGCAGCTTGATCAGCCTGAAGGAGTGCTTGTCATCATGACGACGCGCACGCCAAGCCAAAGCGAAAAAGATAACATCACCGCAGCGGAATATGCGCTAGGCGTGTTGCAAGGACCCGCACGCGACGCCTTTGCAAAGCGTGTCGCCAACGAGCCAACACTTGCAGCGGTTGTGCGCCAGTGGGACGAGTATTTTGTTGATTTTGCAGGCGAAATCGCACTAGAACATCCACCACAACACATTGAAAAAGCCTTGGAAAAACGACTATTTCCAGCGGAACAGAAGCCATCCTTCTGGAATAGCTTAGGCTTGTGGCGCGGTCTGACGGCAGCTTCACTTGCCGCAGCCATTGCAGTCGGAACCTGGAGCATACAACCAATTCCCGAAGTTCCAATCGGCAAAGCCATGGTGGCGCAAGTCGCAGGTGAACAAGGTGCCGTCAAGCTCGCCGCCTATTACAACCCCGCCAATGGTGAGCTGCGATTGAACCGTGTTGAAGGTGCAGCTGTAGCAGGCCGTAGCTTGGAACTCTGGATCATCGCCGGGCAGGATGCACCGGTGTCATTGGGCCTGCTCTCCGATGTCGCCAACACCCGCGTAACCGTACCCGCCGCTTTACGTGATAAATTCACCAAAGGCATTTTGGCAGTGAGTGACGAACCTCAAGGCGGCTCCACCACCGGCGCACCGACGGGTGCTGTTTTGGCCACGGGTGCGCTGACCGACGTCTGATCACAAACACGTGACTGTGACTCTTGAAACTTCTTCCCGTGTGACCCCGTGACTGTGAGTGTTCCTGAAAATGGGAACCCACCACAAAACGTCAACGGAGAAATTTCATGACCGCACTTCGCACCGCTCTTTTTGCAGCCCTCGTATCAATCAGCGCAACATCAGCTTTTGCTGCCAACCCGGATGTGGGTGGCGCGCCCATGTTTGAAAACAAGAACATTGTTGAAAATGCTGTGAACTCAAAAGATCACACCACATTGGTTGCCGCTGTAAAGGCTGCTGGCCTTGTGGAAACCTTGATGGGTGCAGGCCCCTTCACCGTGCTCGCACCCGTGAATGATGCCTTTGCCGCTTTGCCGGCAGGCACAGTTGAAAATTTGTTGAAGCCAGAAAACAAGGCCACGCTCGCCAAGATTTTGACCTGCCATGTCATCGCCGCAAACGCCATGGGTGCTGACATTGGCAAAATGGCCATGGCTGACGGTGGCATGCATGAAGTGACAACGGCTGGCGGCTGCAAGTTGAAGCTTTCAGTCAAAGACAATGTTGTGATGATCACCGACGAAGCAGGCGGCACCGCCAAGGTCACCATTGGCGACGTCAAGCAGTCCAACGGTGTTATTCATGTGATCGACAAGGTTTTGCTCCCGAAGATGTAATCCCTGCAAATCTCGTGAATGACTGATGGAGCACCCTCAGCCGGGACGGTTGAGGGTGTTCTTTTTTGTGTCAGCAATCACAAACTCGTGAAAACAAATCCTGAAACTAATTTTAGCGCGCACGCGTGACTGCTTGTGACCCCGGGAAAAGGGGGACAGTCAAACACAACAAACCGGAGTAAAAACCATGAACACCTTACGCTACACGCTGATCGCTTCACTCATCGCAGGCACAGCAACACTCGCCTTTGCGGCCAACCCAAAAGTCGGCGGTGCGGCCATGTTTGAAAACAAGAACATCATCGAAAACGCCGTAAACTCCAAAGACCACACCACACTTGTTGCAGCCGTCAAGGCCGCTGGCCTTGTTGATACGTTGCAAACTGCAGGCCCCTTTACAGTGTTGGCCCCCGTCAACAAAGCCTTTGCCGCCCTGCCCGCTGGCACCGTTGAAACATTGTTAAAGCCTGCGAACAAAGACACGCTGGTCAAGATCCTCACCTGCCACGTCATTCCCGCAAAGGCCCTGAGCACTGCCATCAAGAAGATGGTGAAAGATGACGGTGGTTCTCATGTTGTCAACACCGTTGGTGGCTGCAAGCTGACGCTCTCACTCAAAGGTAACAAAGTCCGCATCAAAGATGAAAACGGCAACGTGGCCCGCGTAACGATTGCCGATGTGAAGCAGTCAAACGGCGTGATCCATGTGATCGACAAGGTGCTGTTGCCGAAGAGCTAAAGTACCATCACATCGAACCAAAGGGACCTCACCCTCCCATCACCCTACGCTAAAGCTCCGGGTGACGGGCCCCCCCCTCTCCATCTGCGATGGAGAGGGGACACTCAGAAAATGCGTCCCTTCTCCATTGAAAATGGAGAAGGTGGATTGCGCAAAGCGCAAGACGGATGAGGTCCCTTTCGCAACATACGAATAACATCGGGAGCACCACCATGTCCAACACCAACGGTCGTCTCATCAAACGTCAGAAACTTTCCACCCGCATCACGCATTGGGTGTGGGCGGTATGTTTGTTTTTTCTACTGTTGTCGGGTTTGCAAATTTTCAACGCCCACCCCGCACTTTACATTGGTGATCAATCGGGCTTTGGTTTCGAGAACGCCATTCTCGAACTCGAAGGCTTTCCGGACTGGGCCACCATTCCTTCGGCGCAAGACTTGGCCACAGGCCGCGTCATTCACTTTTTCTTTGCATGGATTTTTGTGGCGACATTATTTGTATGGTTGATCGCATCACTGCGCAATCGTCACCTGCGCAAAGATCTGCTACCAACTGCCAAGGACGCAAAAAATTTCAAAACAGATGTCCGTGATCATTTGAAACTCAAACTCGTTCACAGCGTGCGCTATTCGCCACTGCAAAAGCTGGCCTACATTGGCGTGTTGTTTGTTTTATTCCCGCTGATCATTCTCACCGGACTTTGCATGTCTCCCGGCATGAACGCGGTGTTGCCTTGGTTGCCTGAACTCTTTGGTGGCCGCCAAACAGCGCGCACCATCCACTTCATCGTCATGGCGCTGCTGGTGGGTTTCTTTGTCGTGCACATGGTGATGATTGTATTGGCAGGACCGCTCAATGAAATCCGCTCCATCATCACGGGTCGCTATCGCTTGACCAAAAAGGACACATCACATGTCTAAGTTTTTTCTCTCGCGCCGCGCCTTACTCAAAGCAAGCCTCGCATCAGCAGCGGCCTTTCCTTTGGGCGGCTGTGAAGCATTTGATTTCTTGAAAACCCGCGACAACGCCATGCGCGAATTCATGATCAAAATGAACTCCCTCACTTACAAAGCCCAACGCTTGCTTCTATCCGCCGATCAACTCGCTCCTGAGTTCACGGCCGCTGATATCCAACAAGACATGCGGGCCAATGGCTCGACCGAAGTTGATACCGATGATTACCTCGCACTTCTCGATAACAATTTCGTCGACTATCAGTTGCAAGTAGATGGTCTGGTCGAGCGGCCAACGCAATTTTCATTGGATGCCATCAAGGCGCTGCCCTCTCGCACGCAAATTACACGTCACGACTGTGTGGAGGGCTGGAGCTGCATTGCCAAATGGCAGGGTGTGCCGCTGCATCAGATTTTAGATCAAGTTGGCGTCAAGCAGGAAGCGCGTTTTGTGATGTTCCATTGTTTCGACGCCATCGAAAAAGGTTTGAGCGGCGAAGTGCTCTACTATGAATCAATAGACCTTATCGACGCCCGTCACCCGCAGACCATATTGGCCTATGCGATGAATGACAAACCATTGCCGTTCGAAAATGGCGCACCGCTGCGTGTGCGCGTAGAACGTCAGCTTGGCTACAAGATGGCAAAATACATCAAACGTATTGAATTGATCGCGGATTTTTCACAAACAGGCGATGGCCGCGGCAGCTATTGGGCCGACCGCGGTTACGAGTGGTTTGCTGGAATTTAGTTTCCGTTGGCCGAAAGGCGCAACTTCATTGGTGGCAGGCTGGTCTTTCCGTCACGATTGATGGTGACAATGTCGCCCTTACCTTCTGCGGCAACAGGTGCTGCTACTTCAATTTCACCTGATCCATCTGGCCCCAAAATAGCCGGCACCGGCATGGATGACATTGCAGCGGCGGCTGGTTTCACACCATCACGACGCAAGCTCGCTTCCGCACTGGCATAAAGAGCTGAAAGCCAGGATGGTTCTCTGGTCGTGGCCAAAACTGGCTCAATCACAACAACATCATTGGCGTTGGCATTACGAATATCAATGCCAAGATTGCTTTTGCCATTTGTTGCTGTTTCGGAAGCGCCATCTATATCAGTCAGAGTTTCAGCGCCCTCAACGGTGCCTATGGCGTCGGCCACGACCGATGGGCGCTTTATTTTTTTCTTCCAGGATTGCTCAGGCATGGCTGAAACAGGTGTAATCACCACATCTTCTTCAGCTTGTGTTGCAGCAGCAATCACTTGCACCAACTTCGGTTTAAACCTGGGCTTTGGCACCGTGAACAGTGACGCAACAACAGGCTTCACCAATTTAACGGGTGTCTCAGCCTGTTCTTCAACAGCAGCTGTGCCCGCAAGCGCTGCAAGCGCACCACGGTCTTTCTTAGGCAGTCTGTCTACGGGCTGTGCTTCAACAAAAAGCGGTTCATCAACAACCACTGGCTCATCAAGAACGGGTGTTGGTTTTTTTACTTTTGCTGCCGCAGCCTTGCTTTCAGCAGCGGTCGCAGCGGCGGCGTCTTCGCTCAATTCAGCAAGTTCATCGCCGTCAGCGTCATAAATGCTTTCGAGTGCTGGTTCTTCAACTGCTGCAACAACAGGAGCCTCCGGCTTCTTTTTGTCACCACGGATCCAGCCCATAATTCCGCCGGATTTCTTGCTTTCAACATCAGCCACTTCGGTTTCAGGCGCATTTGAAAACACGCCCCTACGTCCGGTACGCTTACCAATGGTCTTGCGGCCTTCTTTAATAATAGAAGCCAATTGCGAACGGCCAATTTTCGGCCCCCAATGCCGCACATTACCGGAATCGGCATGCAGGAAGCCGGTTGGGCCGCCAGACGAACGGTAATAGCCAACCCCACCCACACGACGCGCCAAGGCGCTGTTGCGGATTTTTTGGGTTGAAACGTCCGGGAAGAAGAAGTCGATTGCCTTGCCCTTCATGTGCTGGCTCTTCTTGGCCACGTTACGGCCAATGCGCTTCAAGAAGGCATTGGTTTTGGGCGAACGATAACCTGACACAACATGAATGGGACGCTTCGAGCCGAGATCGGCGTGCAATTCCCACACGAGGTCAATGGTTTTGGGATCAATGGTTGTCACTTCATTGCGGCGCCAATCGCGGAAAAAACGATTGAGCTGCTTCATGGCCGACGGCACATAACGACCGTTCTTCATGTATGTAACGGTAACTTTTTCTTTGGTGTGTTGATGCACGAGCGAAATTGTACGTGTTTCACCACCAGACACGGCTATGCCAACGGACGACATGAAGAGCGCAAGGCCCAATGTCCCGGCAATCGCAGCAGTGGCCACGGCCTTTTTTAATGTCTTATGCAAGGGCAATTTCTGTCCGACGTTCAAATCACCAATACCCATTACGCTACTCACCCCGGGCAACAACCCGTTTCTTAGACCAGTGTTAACGACCAGTCTAGTCTGGGTGCACGATCCCACTCTAGTACCAGTCCGCTCATCGAACAAGATTGCGGCGTCCTTGAGGCAGCTGCATCCTTCATTGACGTTAGCATCGGCATGCTTAACAGGGTGTTATCACCAGCGATTTTAGTCGATTAATTGGACTGGGCGTTGTCAACAAACTGCGCAGAACGGTCTCCGCCAGACACTTTACGCATCAAAATCCGGGCCACCTTCAGAGTTGCATCTCGCCCATAAGCGTCTGAATGATATTGGATAATTCCTTTTTCATCAGGCCAGGCAGTGAAATAGGACAAGTGCACATTGGTCTTTTTCGTCACCTTCACGGACTTGCTTTCGCCGCTGTCAATTTCGGCATCCACGGTAGCACTATCCAGTTCCAGCAGGACTTGAGCAAATTCCCGCGGGTTTTCCACCCGGACACAGCCATGACTGAAATTACGCTTCGATTCGTTAAACAAATCCCGGTTTGGCGTGTCATGCATGTAGATAGAATGCGTATTGGGGAATAGGAATTTGACTTCTCCCAAAGCATTGCTGCCACCGGCAGGCTGCACAACACCGAGGCCGGAGTCGGCCCCTACTTGATTCCAGTTGATTGATTTTGAAGGCGTGACCTTGCCATCAGCCTTGATGACCTTGAAGCCCATCTTATCCAGGTACCCCGGATTTGCCCGCAATTTCGGAAGGTATTCGTTCAAGATAATCGATTGCGGAACACCCCAGGTCGGATTGTAGACCACAGTTTCAAAAGTGTCGCTGAACACTGCCGTTTGCGTCAAAGGCTTTCCAACAATCACATTGCTGGCCCAAATCAAGCGGCCCTGCTCAATCACGTTGACGCGGTAAGAAGCTTGATTGACCAACACATGACGCACGCCCAAGTCTTCTGGCAGCCAACGCACACGCTCCATGCTTGATAACAGTTTTTCGCGTATTTCCGTTTGGTCAAGCCCGTTCAAAGCTTTCACAGTCGAACTGTCAAAATGAGAGGTCTGACCAATGCCCTTGGCTTCCTGAAACCGCTTCAACGCTTCGGCCAAAACCTTGTCGAGTACGACGCGCTTTTCATCGCTTACGGTAGCGTCTGCCAAGCTGATGAAACCATCCTTCACCAATCGTTCGCGCAATTGTACAATACGAACATCTTTTTGCCCGATACGCACACGCTTGCCATCAGCAAACGCAGGATCCTGTGCTGGTCCAAGATTTTGTGTTCTCGCCAGTTCCGTCTTCATCGCCCGATAAGCCGGATGCACGGGCGCTAAACTGTTCAGGTACTGCGCCGGAAATGGGGAAAAAGCCAACACCTTTGTCGCCACCACAGGCGAAACACGTTGTGATTTCAAATCATGATAAGCCGAAAGCCGTTCTGGCTCATAAGCGCCACCTGATTGATGCAACGCATAGGTAACGGCAGCAACTGTCAAGCCCACATCAAATTGTGCAAGGCCTAAACCATCGCCATCCAACTGTGCAACAGCACCTTCGAATTTTTCAATAACAGCTGGCTTATAGCGAAGTGGGTCCAACCCTTCGGTATCAGCGCGCGCCAAAACATCCAAAACCGCAAGCCCACGGGCGCTAATATTGCCGTCACTCGTCCACAAGGGTTTGAAACCCGTGGCGGCATAATGCTCAAGAACAGCTTTGCGCACCTCTTGCGTGGCACGAATATCGGTCGACTTATCGTTCAACACCACTCTGATGGCGGAATCTTCAAGGCCCGGCACTTTGAGTTTTGCTAGCCCCGGATCAAACACTGCAGCCAGTTTCACGGGCACATAATCAATATTGCCCATGCCAAGACCTTCGGCAATTTCCGGATCAATCAAAACAGCAGAAGGAATGACTTTCCGCTTCGTCTGAGCGACCCCATCCGGTTCAACAGTTTTCTTTTTCTTATTCGCTATTGGTTTGTCACGACCACCACGAATGACCCGAACCCCATCTTCACTGCCATCTTCCCACCAATTGGGTTGACGTGCCGGACGACGCGATGAGCTGCCAAACAACCGTTCGAAAAAACCGATTTTGCGCTTTTTAGCATAGGCGTGTTCAGCCATGGCTTCCGTCGTAACAGACAGAGCCAACATCAAACCTAACGAAACTGATATAAAATTTTTCATAGCGTCCCCGGACGGAAGCCGTAAACTAAACAAGGTATTGTGGCATTGCAACGGCAGTCGGAACTAAAATTTCGGTAGTGTAGTTATGTCACGTTGCCTCTTTTAGCTCACGAAGCAATATCTTCTTCAAGGCCAAAGTCCCTCATTTTTCGGTAAAGCGTTGAGCGGCCAATTCCCAATTTCCGGGCAACTTCAGACATTTGCCCACGATAACGGTGAAGCGCAAGCTTGATCATGTCAGCTTCCACATCCTCCAATTTGCGGATATGTCCGCCTTCCGTCACAACCGGAATGCCCAAAGCTGAACCATCACTCACTTGCGAACTGTTATTGCGCGTTTGCACCGGAACCACGACTGCCACCGGAGCTGCTGGCACCACCACATCGTATCCATCAACCAGCGAAGCGATTTGCGGAAAATCCTGTACATCCAGCAAATCAGTTTCACAAAGCACGATGGCCCGGAACACCGTATTTTCCAATTGCCGCACATTGCCGGGCCAAGCATAAGCCTGCAGCATATTCAACGCATGCTGCTGAATGCCGCGCACTTTCCGGCCTTCTTCGGCTGAAATGCGAGTGATGAAATGACTGACCAAAGCCGGAATATCATCTTTCCGGTCACGCAGCGGCGGAATCATGATCGGAAATACATTGAGGCGGTAATATAGATCCTCACGGAATTGCCCGGCTTTCACCATTTCAATCATATTGCGGTTTGTCGCCGATACCAAGCGCACATTGACCTTGATTGGGCGGCGCGAACCGACAGGGTCAATTTCACCCTCTTGAATGGCGCGCAGCAATTTCACCTGCATATCCAAAGGCAATTCTGCGACTTCATCCAAAAACAACGTGCCGCCATCGGCTTCTAAAAACTTGCCACTATGCCTGGCACTGGCCCCGGTGAAGGAACCTTTTTCATGGCCAAACAAAATCGACTCAACAAGATTTTCAGGGATCGCCCCACAGTTCACAGTTACAAAAGCTTTGCCGGCACGTTCACTTTCGCCTTGAATAGCGCGAGCAATCATTTCCTTACCCACGCCTGATTCACCTTCAATCAATACAGGGATATTGGATTGCGCACCTCGTTTGCCCAAGCGGATAGCATTGGCCATCGTAGGTGCCGACGCAATCAAATCATTGAACCTGAGTGACCCGCCGATTTTTTTGTTGAGGCGTTTTACCTCTTCTGTGAGCGCGGTTACTTTCAACAGGTTTTGGATTGAAGCTTTCAAACGTTCCGGTGAAACTGGTTTCACCACAAAATCATCCGCACCTGCCCGCATCGCCTTGATCACAGTTTCAATTGAGCCTTGCGACGTTTGCACAATGACGGGCAAATCACCGCGAATGGCTTGCAGGTTTTCAAGGAATTCCAAGCCGCCCATTTCGGGCATCACCAAATCCAGAATCACCAGCTCTACCGAGGC
>JAYUQS010000144.1:0-3538 GCA_043756645.1 Hyphomicrobiales bacterium | reverse complement strand
CGGCCACGGTCATGATCGCACCCACTGTGGTGACCATGTTGGGCGTGATGCCGCGCGGTGCCAACCAACGTGTGACATGGAAAGCCGGAACCGGCCATAGATGTTTGGTCACAAGGTCTGTTGCACCTTTATAAGTGCCCATGAACATGCGCCATTCGACGGCGGCTTGGTTGTCTGGGGTCAATGGCAGCGCATAAGGCGTTTCGCGCTTGCGCAATGCGGACCAAAAATTCGCATCCATTTCCGAAGGTGCGCGTTGCAATACACCTGCGCGTTGGAACGGCGCATTGTTTTGCATGGCCGCAATAACAGCCTCAGCATCGCTGGCCCGCACGTGAGCGGCGAGAACTTTTGAGCCTGTGTCCTTCTCTGACACGATAGCCAGGTTGGGTCGTTTGATGAGTGCTGCAATCAAGGGCTGATCCAAAACGCCTTGCGCATTGACTAAAATTGTAGGGCCATTGTGCTGCTGGCGGTTTTCAAATGAGACTTCGGTTGTAAGTCCGGCACGACGGAATTGTTCGCGGATTCTGTCGGCTGTTGTGAGGCCAAAGAGTTTGTTGTCATGTGTACCGACAATGCAGAAAGCGGGCGTGAAGCTTTGGGGCGATGGCGTTTGCGTTGGTGCAACAACGGCTTTGACCACAGCCTTGGCAATTTTTGCCGGTGCTTTTGGTTTGGTTGCTTTCTTTGGTGTTTTCTTGCGTTCTGCCACGCGATTGTGTCCTGTTTAAACCCGTTCTGATTTGCTTAACAGATACATCGCAATGAAACTGAAAACCAGTACAGGCAACCAAGCCGCCAACCACGGGAACACCACACCCAATTCACCAACCGAAAGCGCAATGCCATCGAGAATGAAAAAGGCAAATCCCATGCCGACGCCCAAGGCAAACAACAGCCCCAAGCCCCCACCACGGCGGAAGCGTGTGGCCAGTGGCACAATCAGTGCCACCATGACGAGGCTGACAAAAATCAATGAAATGCGCTTGTGCCACCAAGTCTGGTAAACATAGGCGGGCCTGATGCCGAAGCCGTCATTTTCGATAAAGTAAGACAAATCTCCCAAGGTCATTTCTTCGGGGTCACCGGAGCGGGAGCCAGCTTCTGCAGCGCGCATGCTGCCTTGATAGGCCAGTGTCGTAGAGCGTTTTGGCGGCGCTGTGTCGCGGCCATAGGCAACTGCATTTTGCAGCACCCAGCCTTCAGGACCAAGTGAAGCTGCCTCGGCATAAATTTGCTCCAGCAAAATACCACTGGGGTCGCGCCGAAAAATGACCACATCGGACAATCGCGTCGCATCACGGTTTGCTGTTGCAGCCCGCATAATGTCATTGCCGGACCGCAGCCAGATCGGATCGGTTTCTCCCAATTTGAGTTTTTTCTCGCCATAATCCGCGATGCCCCATGAGCGCAAAATAGGAGCTGCCGTGGGCACCAGGCGATCAACGATGCCAAAGTGCAAAAGCCCGATGATCAACGCCAAGGGAGCCAACATACCAATGACACGTAGTGGCGAAAGGCCGATGGACCAAAAAGCTGTAATCTCGTTGCGATAGCTCAGTTCTGTCACTGTCAATAAAAGTGACAACAACAAGCTTATGGGCAGAAAGGTGGCCAAGGTGGCGGGTGCCCGGGCTAGAATATATTGACCGATCATCACAAATCCGGCCTCGCTCAATGCCAGAATTTCTTTGGCATAGGCGACCACTTCAAGCGTCAACACAAACAACGTGAGTCCGAATAAGATTGGCAAGAAGCGCACGACAATCATGCGCATGAGCATGCGGGCAAGGCGGCTCATGTTGCTTCACCGCGTGTGAAGGGACTGCGCAACCTTATGAACAGTCGTGAAATAGTGTCGCTGATGGGCAAGAAGACATTGTCGAAACCGTCTCCTGCAATGCGATAACTCGCAACCCAAAAGCGCCAAACTGCAAAAGCACTGAGCAGTGCCATGGGAAGCCACATCGCCATCCAGGGCGAGAAGGTGCCGAGTTTTGCGGCGAGGGCACCTTGCTCAATGACTTCATGGAAGGCCACCAGTAACGTGAGGGCAATTGCCATGCGGTAAGCGCGTGGGCTGCGGGCGCGACCAATTGCAAATGGAATCGCCAACAACGGCAAGATGAGCATGGAGACGACATTGATAATGCGACGATGGAATTCGGCGCGCATGGCATTGACCGTGGTGTTTTCCGGAGGATTATCCATCTGCTGATAGATTTCAGGCAAGGTCATTTCACGTTCATCATCGCCTCGGGGGCGGAAGAGGTTTTTGGAAACCTTACCCAAGGGGGTGTCAGTTTGTTCGAATTCAGCAACGCTGGCAGGCACGGCGGAACCTTCCACTTTCATGGTTGGCCAACGTTCCACCAAGAGACGACGACCGTCCTTCAGACGCAGAATAGGCCGCGTTTGGCCCGGCACCGTGATGAGTTTTCCAGAAGACGATGTGAGCGTTTCAGAACCACCGGGGCCATTATAATCAAATACGAAAATGCGTTCGAAGGAATTGTCAGAGCGGTTCAGTTTATCGAGAATAAAGGTGCGTCCGCCCGATTGCATAAACACGCCTTCTTCAGCCAGATAAAAAGCATCAACATTGGTGACATCAAACAAAACGGAACGATAGGCATAGCGGGTTTGCGGTTGTAGCCAGCCGAACATAACCAGTGACGCGAGGCTGAATAAAAACGCGAGGAAAAGTGCAGGGCGCAGTAGACGATGCAAGCCAATGCCTGCCGCGTTCATGCCGTCGATCTCATGGTTTTTGGAAAGTGTGTTAAAGCCAAAAAGCAAACCGAGAAAAAGTGCAGCGGGAATAGCTGTTCCCAGGTAGTGCGGCACCAGATACGCCAACATTTCGAAGACAACGCCGAAGGAATTTTTCTTGCCCAAGGTCACGTCAAGCAAACGCACCAGCCGTTCTGAGAGTAACAACAAAAGGCCAATCGCAAGGCTGGCGAGCAGCGGCTTTGAGATTTGCCGCAACACATACTTGTCGATCACCGTCAGCACTGTGTCACTTTCCTGATATTCAAGCCCCGACTCCGATTATACAGATTTGACAAAGGCGTCCAGCAGGGACGCATGAAGCTTCTTGCGGGTCGCATCGGAAAGCATGGGGGCCGATTTTAGATCGGGAAGTGCTGGCCAGCCAAAATCCGGGAAAATCACCGCATCGAATTCCTGCGCAGCAGAATAGCGCGGCAAAACATGGAAATGAACGTGCGGGTCCACCATCATCAAAGCGAGATAGTTGATTTTATCGTAGGCGCGAAAGGTGTGCAGCGCGCGTTCGATATCAGACGTGCAGCGTCGCAGTTCGGCATGAGCGCCTTCCGGCAAAGTGCCAAGCGATGTTGCGTCATGTTTACTTGCCAAAACCAATGCACCTAAAGTGACTTGAGCGGGTCGCATCAGAATGCACCAATGCCCGTAGTCCTTCAGCAGAGTGTGCGGGTGCCCGAATTTTTCTAAGGTTGCATTCATGCTATGACGCTTCGGAGATCATGGTGGCGAAAGCGTGACGGTG
>JAYUQS010000143.1:0-27849 GCA_043756645.1 Hyphomicrobiales bacterium | reverse complement strand
GGACATGCAGCAAAAATGAACTCAGAAATTGGCTATGCCATTCTTTCGATTTTTTGTTTGATTTTGATTGCAGCATTTTTCTCAGGTGCTGAGACAGGTTTGACGGCCACATCCCGGGCCCGGCTGACGGAGATTGAACGTCGCGGCTCCAAGCGCGCCGCGATGGCGCTGAAACTCACGGCCTATCCAGAGCGGTTGATCGGGTCACTGCTGTTGGGGAATAATCTGGCAAACATCACAGCCTCAGCGGTCGCGACGGCTGCACTGATTAAAATATTTGGTGACAGTGGTGCCGTCATCGCCTCAGCTGTCATGACAGTGATCATACTGATTTTCGCTGAAGTGATGCCAAAAACCTATGCCATCGCTTATCCCGAGCGCGTGGCTCTAGCTGTGGCACCGATCATGCGGGTGATGGCAGCGGTTCTTGGCCCGATTGTTTTGACTGTTGAATACATCGTCAAAAACACCTTGCAGCTTTTTGGCGTGAATATCGATGATGATGCGGGCGTCTTGTCGGCGCACGATGAATTGCGCGGTGCGATTGCGCTCCACCACAAAGAAGATTCCTTGATTAAAAATGACCGTGACATGCTGGGCGGTATTCTGGATCTGAAAGATCTGGAGGTGGCTGACATCATGGTCCATCGGACCAAGATGATCACGCTGGATGGCGGGCAACCCATGAAAGAACTGGTTGCAGAATTATTGGAAAGTCCACACACGCGGATGCCCGTGTGGAAAGACAATCCCGATAATATCATCGGCGTCATTCATGCAAAGTCACTGTTTGCAGCACTTCAAAAAGCCAATGGTGATGCATCCAAAATAAAGTTAGATGACGTGATTTCGCCTGCCTGGTTTGTGCCCGATACGCGTCCACTGGAAGATCAGCTCAACGCGTTTTTGCGCCGCAAAGTGCAGTTGGCGATTGTGGTGGATGAATATGGCGAGGTGCAGGGCCTCGTCACGCTCGAAGACATTCTGGAAGAAATCGTAGGCGACATCAAAGATGAATTTGATGGTGTTGCGACAGGCGTTCGCAAAACCCGCGATGGTTCATTTGTGGTTGATGGAACCGTACCTATCCGCGATCTCAATCGCTCATTTGATTGGCGCTTGCCCGACGAAGAGGCAACAACCATTGCCGGCCTTGTCATCCACGAAGCCCAAATGATTCCGGCCCAAGGCCAAGCCTTTTCATTTCATGGGTTTCGATTTGAAGTCTTGAAAAAGCGCAAACAGCAACTCACCTCGTTAAAGGTAACGCCGATCAGCCTGTCTTCCACAGAAGCGGAGTCAGGTTGAAGGAATTGCCGTTTCGAGCGCCAAGGCGTGAACGCGGTTTTTTAACTCCACGGCCAGAACCTCATTTACCATGCGGTGCTGTTGCACCCGTGATACACCCCGAAACGCCTCGGCCATAATTTTAACACGGAAGTGGCTTTCACCATTCACATGGGCTCCGCTATGTCCTGCATGTTGATGGCTTTCATCAATCACGCTAAGAGCAGAAGGGCTGAAGGCTGCTTTCAGCTTTTCTTCAAGGGTTCTGCCAACAGGGCCTAAATCCATAATGTCACGTCCACCGTTTGAGGTTGAAGCATAGTGCTTCTACCTTCATAGTTGAAATCATGAAACTCGACTCGAAATATTTTGATAAGATCCGCGTGCAACCGCGAGGCTCGAAACCGGAACCCAAGGCTGAAATGTCTTGCGAGTGGGAGGGCTGTGTCAATCCGGCCAAGCACAAGGCACCGAAAGGCCGCGGCTTTGAAGGTCAATTCTGGAATTATTGCACCGCCCATGTGCAGGAATACAACAAGAGCTATAATTATTTCGCGGGCATGTCCGATGGTGACGTGTCTGCCGCCAAGATTGCGGCCCAAACCGGTGACCGCCCGACATGGAAGCTCGGTGAACGCGCCCATGCGGCTGCGGGGTCAAAGCGCGGTGCGGCGCAAATTATGAATGATCCGCTTTCGATTTTTGGCAAGGACGCGAAACCAGCGCAAACCAAGCTGGGCCGCAATTTGCGTAAAAACGAGCTGGCAGCTTTGCAAACTTTGGGGCTGGATGAAAATGCCAAGCCCGAAGATGCCAAGACGAAATATAAAATGCTGGTGAAAAGGCTTCACCCTGATGCCAATCAGGGCAGCCGTGCCAATGAGGATACGTTGAAGTCTGTGATCCAGGCTTACGATACCTTGAGGGCCAGTGGCTTTTGCTAACTTGCAGGCGCAGTTGCAAAGCATTAGAGAGTTCCCATCCACATCTAAAGCAAGTTGAGTAATATGACCGCGAAAGCCAATGGCAGCCAGCCTGGTGAGCCAGATACAAAAATCTCTGTGTCCGAAGCCTTTGGCTTTGAATCGAATATGATGGTGCCAGCTTATTCTCAAGGCAGCGAACATGTGCCGGATTTCGATTCGGATTATCTCTTCAACAAAGAAACCACGATGGCGATTTTGGCGGGCTTTGCTCACAACCGTCGTGTGATGGTGACGGGCTATCACGGTACCGGAAAATCGACCCACATTGAACAAGTGGCGGCACGGTTGAATTGGCCTTGTATCCGCATCAACCTCGACAGTCATATCTCGCGCATCGACTTGATCGGCAAAGACGCCATCGTGTTGAAAGAGGGAAAGCAAGTCACCGAATTCCGTGAAGGCATTTTGCCTTGGGCTTACCAACATAATGTGGCGCTGGTGTTCGATGAATATGACGCTGGACGTCCGGACGTGATGTTCGTGATCCAGCGCATCTTGGAAAGCTCCGGCAAGTTGACCTTGCTCGATCAATCCCGCGTCATCCGCCCGCACAACGCCTTTCGTTTGTTCGCAACCGCCAACACGGTTGGCTTGGGCGATACGACGGGCTTGTATCATGGCACGCAGCAAATCAACCAGGCGCAGATGGACCGTTGGTCCGTCGTAACGGTATTGAATTACCTGCCCCATGCGGATGAAGTTGGCATCGTCATGTCGAAGAACAAATCCTACGACACCGACAAAGGCAAAAAGATCATTGCCAATATGGTGCGCGTGGCGGACTTGACACGTAACGCATTCGTTCAAGGCGATCTTTCAACTGTGATGAGCCCGCGTACAGTGATCACGTGGGCACAGAACGCAGACATTTTCGGTGGTGACCTGGGCTTCTCGTTCCGTGTCACGTTCTTGAACAAGTGCGATGAATTGGAACGCCCGATTGTGGCTGAATTCTATCAACGTTGCTTTGGCGAAGAATTGCCGGAGTCAGCGGCGCGGATAGCGATTGCGTAGAGGCGGATGAGCTCGCCCAAGGACGATCGCGCTGAACGCTTCAAGGGGGTGCTTGGCACCGCCATGAAGACGATTGCGCTTGATCCCGAATTGTCGGTGAGCTTTGGCAACGATCAACCGGTGTTGACGGGGCATAAAGCGCGGCTGCCACAGATTTCAGCTGCAACGACGTTGAAAGATATCGCCATCACGCGCGGGCTTTCAGACTCGTTTGCCCTGCGTTTGGCCAATCATAAAGACGACATCCACAACCGCTATATGCCACACGGCAAAAATGCACGGGCGATGTTTGAAGCGGTAGAACAAGCGCGCATCGAAGCCATTGGCGCCAATGCCATGCCGGGTGTGGCCATGAACCTTTCAGCCATGCTGGAAGATCGCTACACCAAGACAGTAGTGAACCGCACCAGCAACCGCCGTGATACACCGCTGGAAGAAGCTGTGGGTTTGATTCTGCGTGAGCGTTTGACAGGTGAAGCGCCGCCGGTTGCGGCACGTCCTTACGTCAATCTCTGGCGCAATTGGGTGGATGAAAAAGCGGGGGGGAACCTCGCAACGTTGTCAACGGCACTCCACGACCAACAGCAATTTGCGAAACTTACACGTGATCTGATCGCCGCTCTTGATATGGGTGATGAGCTGGGTGAAGACCCGGACAAGGGCGATGAAAACGAAGAGCAAGAGCCTGAAGAAGACTCAGGCGAAAAGAACGAAACACCCGAAGGGCAAGAACAGGAATCAGAGCAACAGGCTTCTGAGGATATGCAAGAAGCTGAAGGCGAAAGTGAATCCGCCGAGATGGAAGCACAAGCCATCGACAGCGATGACGCGCCTGATGATCAAGACGTGGATGATGATGCCGAAGGTGAAGAACCTTATCGCCCGCAGCTTCCATTTTCCAACAACACCAATCAAGATTTTTACAAGGTTTATGCCAACAGCTTTGATGAGGTGATTGGTGCCACGGATCTTTGCGATGAAGAAGAGCTGACACGGCTGCGGGCCTATCTCGACAAGCAACTCTCAAACCTGCAAGGCGTTGTGGCGCGTCTTGCCAATCGTTTGCAGCGGCGCTTGATGGCGCAACAGAACCGCTCATGGGAATTCGATATTGAGGAAGGCATTCTCGATACTGCAAAATTAATGCGCGTCGTCATTGACCCCATGCACCCGTTGTCATTCAAAAGGGAAAAAGAGACCAACTTCCGCGACACGGTGGTGACATTGCTCATCGACAATTCAGGTTCGATGCGTGGTCGCCCAATTACTGTTGCTGCGACCTGTGCTGATATTCTCGCACGCACGCTGGAACGTTGTGGTGTAAAGACGGAAATTCTGGGCTTCACCACCAGGGCTTGGAAAGGTGGTCAAGCACGGGAGAAGTGGTTGGCCGCTGGCAAAGCCGCAAACCCCGGTCGTCTCAATGATCTCCGACACATTATCTATAAAGCTGCTGATGAACCTTGGCGGCGCGCGCGAAAAAATCTGGGCCTGATGATGCGTGAGGGTTTGCTCAAGGAAAACATCGACGGCGAAGCCTTGATCTGGGCCCACAACCGCATGCTGGGGCGGCCTGAACAGCGCCGCATCTTGATGGTGATTTCTGACGGTGCACCGGTGGATGATTCAACACTGTCGGTCAACTCCGGTAATTATCTGGAGCGGCATTTGCGCCAGGTGATTGGCGATATCGAAGGCAAATCCCCCGTCGAATTAATCGCTATTGGCATTGGCCATGATGTGACGCGCTATTACAAACGCGCCGTGACGATTGTGGATGCTGAAGAGTTAGGCGGCGCCATGACAGAGAAATTGGCGGAGTTGTTTGAAGACACGGCAGTGACCGGCAAAAAACGCAGGCGGGCGGCATAAAAATAGTACTCCTTCATTCGCCCTTCGTTTGTGAACTCGGATCTTCTCCCGCGCGAAGGGCGGGAGAAGGCAACTGTTATCAGCCTTCTCCCGTTATTTCTGACGGGAGAAGGTGCCCGACAGGGCGGATGAGGGACTGCAAACTCAACCCTCATACCTCTCCAAAAACGCGTCCACGCCCAAGACCTGCATATCGGCCACCGCCGCCATCAAGTCTTCCTGCTCCCAATTCCACCACGCCAATGCAATAATCCGCTCGCGGATCAATTTTTCAAAGCGCCATTTGATGCGCTTTGCTGGTACACCTGCGACGACGGCATAAGGTTCAACATTTTTGGTGACAACTGCACCTGCTGCAACCACAGCACCATGGCCAATCGAAAGACCCGGCAGCACAATCGCCCCATGACCAATCCACACGTCATGGCCGATGACAACGCGAGCTTGCTGCCGCTTTTCACGAAAGGCTTTGTCCACTTTCGCATAAACAAAATATTCATTCGGACGATAGGTGATCTTATGTTGCGAAATCCGATCCATCGGATGGTTTAACGCATTCAGCCGGGCATTGGCTGCAACAGCACAGAATTTTCCAATCGTCGTATAAATCGCCTCAACATGGCGTTCGATATAGGTGTAGTCCCCCACCTCGCACTCCGCCAAATTCACGCGCTCGGCGATATCGGTGAATTGACCCAAAACAGTGTCGCGCAACGACGACGACGAATGCACGCGAGGTGTCCCATCGCGCGTCGTCTTGCGGGTTCCGTGTGCAGGGTCATTCATAGGTTAACCTCATAACAAAAAAGCCGCCCCAATGGAGCGGCTTTTGAAATCTGATCACAGGAAATCAGGCGGCCTTGGCGGCTTCCATCTTCTTCTTGATCGTCTTGCGCAGCTTGCGGGCTTTCAGAGACAATTCTTCGCCCTTGGCCTTGATCAAATAAGCATCAAGACCACCACGGTGCTCAACTGACTTCAGAGCATGAGCTGAAATGCGGAACTTATAGGAATTGCCCAAAGCTTCCGAAATCAGCGTCACATCACACAGGTTAGGCATGAAACGGGTCTTGGTCTTGTTGTTGGCGTGGGACACTTGATTGCCCGAAAGCCAGCCTTTGCCAGTGAATTCGCAACGACGCGACATAGTGATCTCCATACAAAAATAACAACCGGACGCGATGACGCCCGGCGAAGTTGACGGTTCCCTAGCGTAAGCAAGAGGGGTGGTCAAGCGGCGGATTCGTTTTCGGTCTTCCAAAGTCCACAGAACTTCGGATCCCGAAATGGCACGATTGGTTAACGCGTTGCGGGTGTTTTGACACTTCCGTGAGAACAAAACGCAGGTACCTCAAAGGTTCTGGTATGTTCTGACGCGTCCACCCACCATCAATAGCGTGAACAAAACCAGAAAAATTACAGTTTAGCGATTCGGGCGGGGTTCGTTCTCACCCGGAACAGTTTATTAAAAACGTGATTCAAAACAACCGTTTGCGATTAACTTTTGAGTCAGAATTCAACTCAAATCTTAACAAATGCGGCACCCACAGATGTGATATTGGCGAAAGCGATGCTCTACAACCAGACTCAACCCTTCGCATGTACCTTGGAACAATCCGTGAAAACCGTCGCAATAGCGATTCGGGCGGGGTTCGTTCCCGCTTGAATCCAAAGATGAACAGCTTGTGTTAAAACGCAGCACCGCCATTGTGCTTTAACTTCAAACCTCTACATTCGGTTTCA
Source organism: Hyphomicrobiales bacterium (assembly GCA_043756645.1). Lineage (GTDB taxonomy): Bacteria > Pseudomonadota > Alphaproteobacteria > Rhizobiales > Aestuariivirgaceae > Aestuariivirga. The sequence continues at coordinate 20,947 of JAYUQS010000143.1, read as the reverse complement.
CAATGATACCCAAAACAAAAATGCCTGCCTCGCCAGTCACGGCGGTGCTGGGCCCGACCAATACCGGAAAAACCCACCTCGCGGTTGAACGCATGTTGGCCCATGCGGGCGGCATGATTGGCTTGCCGCTCAGACTGCTTGCCCGCGAAATCTATGACCGCGTGCGCCTGAAAGCTGGCGACCATGCCGTTGCGCTGATCACCGGCGAAGAAAAAATCATCCCGGCCCAACCCCGCTATTGGGTTTGTACCGTCGAAGCCATGCCGCCCGATATCCGCGTCCCCTTCCTCGCTATTGATGAAGTGCAATTGGCGGGAGACTTTGAGCGCGGTCACATATTCACCGATCGTATTCTGCACCGCCGGGGCTTGGAAGAAACCATGCTGCTGGGCTCGGGCACCATGCGTGGCATTTTGGAAAAGCTCCTGCCCGGCACTAATTTTATCTCCCGACCCCGCTTTTCGAAGCTCTCTTACGCAGGCCCGCGCAAACTCTCCCGCCTGCCCCGAAGATCTGCCATCGTCGCCTTCACGGCTGAAATGGTCTACACTGTTGCCGAAATGATCCGCCAACAAAGAGGGGGTGCTGCCGTGGTCATGGGTGCGCTCAGTCCCCGCACCCGCAATGCGCAAGTCGCCCTTTATCAATCCGGCGAAGTCGATTATCTCGTTGCCACCGACGCCATCGGCATGGGCCTCAATATGGACGTCGACCACGTCGCTTTCGCCCAAACCCGTAAATTTGACGGCTTTCAATACCGCAATTTGACACCTTCCGAATTGGGCCAGGTCGCTGGCCGCGCCGGGCGTTACATGAATGATGGCACTTTTGGCGTGACAGCTGAGGCCGAAGGTTTCGACCAAGACATCATCGACCACCTCGAAAATCACAATTTCGAAAGCTTGCGCGTGATGCAATGGCGCAACCGCGACTTGGATTTCCGTTCGCTTGATCAATTGCGAAAATCCTTAGGTTACCTGCCCTACCGCGACGGCCTCACCCGTGCCCAACCCAATCCTGATATCGAGGCTCTGGAAGCCTTGTGCCGGGACGCCGCTACCCACGGCCTGATCCGCTCGCCTTTTGAAGTCGAGCGCGCCTGGGAAGTGTGCCAAGTCCCCGATTACCGCAACATTTCTCCGGGTGAGCACGCCCACCTGATTTCCCGTGTCCTGCAGTTTCTGCATTCCCGCCAAGGCGTGATTGACGAAGACTGGTTTGCCAAGCAACTGGCCTATTGCGAAAATCTGGAGGGCAATATCGACGCCCTCTCTCAACGCATTTCCCATGTCCGCACCTGGACCTTTATCGCCAACCGGGCGGATTGGCTGGAAGCGCCGATGTATTGGCAATCCCGTGCCCGCGAGATAGAGGACAAACTTTCAGATGTTTTACATGAAAAGTTGACTCAGCGTTTCATTGATAGAAGAACCAGTGTATTGATACGCCGTCTGGCGAAGAAGGAAGGCTTGATGTCGAGTGTAGAAGAAGATGGTGCCATCTCTGTTGAGGGCGAAGTCATAGGCCGGATTGCCGGATTAAGTTTTGTGCCCGGTGAGGCTTTGGACGGTGGCGAAAGCCGCTTGATGAAACAAGCCGCCGTACAGGTACTGACAACTGAGGTTTCCGCCCGGGCCATTGCCTTGGCCACCACAGCCGATACAGAATTGCGTTTGACCCGCCAAGGTGACGTTGTCTGGCAGAGCAACCCCATCGGCAAAGTTCACGCAGGCGATGCCCGCTTCAAACCGCGCGTCGAAGTGATCGCCGATGATTTGCTTTCGCCTTCATTGCGCGAAGACGTGCGCCAGCGCCTGCAGAAATTCGTCGACCGCACTATCAGCGCCGCCATTGAACCACTGTTGAAACTCGAAGAGCCGGAAACACTGGACAGCACCACCCGTGGCCTCGCCTATCGCATGGCTGAAAACTTTGGTGTGTTGCCGCGTGAAGATGTGGCGACGGAGGTCAAAAATCTGGGCCAGGAAGACCGCGCCAAATTACGTGGCTTCGGCGTGCGCTTTGGCGCTCACACATTGTTCCTGCCAGCACTTTTGAAACCAGCGCCAACTGAAATCCGCATGTTGTTGTGGTGGCTGGAACAATCAAAGGCCGGAACCGTATTTGGTCCCGTGCCAAGTCTTCCACCCAATGGTCTCACATCAATGACGGCTGATTTAGCCCTGCCGCAAGGCTTCTACCGCATGGGCGGTTATCGCATTTCCGGCACCCGTGCCGTGCGTGTGGACATGCTGGAACGCTTGGCCGACATGATCCGTGACCGCCTGTTCTGGAAACCACGCATTCCTGAGGAACAACGCCCCGCAGGATCAGTCGAAGGCGGCGGCTTTACGGTGGTGCCGGATATGATGTCGATTGTCGGGTGCTCTGGCGAAGACTTTCAGAACATCCTCTTAAGTCTCGGATATCGTTCTCAAATAAAGCAAGTTCCGAAACTGGTTCAAGTTGCTCAACTGGCACCACAAGCTGTTGAATCAACCACTGAAGGTGAAACAGCAGTTGAAGTAATGTCTGAAGCAGTTGAATCAATCGCTGAAGCTACAGCTGCACCACCGCCGGAAATGCAAGACATTGCCATTTGGTGGCCGGAAGGCATGGGGCCCTTTAAAGCCCGTCCGCCCCGTGTTGAAAAACCGCGCTTTGAAAAACCAAGTGGCGACAAGCCATTCCAAAAACGCGATCATAAATCCGGCAAGAAGCCGTTTGATAAATTCGCCCGCAAGCCCGACCCAAAACCAGAGCGCCCGAAGCGTCCGGAAAAACCGATGGACCCCAATTCACCCTTTGCAGCCCTTGCTGCACTCAAAGCCGCGATGGGAAACAGCTGATTGGGACAGCGCTTGGACAAGTGGTTGGTTTACGCCCGCTTTGCCAAGCACCGCTCTACGGCCGCAGAATTGATCGAAACCGGCAAAGTCCGTTTGAACCGTGAACGCGTGGCCAAATGCAGCCACACTGTCAAAGCCGGAGATGTGCTCACCATCGCTATTGGTGGCAATATCATAGTGGCACGGGTTCTTGGCGAAGCCGAATGCCGTGGTTCCGCAGCTGTTGCGAGCCAGCTTTACCAAGACCTCACCTGTGCTGAAAAAGCAGATGCAACCCATTAAGCCCTCTGCTAGGACACGCTGGACTAATACTGACTGGAATGATCTGAAATGACCTATATCGTCACCGAGAACTGCATCAAGTGCAAGTATATGGACTGCGTTGAAGTTTGCCCGGTGGACTGCTTCTATGAAGGCGAGAATATGTTGGTCATTCACCCCGATGAATGCATTGACTGCGGCGTCTGCGAACCTGAATGTCCTGCCGAAGCCATCAAGCCGGACACGGAACCCGGCCTTGAAAGCTGGTTGAAACTCAACACCGAATACGCACCAAAATGGCCGAATATCACCATCAAACGGGACGCCCCTGCTGATGCCAAGGAGCAGGATGGTAAACCCAATAAATTGGCCCAGTTTTCGCCCAACCCGGGCGAGGGCGACTAAAACCCCTTAAATTAACCATTCTTGTGAACACTTATCAGCATTGCGCCGTGTACGGACGGCTTTGTCTTTAAATTTCCTTAAAACTGTGATATGTTGCTCCCAAGTCAGCAGAAATGGGGATTTTCAGCGCGTCCGGGCTTTCAAGCTCGGTTTTTTTGCGCCCGAAACCACCCCGTCAGCGACACCAGAATCTCACCCGTATTTCGGGCAGGATATTGAAAACAGGGGTAATATATAAATGGTCACGGCCAAAACCACCAAGAAAAAGCCAGCAGCCAAAGTGGCAGCCAAAAAGCCAGCAGCAAAACCAGCTGTGAAGGCCAAGGCCGCTGCAAAACCAGTCGCCAAATCTGCTGCCAAGCCTGCTGCCAAGCCAGCTGCCAAAAAACCATCCGTGGCTGCAAAACCAATTGCCACAAAGCCCGTCGTTGCCAAAGCCAAACCCGCCATTTCAGCAGCCAGACACGCCGCTGCAATCAAGCCAGCCGCACCAGCGCCCAAACCAACCGCAGTGGCTCCAGTTGTAGCTGCAAAGCCAGCGGCACCAGCTGCAAAGCCTGCTGCGGCACCAGCGGCCAAAAAGCCATCTTTCAAGATTGGCGAGCTCGTGGTCTATCCAGCCCATGGTGTTGGTAAAATCACCAATGTTGAGGAGCAGGAAATCGCTGGTATCAAGCTTGAGCTTTATATCGTCGATTTCGAAAAAGAAAAACTGCGCCTCAAAGTTCCAACCAACCGCGCCGAGCAAAAAGGCATGCGTCACTTGGCTGACCGCTCGATGATTGAGCAGGCTATGAAAGTCATCCGTGGCCGTGCGCGTATCAAGCGCACCATGTGGTCACGCCGCGCCCAGGAATATGATGCAAAGATCAACTCCGGCGACATGATTGCCGTTTCGGAAGTGATCCGCGATCTTTACCGGTCTGACCGTCAACCTGAGCAGTCTTATTCCGAACGCCAATTGTTCGAACAAGCTCTTGCCCGTTTTGCCCGTGAATTGGCAGCCGTACGCAAAGTGGATGAAGATCAATGCATCAAGGAACTCGAAGATTTCCTCGCCCGCAACGCCAAGCGCGGTGTCGCTTCCGTTGAAAAAGTTGAAGACGATGCAGCTGAGGAAGCTGCGTAATAAACGACGGCATGAAAACAAAACCCGCGAGCGGCTTTGCCACTTGCGGGTTTTTTATTGTGTGCGAACTGACCTTAAGCCGAGCGCACCATGTCCTTCACGGTGCCACGGTTTTTACCGCCCATGTCGGCAATCTTGCGGTCCTGAGTCATGATTTCGGTCAGGGCGAAAGCTTCGATTTCAGCTTTGTCCAATCCCGCCGCATTGATTTTGCGACGTGAGCTTTTCGTACCGTCTTCATAGGTCACGTCGAAAAACACAAAGGCGTCTTCGAGCTTTTTCTGTTTCTTGGCCATCGTCTCAATCTTTCTTATCCGCAGGCTGGCTCATCGCCTCCTGCTGTAACTGTTGTTTGCGCTCAACCGCACGCGCATCTTTTTCAGCCTGCTTTTCAGCGGCTTTCTGTTGCTTGGCTTTGTCGCGGTTACTGCGCTCTTGGCGATAGTTTGGTGGGAATGCCATTGCTGCTTCCTCCTCTGTGAATGAGTGCGGCTTAAAGACTTTGTCAGATTTAAGCGAATGAAATCACGCGGCTTGCTCGCGCGGTTTCAACACCCAATTTGGCCGCAGAAAATGACAGGTATAACCGTGGGGAATGCGCTCAAGGTAATCCTGATGCTCGGGCTCAGCCAACCAAAACGCGCCAACAGGTTCCACCTCAGTGACAACCTTGCCAGGCCACAAGCCTGACGCATCAACGTCGGCAATGGTATCCAAGGCTTCCGCTTTTTGAGCGTCATCGACAAAATAAATGGCCGAACGATAGGCCATGCCAACATCATTGCCTTGACGATTCTTGGTCGTCGGGTCGTGAATTTGAAAAAACACTTCGAGAATGCGGCGATAAGAAATCACCGACGCGTCAAAGGTAATCTCAATGCCCTCCGCATGGGTGCCATGGTTGCGATAGGTGGCATTGGCAACATCTCCACCCGTGTAACCCACCCGCGTTGATACCACACCCGGTAACTTGCGGATTAAATCCTGCATGCCCCAGAAGCAACCTCCTGCGAGAACTGCGCGTGTATGTGCCATTCAAATGTCCTCCACTTGATTTGAGTATGAACCATAACCTTCGGCTTCCATATTCTGTTTTGCAACAAACCGCAGACTGGCGGAATTGATGCAATAGCGAAGCCCGCCCCGATCCTGCGGACCATCATTAAACACATGGCCCAAATGACTGTCGCCATAGGTTGAACGCACTTCAATGCGCACCATGCCGTGGGTTGCATCTTTCAACTCTTTCACATGCTCATGAGAAATCGGCCTGGTAAAACTGGGCCAGCCACATCCCGATTCAAATTTGTCAGACGACGCAAACAAGGGTTCACCGGAAACAATGTCAACGTAAATACCGGCTGTCTTGTTGTTGAGCAGCGGCCCGGTGCCGGGATATTCCGTCCCGCTTTGCTGGGTCACACGGAACTGCTCCGGCGTCAGTGCTGCGATGGCTTCAGGAGTTTTGCTATAAGCAGTCATACTGGGCGTCCTCTTTCCTCTTCTCTACCAAGCCGATGTGGTGAGGCAAGGGCAAAGCTGCAAGTCACCTATCGCAGATAAAGGTGACTTCCCTCACCTGCCTCGCCAAGGCTCGGCGTCCTCTCCCGCAAGCGGGAGAGGTGAAGAATAGGCGTGTTTCCTTCACCTCTCCCGTTTACGGGAGAGGACCGCCGACTTTGCGACGCAAAGTCTAGGGGTGAGGGAAGTGTCACGGCGGTTTGAAAATAAGGTGAGGGGATGTTCCCGTCCAAGCTTCGAGCCAGCATGCGGTAGAGTGGTAAATGTAGTGTGTTCGGCTCAAAGCCCAACTTTGAAACGCAGCGATTTTGGCCGAAATTTCGGTACGACCTTTTGATCCCACACTTTTCATATGGGAAGTCGCCCAGGGCATGCACTCGCAGAGGCGCACGCTTGCTGCCAGACCGGGGTCTGGACTGATGCTGACGCGGCGCGGGTTGCTACAGCACGATGGCAACAGAGATCGTAATATCCCTGGGACACACCCTCGGCTCCCGGGAGCATTCGTTACTTCAACGAATACCCGCAGGCGCTGCACATGGTTCTGGCAGATTTGATAAGTTAGCAATTCTGACCCCTCTTTTCCAAAACCATCAAAAGTGAAAATGGAACATAATAGGAACGATGTCAAGGGGGGTAGATAAAAATGTCTCCCAGCCGGCATTGCAACAAAAAAGCCCCGCGACCGGCGCGGGGCTTTTCAAGTGAGAACGATATGAACGTCTTACTGAGAAAGTCGAATTTCCATTTTGGCTTGCGATTTGATACGTTCGCCGATCTTCTTAAATGCATCTTTCAATTTAGCGCTGTCAGTTGCATCGTAGAAATAGCCTTCGCCATCGGTTGCGCAGTTATCCAACATCGTTCTCGATGCAGAAGCAGATGGCAGCTTGAAGCCAACCGTGTAGACTTCAATTTTTTTGAGTTTCATGGCACTGCAAAGTGCCAATGCATTGCTATTAAGTGTGCTGACGGTCGAACCGCCAGGAACTGCGATTGCAGTGTTGTATTCGCCATCTGTCATGAGCACGGCAATTTTAAAGAGCTTTGGCTTATCAGCTTCATTCAGCTCTGCCATTTTCGCATAAGATTCTGGCGCACTGGCTTGCCCCCAGATGTTTGCCCATTCTGGTGAAATCGTGTACCAGGCAAAGCTTGTTCCAAGCACACCGGCTGTGCCGTTTTCAGCTACAAGACCGTCAATACGCGTGTTCAAAGTAGTTTCATTGCTTGTCAAAGGCACCAATGTGTTGGCGTTGTTGATTGAGTTGCCGTCACAAACTCCATCCGTTGAATAATTTGCCGGAATACTTGACAATGCAGTGGCCTGTGTAGACCCGTCGGGTGAAACCGCAGTGGTGGCACTGTCTTGGGAAATCGGCGCCCGCGTTCCAGCGTTTGCATTGCTGTAACCTCCAAGGCCGGGCGCGTTCTCCGTGAGACCAAGACTGCTACTGGACACGACATAGCGTTCGGTTACGCACGGCTTGGCTTTCAAATCAATATGATGGGTGATCGTGACTTCTTTTTTCTGGCACTTGCTATTTCTCCATCTGTGATCATTCAGATCTTCACATGAGCTTTTTTGGGTAATCGAAGAAACATCCACCCAATTGCCCGTTGTGTTATAAGTATAACCCGACCACGTTGTTGGCATGCCCGTAACCGCCGCGAAAAGACTATTCGCCTGCCCATCTTGTGCCAAACGCACACGACTTGAAAATGGCACGATGGCTATTCTGGATGTATATGTCCTCTGGTCAGCCCAAATAACTTCCCTGACCAAGTCTTTTGCAGCCGTCTTCAATGAGGTCATACTATCGCTTGATGTACAAGGCTGTTGGTAGCTTCCACCGCTGTAGTTACACATTGATCCTGTAACGTCGAGCATCATTGTCACTTCAACGTCGCTACCAATAATTTCCGAGCGCCCGACTGTCGCTTCAGCCTGCACGTCAAGGTCCAACGAAGAGATTCCGGCGACAATCAGAAAATTCGTATCAACTTTGCCGGTAACACTTGCCTTGAAGACCCGCGTGGTTCTGTTGTACTCAAACACCGGATCATTGACCAAGGCACCAAATTGATTGCCCAAATCACTCTTAAAAAACTCTTTGCCACGGACTTTTGCTGTTTCAATATCAGCGTCTGTAATATCGTCGTCATCATAAATCGAAGCAGCAGCAGCCATTAAACCTGCATCGAGCGATATTGCCACATCTTGATGCGTGTTGGTGTAGCGACCAAAATCAACGGCACTTCCTGCCCCCACCATGATGGGAATGGCGCAAAGGCCAAACATGATGGCCACGTTTCCGCTATCGCATGAAGTAAACTGTCTCAACCGGGAACTCATTGATTTGAACATTATTTCTTTCCTACGAATGATTACTTGTGGAAAGTTATACCGTCGCCGCCTGTAAATTGCGTGAGCGCAATACTTAAAAATTTAACGAAATGGCCTTATTCTGCAACCGTGGAAATTGCCACAATGAGCGATGCAACCCGTTGCCCTTACTCACATTTCCGGCGTTTTCACACCCTTGATCGCGCAGGCCGCCCGCACTGTGTTGTAAAGCAAACACGCAATTGTCATCGGGCCAACACCGCCCGGAACTGGCGTGATATGTCCGGCCACCTTCTCACAACTTGCGAAATCACAATCGCCTACCAGAATGTTTCGGCCAGCCCGTTCAATGCGGTTGATGCCGACGTCGATGACCACTGAACCCGGTTTCAGCCAGTCGCCTTTCACCATTTCCGGGCGACCCACGGCGGCGATGACGAGGTCGGCGTTACGGACGATTGACGGCAAGTCTTTTGATTTGGAGTGCGCGATGGTGACCGTGCAATTTTCCGCCAGCAGCAATTGTGCTACGGGTTTTCCGACGATGTTGGAGCGGCCGATGACCACGGCATTGACGCCATCCAACTTGCCTAACACGGCTTTCGCCAGCATGACGCAGCCTGTGGGTGTGCAGGCGACGAGGGCGTCTTGGCCGGTGCTCAAGCGGCCAACGTTAACGACGTGGAAACCATCAACGTCTTTATCAGGGTTGATGGTGTTCAAGACTTTGGCGCTGTCGATGTGTTTGGGCAGCGGCATTTGCACCAATATTCCGTGTACAGACGGATCGTTATTGAGTTTCGTCACCATGGCCAAGAGATCAGCCTCTGACGTGTCGGCGGGCAGCTTATGTTCCCACGAGTTCATGCCGACTTCCACCGTCTGCTTGGCCTTGTTGGCCACGTAAACTTTCGACGCGGGGTCTTCACCCACCAGCACCACGGCGAGGCCGGGGGTGAGGCTGTGATCGTTCTTCAGTGTACTGACGGCTTGAGCGATGCGGATGCGTAAAGCTTCAGCAGTGGCTTTTCCGTCGATGAGTTGGGCCATGTGGGTAATCCTTTTTGACTTCCCTCTCCCGCCTTGCTTGCGCAAGGCACCCTCTCCCGTACAGGGAGAGGGGAGAAGTTTAAATAAAGCCCCTCGCCCCTTGCGGGAGAGGGTGCCTCGCGGCAGCGAGGCGGGAGAGGGGTGTCTTAAAACAATCCTTCAATCCGGCCCGTGCTGTCCAGCCCGATCACTTCCGCACTTGGCACCTTAGGCAGGCCCGGCATGGTCATCACGTCGCCGCAGACGACGACGATGAATTCGGCACCAGCTGAGAGGCGCACTTCGCGGATCGGCACCATGTGGTTGGTGGGCGCACCTTTGAGGTTTGGATCGGTGGAGAAGGAGTATTGCGTTTTCGCCATGCAGATCGGGAACTTGCCATAGCCTGCAGCTTCATAGGCTTTGAACTGGTCGCGCACGCTCTTGTCGGCGGCGATGTCATCGGCGCGGTAAATCTCGCGGGCGATGGTGCGGACTTTTTCAAACAGTGGCATGTCGTCGGAATAGAGCGGCTTGAATTGGGCCGCGTCCTTGTCGGCCAATGCGGCCACGTGACGGGCCAAGTCTTCAATGCCGGCACCGCCGTGGGCCCAGTGGGTGCATTTGAAGGCTTCAACGCCGTGGGTTTTGCAATAGTCTTTCACGGCTTCGACTTCGGCTTCGGTGTCTGCGATGAAGTGGTTGACGGCAACGGCAATCGGCACGCCGAACTTCTTCACGTTCTCAATGTGGCGGCCCAAATTGGCCAAGCCTTTTTTGAGGGCTTCGACGTTTTCTTTTTTCAAGTCTTCCTTGGCCACACCACCATGCATCTTCAGTGCACGGACGGTTGCAACGATAACCGTGGCGGCGGGATCTAATTCCGCTTTACGGCATTTGATGTCGAAGAATTTTTCAGCACCAAGATCAGCGCCGAAGCCTGCTTCGGTCACCACATAGTCAGCGAGTTTGAGCGCCGTCTTTGTCGCCATCACCGAGTTGCAACCATGGGCGATGTTGGCGAAGGGACCGCCATGCACGAAGGCCGGATTGTTTTCCAGCGTCTGCACGAGGTTCGGCATCAGCGCGTCTTTGAGCAACACCACCATGGCGCCGGGGGCTTTGATGTCCTTGGCGAGAACCGGGGTTTTGTCTTTTTTATAGGCGACAACGATTTGGCCGATGCGGCGTTCCAAATCTTCAATCGAATTTGACAGGCAGAGGATGGCCATGATTTCCGACGCCACGGTAATGTCAAAACCAGCTTCGCGCGGATAACCATTGGCCACGCCGCCGAGCGAGCAGACGATGTCACGGAGTGCCCGGTCGTTCATGTCCATGACACGACGCCAGACAACACGGCGGGTGTCGATGCCGAGTTCATTGCCCCAATAAATATGATTGTCGATCATCGCCGAGAGCAAGTTGTGGGCGGAGGTGATAGCGTGAAAGTCGCCGGTGAAATGCAGGTTGATGTCTTCCATCGGCACGATTTGCGCATAGCCACCGCCAGCCGCACCACCCTTCATGCCAAAGCAGGGCCCGAGGGAGGGTTCGCGCAACGCCACCATGGCTTTTTTGCCGATGCGGTTCAGGCCATCGCCCAGGCCCACAGTGGTGGTGGTTTTGCCTTCGCCTGCGGGGGTGGGGTTAATGGCTGTGACGAGGATGAGCTTGCCGTTCTTTTTGCCCGCTTGCTTGTTGATATAATCGAGCTGCACCTTGGCCTTGGTGTGGCCATAGGGGATCAAATCCTCCGCCGGAATACCCAGCTTCGCACCAATCTCCATGATCGGCTTCATTATGGCTTCGCGGGCAATTTCAATGTCAGATTTGACGGTCATGGCAGTCCCTGTCGTTTTTGTGCGTTGTGTCGCTGTGATAACATGACGCGGCTATAGCACAGGAGAATTATCGCCACAGCAGCGATGATTCACGACATGGTGAATTGTGTCAGAAAGTTTCAGGGGGTGGGGAAATGAGCCTTACGACTCCAAAACTTCCCGCCGCGCCGCCGACGCCAAAAAAGCTGAGCGCGTTTGTTTGCGTTGCTTGGCAAGCCTATCAATGGCTTCGAGCAAACCAAAATCCAGTGACACGTTGATGCGTGTCGTGGAGCCGCGATCTCTCACCAAAGGTACAGCTGAAACAATGGCGTCTTTCATGTCATCAGCGAAGTCTGAATCGGTCTTGATGGCTTCGAGACTGCGGGGTGTTGGAGCTGCTTCGCCATCAGCTTCCATCAGGCGCACATGACCGGACAGCGCATCAACCGCATTCGTCAAGGCCTCATCCAGCGTATCACCAGCCGAGGTGCAGCCCGGCAGATCAGGAAAGCTAACGCCGTAACAACTGTCTGGTTCTTTGTGGACGAAGGCAATGTAGCGCATGACTAACCCTGTTGTTTCAAAAGTCCCGCTTGACGAAGAATGGACCGCACGGTTCCCGTTGGCAGATCTTTTTTCGGATGAGGTACTGTAACCTTGCCGCGCTTAGTTCGATGTTTGAAATGATGGTGCGAACCTGTTGTTCCCACATCAAACCAACCATCGCTCAATAGCGCAGCGATAAGTTTTCGACTGTCCCGTTCCAAACTGATCTCCGTGTAACATAATACACATTTATCCGATCAACAATAGAACATATTAAGAACTTATAGTCAATAACGCCAAGTCAAATGTTGTCCCGATAAGCAATTTAAGTAAGTTCACTGCTCAATTTTGATAACCTGATCAATTGCTCTCGCATTTTAGAATGTAACGGCGTTGATAAAAAACAGTCCCGCGTTTCTTGGTCGAGCTTGTCGTAAGGATCGTGCTTGATCAGTTCTTCGATTGAAACAATCTCACCATCAAATGGCTGGAACTGCATTGTTGCATTTGCTTGCACTGCTCCCTCTGCAATGACCCTGCAATAGAATCCCGTTCGGTGTGAGTTCCAAAATCGCTTTGGAAATTTGGAGTCGCCCATGCGGGCGGCAAAGGTTTCGCAAGGTGTTCGATGAGAGGTAATTTCCAGCACAAGGTTATCCAAAACAAGACGCCCGCCAACATGAGCATCGGCCGTGGTCATTCCTTGTATCGTCAAGTTCTCACCAAATAGACCTGGAAAGCTTTCAAGCTTTTCCGTCTCGTACCACCAGTCATAATCACCCTGGCAATAAACATAAACTGCCTGATCGGGACCACCATGGTTTTGCAGGTCAACTATCGCGTCGCCCACCAGACCATTCCGTAAAACGTCGATCGGCCCTATCTGCGGCGTTTTGAAAATTCCAGTCATGCCGATTTTTGCGGTCGTCACTTTTGGCACACCGAGGTTGACGCTGAGAACTTTGATGTCGTTGGTTTTCATTTTATCGCCCGCTCCCCCATCTTCTGGTTCACCATCACCAAATAGCCATCCGGATCTTGCACCAAGAATTCCCGCTGGCCACCTTCGCGGTCGCCCCAGTTGCGCCATTTTTCGCGGAGCTCGACGTAGCGCGGGATGCCTGCTGCGATGATGGCGGCGTAGGCGGTTTCGATGTTTTTGACGCCGATCTGTAAGATCGCTCCGCGTCCCAATGGTGCCTCAAACGCGCCGGTTTCCCAGTCGCCGTCGCGTTCATAGAACATCATCTGTGCGCCATCGGGGTGTTCGAGGTAGACGAATTTTTGCGCTGGGCGGGTGTAGCAAACCGTAAAGTTCATGGGGCCGGTCCAGAATGCGAGGCTTTTGTCATAGTTGCTGACGATGAGTTCAATCGCCAACGGCGAGAAGCCGGATTTGGGTGGGGAGCCTGTCGTCATCATTGCGTGTTCCCTGTTTCATCAGTGTACGGATTTCCCTCATCCGGCCTTCGGCCACCTTCTCCCGCGCCAAGGGCGGGAGAAGGCAGATGCGGTTGGCCTTCTCCCGTTTCTTCTAACGGGAGAAGGTGGCGACAGCCGGATGAGGGAACGACCTATATACGCACCCCCGGTGCTTCATAACCCACGCGCTCCACATATTCCGTATAGCCGCCGCCATATTGGTGGATGCCTTCGGGGGTGAGTTCCAGCACACGGTTTGATAACGCAGCGAGGAAGTGGCGGTCGTGGCTGACGAAGAGCATGGTGCCTTCGTAGTCGGCCAACGCCTTGATCAACATTTCCTTGGTGAAGAGATCGAGATGGTTTGTGGGTTCGTCGAGGACCAGAAAATTTGGTGGATCAAACAACATGCGGGCCATGACCAAGCGGGCTTTTTCGCCGCCTGAAAGCACGCGACATTTCTTTTCGATGTCGTCACCGGAAAAGCCGAAAGCTCCTGCGAGATTACGGAGACTGCCTTGGGTGGCTTGCGGAAATGCACCTTCGAGCGATTCAAACAACGTGTCTTCGCCGTCAATCAATTCCATGGCGTGTTGGGCGAAGTAACCCATTTTAACAGATGCACCAATGGTGACTTGGCCTTTGTCAGGCTCGGTGGTGCGGGCGATGAGTTTCAGCAGTGTGGATTTTCCCGCACCATTGACGCCCATAATGCACCAGCGTTCGCGACGACGGATTTGGAATTCCAGATCAGCATAAATTGTGCGCGCGCCGTAGGCCTTGTGCACTTGCGCGAGGCTGACCACATCTTCGCCGGAGCGTGGCGCTGTGCCGAATTCAAAGGCCACGGAAGTGCGGCGCTTGGGCGGTTCAACGCGGTCAATCTTTTCCAGTTTTTTGACGCGCGATTGCACCTGTGCGGCGTGAGAGGCGCGGGCTTTGAAGCGGGCAATGAAGTTGAGCTCTTTGGCCAGCATCGATTGTTGACGTTCGAACGACGCCTGCTGTTGCTTCTCGTTGAGCAGGCGTTGTTGCTCATAGAATTCATAATCGCCAGAAAATGTGGTGAGTTCACCGCCGTCGATTTCGACAATTTTGGTGACGATGCGATTCATGAATTCGCGGTCATGCGAGGTCATCAACAACATGCCGTCATAGTTTTTGAGAAAGTCTTCAAGCCAAATCAAACTTTCAAGATCGAGATGGTTTGAAGGTTCGTCGAGCAGCATCGCATCAGGGCGCATCAGGAGAATGCGGGCCAGTGCCACGCGCATTTTCCAACCGCCGGAAAGTTTGGCTACATCACCATCCATCATCTCTTGCGAGAAGCTCAAACCCGCCAGAACTTCGCGGGCGCGTGCGTCTTGGGCATAGCCGTCGAGCTTTTCAAAATGCGCCTGTACTTCGCCATAGCGGGCGATGATCTCGTCCATACGCTCCAATTGATCAGGGTCGGCCATGGCGGCTTCGAGTTCGGCCATTTCGGCAGCAACAGCGCTGACGGGGCCAGCACCATCCATCACTTCTGACACGGCACTGCGGCCTGACATTTCACCCACATCCTGACTGAAGTAACCGATGGTAATGCCCTTGTCGGTGGAGACTTGGCCTTCATCTGCTTCTTCCTGCCCCGTAATCATGCGGAACAACGTGGTTTTGCCGGAGCCATTGGGGCCAACAAGGCCGATTTTCTCGCCACGGTTCAAAGCCGCAGAGGCTTCAACATAGAGGATTTGGTGGCCGTTTTGTTTGGAAACAGATTCAATGCGGATCATGATGGGCGGGGCTTAGAGGAGGGCAGTGATCAATGGAAGCCCCTCATCCGCCCTGTCGGGCACCTTCTCCCGTTCAAAATACGGGAGAAGGCAAATTCAATCAGCCTTCTCCCGCGACTTTTCGTGGGAGAAGGTGCCCGACAGGGCGGATGAGGGAGCTTCAGCTGCCCATCAAAGGCTTTCGCATCTCACCCACCGCATTGCCATGGGCATCGAAACCTTCGTACTCCGCAAAGGTTTTGGCGTGGGGGGCGAGGGTGTTGTAGCCTTGCTTGGTAACGTTGACGATGGATGTGCGTTTCAAGAAGTCGTGCACGGACAAGGCAGACCCGGTTTGTGCCCAGCCGCCTGTTGGCAACACGTGGGAGGGGCCGACCACGAAGTTGGCCAATGTTGATGGTGCATACTCGCCCAATAAAATTTCTCCGGCGTGAATGATTTTATCGAGATAGCGCTCAGGCGTTTGCGAAAGAATCTGCAAGTGCTCCGGCGCGTAATCATTGATGAATGAAATTGCGTCATCTTCATCAGCGGCGAGAATGATGCCGCCGAAGGGGCCGGATAAAACGGTTGAGGCGTAATCAACGCGCAAAGGCGACATGTGTTTGTAAAAACCTTCGAGTGCAGCCATGGCATCGCGGGCGATGGTTTCGTCCCAGGTCACGAGATAGCCTGATGAGTCTGGCCCGTGTTCGGTTTCGATCAACAGATCAAGCGCTGCAAGTGCGCCTGAACTGGTGCTGTCAGCCATCACGATGGATTCCGACGAGCCAGCGGGGGTTCCCACATCGACTTTATCAGCGACCAAGCGTTTTGCAGCACCTACCCATGGTGAACCGGGGCCTACGATTTTTCTGACGGGTGAAATTGTTGCGGTGCCGTAGGTGACTGCGGCGATGCCTTGTGCGCCACCGGCTTTGTAGACCTTACGAACACCTGCGAGTTTCGCCGCCACCAAGGTGGCATCGTCGATGTTTCCATCAGGGCCCGGTGGTGTGATGATGCAGATGTCTTTCACCCCCGCCACAGTTGCAGGGATTGCCGTCATCAATACCGAAGATGGAAACGCGCCTTTGCCGCGCGGCACGTAACAGGCGACGGATGGAATGGGCGTGGTACGATCACCCGCAAACACACCGGGGCGAAACTCCTGCATCCATTGCTTTTCCGGCATTTGAGCTTTGTGGAAGGCCGTGATTGATTCAGCTGCAAACTGCATTGCTGCAAGCATCTTTGCTGAAAGTGTTTTTTCCGCCCGCGCATAGTCAGTTAAGGTCGCCGCTATGGCGTGTGCTTCCACCGGTGCTTTGTCGAATTGCCTTGCAAAGCGGGCCAAGGCTTCATCGCCTTCTTCGCGCACCGCCGCAATGATGGGCCGCACTTTCTCGATATAGGTCGAGAGATCAGTCTCGGTGCGCGACAACAAAGCTTTGCGGGCTTGAAGCGGCATTTTGGCGAGGCGATGGAAATTGGTTACACGTGTCATGGTCATTGCTTTAAATCGGCTGGCCGCATCCAGCAACAGCGATGTTGAAATACTCCTACCCCAACCTATAGTCTGAGCGGAACTTTAGGCACGTGAAAGAGTTATCCACAATGAGACTGATCGCTATCCTGATTGCTGCTTGTACCATCGTGTTACCCAGCGCCGCCCACGCTGAATTCAAGGGTTGCTATGAGCGGGTTTACGACAAAGCCTATTTACGCAAGCACAACAAACAATTGATCACCAAAATCCGTTTTCAATATGGTGTGGGCAAGGAAGGTGAAAGCCCGCAGGAACTGCTGGACAGTTTGGATGCGGTGTTCCGCACCACCTCACGTTACAAGGGCAATCTTGTCGTCTGCAAAACCGCAGGTGATGAGTTGAAATGCGGTCTTGAAGCAGATGGTGGAAGTTTCACTGTGACCGACCGTGGCGACAACAGCATTCGCATAAGCAATGATACATATCTGCATTTCGGCGATGACGAAAGCAAACTCACAGTGCAAGCCAAAGGCGAGCATAAATTATTCAGGCTCTATCGCATCAGTAAAACGGCATGCCCTTGAAAGTGATGTGATGAATTTTTTTGCGTGAATGTGGCGACAATGCGTTGAGCCTCACAGCTTTGTGAGGGAGTATCAACCATGCGCTCACAAAAACGTTTTTATGTGTTCGCAACCTTTTCTTCTGAGCAAACGTTATTACATTATCACTACGGCAATCGTAGTTTGATTTTGAAACTCAAGGAGAATGATCATGTCTATTCGTATTCTCACCGCTTCCGTTTTGGCTCTTGGATTATTGGCACCTGTTGGTGCCATGGCAGCCGATACAAGTAACAATTGTTCGGAAGAACAACGCCGAAAACGCGAGTATATTGACTGCGAAGTCAACCATACTGACACCACAGTGAAGTATGGTTTAGCGGTTCAAGATTTTAAAGCCAAAAGACCAGGCCCTATTGGCGATTTCATCGACGAAACGCCATCCGAAAGCCGCCAGCGTTCAAGTAACCGCTAATCACGAGGCTAACCAAACGGGCGCAGCCAAAAAGGGTTGCGCCCCTTACTCTGGGTTACAGGATTGGGATGTGAGCAATCGATTTCTCTGCCCTGAGAATGACGTCGTAGTCTTGCGGTGCCAGTATGCTCATGCCTTCAACGAGCAGCGCTGAGCGCACCTCTCGTAAAGCTTTGTCTTGCATCACGTGGTCAAGCGCGTTTTGCAATCGCTGAACATCGCCGTTGCGCGTTACAAATGGCAAACCCGGCACGGCGGGTGAGCGGGAGATTTCAACCAATCCTTGAACTGCTTCCGGTTTGTACTTGCGCAACAAAGCAACAGTTACACAATCAATGGCACACACATCAGCAGTTCCGTTTTGAACGGCTGCGAGAGAGGCCGCATGACTGCCGGTTTCCAGACCGGCGGTGAAAAATGCACATTCCGCTTTTCCTACAGCAAGCTTTGGCGCTAAAGCCAGTTTCAATGCTAGGTATCCCGACATCGAATCTCTACTGTTGAACGCTGCGGTGCGGCCACGGAATGTGTGAAGTGGGGACTTTTCTCTCGCAAAAATCAAGGAGCAATAAAGCGGACCCTCGCAATCATCAGCTTTGTAATGTGGTGTGGCAACATAAGTCAGTCGCCCCCTGAATTCATGGGTAAAGGGATAACCACAGGTCTGGCTGAACAGCATGTCTGGCCTGCGCCACACCTGCTTCCAGTCAGCGGCCCGGGTTAATTCTCCTGCAACACCATATGCTTTGGCCAGTGCAGCCCAGAAAGCATCCGTGGCCTCGCGGACTTCCGGCAAATCATACATTGGCAAACTGGCAAGCATGGGGTGTCCAAATATTTCATCGCCTGCGACGTTTCATATCCATGGATCAACAGGCAAAATCCATGTAAACAGATTGCCAGAAAACGGCAATCTGAACATGTCATCAAAAACCTTAAGCCTGGAATGGCCAACACTTTTTATCATCGCACTGGTTTATACTGTGCTCGGCACTATAGTGTGGTTGCATGCGGCCTTGCCATGGTGGTTCATGCTGGCCGTCGGTTCTTATTTCGCAGCTTTGCACACATCGCTGCAACACGAAGTGCTGCATGGCCATCCCACCCGTTCAAAAATTCTGAATGAGGCTCTGATTTTTCTGACCCCCACCATGTGGTTGCCGTTTCAGCGCTACAAGGAAACCCACCTGACCCACCACAATAATGCGCATTTGACCGACCCCGAGGTTGACCCTGAATCCTATTATCTTCTGCCAGACCATTGGGGGGAGGTTCGTGGCATCAAACGGGTGCTGTTTCAGATCAATCAAACCTTGGGCGGCCGTATGTTGATTGGTCCTGCCGTTGGCATTGCGCGTTTTTGGTCGGCTGAACTTTTGGACGTCTTGCGCGGAGATCGACGCAAAGTTAAAGCTTGGGCCATGTTTGTCGCGTCCTGCGCGTGTGTGTTTGCTTATGTGATCTGGTGCGGCATGCCGGTGTGGCAATATGTGCTGCTGATCGCATATCCGGGAATTTCTCTGGCCCTCGTGCGGTCTTATTGTGAACATCAAGCGACTGAAAACGTTGATCACCGTACCATCATCGTGGAGTGTTCAATGTTCTGGTCTTTTCTGTTTTTGAACAACAATTTGCATGTGCCCCATCACGAGCGCCCTGCCCTTGCATGGTATAAATTACCTGCCTATTACAATCGCGAGCGCGATAAACTCATTGCGCAAAACAACGGTTATCTGATGAGCTATGCAGAGATGTTCCGGCGCTATTTCGTCACTCCAAAAGAACCTGTGGCCTATCCGGAACTGCGCTGGCTGCGACGATGACCCTCGCTTCAACTTTGCCTGATGGCTTCTGGAAACGGGCAACGCCGGTTCCTGTTATAAGCCCCTCCTATCTCGCAACCAACACGCATTTGGCGGCCCGATTGGGTTTGCCTGATGATATATTTGCAAGGCCTGAAACCCTGTCCGCCTTGTCCGGCAATGGGCGCTGGAACGAAGTTGAACCGCTATCCTTGGCCTATAGCGGTCATCAATTCGGCCACTGGAACCCGCTGATGGGTGATGGTCGCGCCCACTTGATCGCGAATTTGGATGGCGATTGGGAGCTGCATTTGAAAGGTTCAGGTGCCACACCCTTTTCGCGCAATGGTGATGGGCGTGCAGCGCTGGGGCCGATGCTGCGGGAATATATCATCAGCGAGGCCTTTGCCGGATTGGGCATTCCCACCACCCGCTGCCTGGCTGTTGTGGCAACGGGTGAAGACGTCTTCAGACGGCGGCGTGAGCCCGGAGGCATCGTTGCCCGCATCGCCAAAAGCCATGTGCGCGTGGGCACGTTTCAATATGCGGCAGCGCATTTGGGCAAAGAGGGTGTTTTGGTGTTGTTTGAACATGAGCGCCGACGCAGCCATCCGCATACGGATGATGTCAGAGAGTTTCTGGCCAGTGTCATTTCGCGGCAGGCTGAGCTGATTGCAAAATGGATGTGTGTCGGTTTCATCCATGGCGTCATGAACACCGATAATATGGCCATCTCCGGCGAAACCATTGATTTTGGCCCTTGTGCTTTCATGGACGTGTTCCATCCCAAGAAAGTATTTTCATCCATTGACCAATCTGGCCGTTATGCGTGGGACCAACAGCCTGCCATTGGCCTCTGGAACCTCACACGCTTTGCCGAGAGTATATTGCAATTGCTGGATGACGACACCGACAAAGCCGTCGCAGTGGCCAAGGCGGAGTTGGAAATCTTTTACCCACAGTTTGAGGCTGCATTTGAAACCGGCATGTTGAACAAATTCGGTATTCTAGATCGACATGATACTGATGGTGAGTTCATCGCCGAAATCCTCCGTGTGCTGATGGATGAGAAATTGGACTTCACGCTGTTCTTCCGTGAATTGACGCAGGGCGTAAGTTTATCGCCGCAAGCGCGAGATATTTGGATGAAGCGTTTGAATGGTGCTTCTCCGGATATTACCTTGATGCAAAATTCCAACCCCATCTACATCGCGCGAAACCATCAAGTCGAAGCAGCGCTGCGCGAAGCGGAAGACGGCAATTTGGCGCGCTTTGAAACACTGGTTGAATTGCTCAGAACGCCGTTCATCGAGACAGAAAATATGGCGGGATTTGAGGCTGCACCTTTGGGTGAAGAGGAAGTGACGCAGACGTTCTGTGGGACGTGAGACTGACACTTGCGGCAATCAAAGGGACCTCATCCGTCTTGTGCTACGCGCAATCCACCTTCTCCACGTGCCGTGGAGAAGAGACGTGTTAAGTCCCCTCTCCAACAAAGTTGGAGAGGGAGGGACCCGTCGCGTAGCGAT
>JAYUQS010000142.1:0-3553 GCA_043756645.1 Hyphomicrobiales bacterium | reverse complement strand
ATCCACCTTTCTGGTATATGGCTTGGGCTTGGGGACTGATTTTCTGGGGCATCAATTGGAGCACCCAACTCTTCTGGTGGACGATTGCGATCATACTCGGCGGCTACATTCTGCAGCGCTTAATCGAAGGTGTTGCAATCAAATGGCTTGGCCTCGAAATCCACATCTGGCGCAAAATCGACACCGACTTCCGGCAGATCACCGCAAGGCGCAATCCAAATCTCATTTTGCTCACCTTGGCGACCATTATTGGACGACCCGATTGGGGCTTGCTTGCCGTTGCTGCTTGGACCGGGATTTGCCTTCTATTGCACGCTGTTCAATTGTTGCAAGCTTTCTCGGCCAAAAAATCCGGCGGTGCCTTGCAGTCCTGGATGACCAAGCCTTGAGCAGGACGGGTGTAATCATCAACCCAAAATCCGGCCGTGGTCGTGGCAAAGGGATTGCAATTGCAGAAATTCTAAACCATCAGCCTAACGATAAAGTGGACGTTGTTCTGCTCAACAATTTTACAGACCTTTTTGCAGGTCTGGAGCGTTTTGCCGCCAACAATGTATCTTCGATTTTCATCAGTTCAGGCGATGGTACAATTCAGGCCATCCAAACCTGGATTGTCGAAAGTGGCAAATTCAAAACCCTACCCCGCCTCTGCTTGTTGCCCCACGGCACCACCAACATGACGGCAGCCGATCTTGGATTTCGTCGCAACAACATTGGTGATCAAGCAAGCTTCATCGCCAACATCACGCCCAATGAACAGCGCAGCCGTCACACATTGCGTGTTGTGAACCCCAAAGGGCGCGGGCCTTTGCATGGCATGTTTTTCGGCACCGGTGCAATTTCAGAAGCCACCCGCTATTGCCAGATTGCCTTCAATGACAAGGGTGTCGGCGGTAATTTGGCGACTTTTGCCACACTCGCTGGCGCTCTGGGCAAAGCCATGTTTTTTTCGGCCAACCCGAAAGATCCTGACCGCTTCGATAGGCCATATGCAATCACACTTGATATTGATGGCAGGAAACAGTGCGACGGTCCGCAATTGATGATGCTGGCCACCACATTGAATAGGCTTATCTTGGGCGCAAAGCCATTCTGGGGTGGAGCCACTGCACCACTTCGCACCATGACCATGCCTTATCCCGTGCCCAACATTCCGCGCTGGATTTTGCCCGTTATGTTTGGATCTGAGACGCGCAAATCACCACCTGGCAGCACAAGCACGGCCTGTCATCGTTGCGAAGTTACTAGCCCGACTTCTTTCGTCATTGATGGTGAATTTTACGATGCCCCAGACGGCGAACCCTTGCGCCTTGAAGCCGGGGCCTTGTTTGATTACATCGTCTCATGAGCGAAGACATGCAAAGCTATGTTGCGAAAATAACGGCAGCGCCCGTTCACGCTGCTATTGCCGAAATGGCAGCACACATCAGGATGCGCCACAAAAACGTGCAAGCAGTACTCGCCTATGGTTCAGCTTTGCGCGATTCAAATCCAGAAAATACGTTGATGGATTTCTATGTGCTAACCCTAGACTTTGATGGTGTATCTGAAAAATTTATGTCGCGCGCACTTTGCAAACTCGTGCCGCCGAATGTGTATTACGCCGAAGCGACTTTCGGAGCCAAATCCTACCGCTGCAAATATGCCGTATTGCCCACCGAGCTTCTAGCGCAAAAAGTCAAACCGATCACAGCCAATCCATACTTCTGGGTACGCTTTGCCCAACCCATGCGGGTGCTTTGGACAGCCGATGCATTGGTGGCCAAACGTCTTCAACAAATTTTGATCCGCGCCATGGAAACCGCCAAAGCTCATGCCCGCGAAGTTGCACCACAACAAGAATTCAAAACACAATGGACCGAATTATTTCGTAACACTTACCGCACGGAGCTGCGTCCCGAAGGCGTTGATCGCGCTGATACAATTGTAGAGATGCAACAAGATCATTTTAGAATGATCTCGCTTAACGCGAGCTATGTCACACCAGCAGCAATGCCATGGAGCTTACGCCGTTGGCAGGGCAAAGCCTTGTCGGTTCTACGGCTGTTAAAAGCTGCATTTACCTTTCAGGGTGGAGCAGACTATGCCGCATGGAAAATCAAGCGCCACTCTGGCGTTGATATCGAGGTAAAAAATTGGCACCGCAAGCACCCGATTATTGCATCGATTGTGCTGTTGCCGAAATTGTTGCGGCGTGGTGGGTTGAAGTAACTCAGCCCTTCACCACTTTGCCAAACACATCAATGATCTTGTCAATGTCTTCAAACGAATGCGCTGCTGAAACCGAGCAACGTAGCAAACACAAGCGGTTGGGCGTTCCAGGCGGCAGTGCAATATTCACATAAACACCGGCCTCCAAAATCGCATTCCACATTTGAATGGTGGAAATTTCGTCTTTGCATTTTACCGCAATAACGGGGCTGACCACATCACAGCCCATTTCAAAGCCCAGTGCTTTAAAGCCGTTGAACAAGCGATCAGAATTGGCGCGAATGCTGTCGCGGCGTTCCGGTTCCCTCGCCAATACGCGCACAGCTTCCAATGATGTGGCAATAGTTGCAGGCGATGATGACGCCGTGAACAAATAAGGCCGCATGGCATAACGCAACACGTCAAACAGCGGATGGTCACCAGCGCCAAAACCACCAATCGAGCCAACACTTTTGGAGAAGGTGCCAACCACAAAATCCGCTTCATGTTCCAGCCCTGCTTCATCCGCCAGACCGCGGCCATTCTCGCCTAGAACACCAAAAGAGTGTGCTTCATCCACCAGCAACTGGAAGCCATGCTTCTTTTTAACTTCAACAAAATCCTTCAGTGGTGCACGGTCCCCCAGCATCGAGTAAATGCCTTCCAGCACCACCAGCTTGCCGCCCTCTTCACCTGCAGAGCGCGCCATGCGCTTGTCGAGATCCGTTGCATCATTGTGGCGGAAACGCACCAGTTTGGCGCCCGACAAAGTGCAACCGTCATAGATTGATGAATGTGAATCACTGTCGAGGTAAATCGTATCACGTGGGCCGGCGAGGCCAGACATCATGCCGAGATTGGCTTGATAGCCCGTGGTGAAAACAATGCAGTGTTGTTTTTGTAAAAATTTGGCCAGCTCTTTTTCAAGTTCGGTATGCATCGCATAGTTGCCATTGGCCACACGTGACCCTGTGGTGCCCGTGCCAAATTCATCCAGCGCCCGCTTGCCCGCATCAATGGCGGACTGCGTGAAAGTCATGCCCATATAGTTATTGGTGCCAGCCAGAATGGTTTCACGACCTTTGATGATGGCACGGGTGGGTGACAGGATTTTGTCATTGGTTGGTCCCATGGCATTGACGCCAAGTTGCATCATTCTGTCGAAGCGTTCGATGATGCCTTTGTGCTTGTCGAGCAAATCAACCATGTCTCAGTCCTTTTTGATACGTGCTGCAACAACCTTCACAAGGTCGCCAATGGTGCGGGTTTCCGCCACCACATTCATCGGAATTTCGACGTCGAATTTATCTTCCACGTCCATGATGAAATCCAACACACCAACCGAGTCGATGTTGAGTTCCGC
>JAYUQS010000141.1:0-10089 GCA_043756645.1 Hyphomicrobiales bacterium | reverse complement strand
CCGCCGACGCCATGTATGCCGAAGACATCAAGCGCATCATCATAGCCAAGCTTCTTCTTCAGCCATACCACGGCGAAGAGGCAGACAAAGCCTGAGACGGCGCCTATGACGATGGCCGACATTGGCCCTACCCAGCCGCAAGCGGGGGTAATGGCCACGAGACCAGCAACCATACCGGACGCAGCACCGAGGAATGAGGCATGACCACGGGTCATCCATTCACCGAAGCTCCAAGCCAATGTGGCAGCAGCAGCACCCAGAACCGTGTTGACGATGACCAAGGCGGTCAAGCCGTTGGCTTCAAGGTTTGATCCGGCGTTGAAGCCGAACCAGCCAAAAAGCAACATGCCTGTACCAATTGCAGTGACAGTGAGGTTATGTGGTGCCATGGCTTCTTTGCCAAGGCCCAAACGCCTGCCCAACATGACGGCGCAGACCAGACCTGCAACACCGGCGTTGATATGAACAACAGAGCCACCGGCAAAGTCGAGAGCACCCTTGTTGAAGAGCCAACCATTTGACGCATTGGCAGCAGCGGAGAAGTCAGAGAGCACAGTAGCTTTTGCTGCATCATCGGTTGCTGCTGCGAGTTTTGCCAGGAAGTCGGTTGCGGCAGCTTCGCCGACGCAAGCTTTGACCATATCAATGGCTTCAGCACTCAGCGTCAAGCAATCAGGACCCGCCCACCACCAGACCATGTGTGCCATGGGCAAGTATGAGAAGGTGAACCAGATCGCCATGAATATGAGAATGGCTGAGAACTTCATGCGTTCGGCAAAGGCACCCACGATCAAGGCTGGCGTAATGGCGGCAAAAGTCATTTGGAAAGCCAGGAAAGCATATTCGGGAATATAGGTTTCCTTCGAGAAAGTCGCCGCCATCGAAGAAATGGTGACGCCGTTCAGGAAAGCTTTGTCGAAAGAACCGATAAAAGCGGAACCATTGGTGAAGGCCAGTGAATAACCATAAATGACCCAGAGAATCGATATCATGCTGAAAATCACGAAGACCTGCATCAGCACCGAAAGAATATTTTTGCTCCGCACCAAGCCGCCGTAAAACAGTGCAAGACCGGGCACGGTCATAAATACGACGAGGGCGGTTGCGATCAACATCCAGCTTGTGTCACCTTTGTTGATCGAAGCTGCTGCCCAGGCGTTCTGGCTTGGTAAAAATGTTGCGGCCAAAAGCCCCAAACTGAATAGACCCGCTTTGGATCTGAAGATGTCTTTGACAGACATTGTTTATCCTTTCTGTGAATGGATCAGAGCGCAGCAGCGCCGGTTTCGCCGGTGCGCACGCGAACTGCGAGTTCGAGGGGGAGAACAAAAATCTTGCCATCACCGATTTGGCCGGTTTGGGCTGCCACTTGAATGGCTTCAATGGCGCGGTCAGCAATGTTGCTCTCCACGGCCACTTCGATTTTGACTTTTGGAACAAAACTCACGGCATATTCAGCGCCACGGTAAAATTCGGTATGGCCGCGTTGGCGGCCATGGCCTTTGACTTCCGTGACAGTGATGCCCTGAATGCCCAGAGCCCCCAGCGCTTCGCGCACCTGCTCCAGCTTGAATGGTTTGATGATAGCGATGATATATTTCATGCGGTCCCCTTAGTTTTACCTCTCAAACACAAATCAAGTCCTGTGCCAGTTCGGAAACTTGGCTTAAGTGATTGTAATTTTGTAATAATTTGTATCACTTGCCGGATTTTCACGATCCAACGCAGGCATAAAATGCACACAATTTAAGCAGTGATTATAAATTAATCAGAAACAGGGCGACAATTCGCGGGCTGCCATTCAAGCTCGCGGTCTCGTAAAAACAAACAGATGAAACCAGATGTCATCATATTGGGTGGAGGGCCCAACGGGCTTACAGCAGCACTCAGCTTGGGCAGTGAAAAACTGCCGCGCCCTCTGCGTGTCTTGCTCTTGGATGGCCGTGATCCCACTGTCGTGCCGGAAGATAGCCGTGGCACAGCTTTAACGTTGGCGACGCAAGCCATGTTCCGCGCACTGGGACTGTGGGACGATCTCGCTGCCCATGTCACTGAGATGCGTGACATCGTTGTAACAGATGGACATGGCGCACATGACGCCCGCACATCGCTTCTGAATTTTTCCACGGAAGATAAACAAGCCGCTGCTGCAGCCATGGTCGAGAACCGGCACTTGACGAAGGCGTTGATCATGGCTGTGCAACGATCACCTCATATTTCGCTGCAAGGTGGATTTTCCTTCAAGCGATTTGAAATGTCTGCGGCTCGGGTGTCCGTTCACGCGACCGAAGCTTCTTACGCCGCTCCACTGCTTGTGGCGGCTGATGGCCGGAACTCAATGGTGAGGCAACAGCTTGAGATTCCACTGACCACACATGATTATCGGCAAACCGCGCTCAGTTTTGCGATAGCGCATGAACTGTCACACCAACAAAAAGCCGAAGAACATTTTTCAGCTGACGGTGTTTTTGCATTTCTGCCGCTACCGGAAAATCGGGCCTCTATCGTCTGGGGCATGAAGGCTGAACAGGCAGAAGAATTGATGGCTCTGGATGACAATGCATTCAATGCTGTTTTACAAGTCCAGATGGGTGGGCGCGTGGGCGCTGTTCAGGTGTCGGGAAAACGTGCCGCCTATCCCTTGATCATGCAGATCGCCAATCGGCTGAGCGGTCCTCGCATTGCTTTGTTGGGAGATGCCGCCCATGCCATTCACCCGCTGGCGGGGCTTGGGCTTAATCTCGGCTTTAAAGATGCTGCTGCCTTGGCTGACTGTGTGATGCAAGCTTTTGCCCGTGGTGATGACATTGGTGGACCCGCGGTTCTCGAACACTATCAAACTCAGCGGCGCTTTGACACTATGGCAACCTCACTCGCCATGGATGGCATGAATGCGTTGTTTTCAAATGCTGACCCGGCGCTGAAAACCATTCGGGGAGCAGGGCTGAAACTGGTTGATAAAATTCCAATGCTGAAAGCGCATTTCATGACGCAGGCAGCTGGAACATCGCAACATAATCCGCGATTGTTGCAAGGGCTTTTGCCGGGTTAACGCGATAAGCCAGCGACTTTTAGTTTCTCACTATAATCCACCATTTTGATGGCGCGATTGCGGGCGAGATCCGCCAAATAGTTCCATGTGAACAATCCCGTGTCGTGACCGTCGTTAAAATGCAGTCTGACCGCATAGTTGCCGACGGCTTCGGCTTTCATTAGCAAGACGTTGCGCTTTCCCCAGACCAAAGTTTCTTGCCCGGGTCCGTGCCCTTTGACTTCTGCTGAAGGGCTTTCGACGCGCAACAGCTCAGCAGGGATTGAGAGTTTCTCGCCTGAATCAAGCGTCATTTCAAAATTGCGGCCATTGTCTTTGATCCGCAATTCAGTTGGCCAGATTTCACTCATTCTGAAAGTTCACGGGCTTCTTCAGCCAGCATGATAGGTATTCCATCGCGGATCGGATAGGCAAGCCCCGCAGTTTTGCTGATCAATTCTTGTTTTTCTGCGTCATAGCTCAATCTGGTCTTGGTGACGGGACAGACCAAGCGTTCCAAGAGTCTGGGATCACAGACGCCGCCGCTCATTGTAAACTACGGCCCTTGCCGCCTGATTGTTTGGCCAGTGCCAGTTCCGTCAAAGCAATCAACATATCAGCTCTGGATTTCAAATCTGGCGCTTCCAGCAACGCCTGTTTTTCAGCCGCAGGATAGGGTGCCATTTGCGAAAGCGTATTGACTAAATTTTCGGTTGAGACCTTTTCAACCTCTTCCCAATTGGCCGTCATATCATTGGCTTCCAAATATTGCCGGAAGGCAGTGACCAAAGCTTTTCGATTGACAGTGGGGGACTGATTGTCGGTGACCAAATCCGCAGCAAAGCCATCATAGGTGACGATGCATTGACGCCACGGCATTTTAGTGTTCTTTTCTGTGACAACTTCAAAACGGCAAATACCGGTGAGACCGATGAGCAGCCGGTTGTCATTGGTTTCACTGTAAGACGTAATGCGTCCTGCACAACCGACACGCAAAAGGCCGGGCTTTTTATCATCGCCCTCAGAGTCAGGTTGAATCATGCCGATCATGCGATGGGACGAAAGTGCGGCATCAAACATTTGCAAATAGCGGTCTTCAAAAATATTGAGTGGCAGTTCGGCGCGTGGCAGCAGCAATGCACCACCCAATGGAAACACCGGGAGCGTTACAGGCAATTCAGCAATGGTGTGATAACGCTTCATGGCAGCCTCATTGAAACAGAACAGACGAAAGTTTGCGGCGACCCAGCAGTGTCATTTCATCTTTCGGGCCCCAGGCTTCAAAGAATTGCACGAGCTGTTTTCGCGCTCCATCCTCATTCCATGTACGGTCCTTACGGATGACTTGGATCAAATGTTCGATGGCGTCCTCGCGGCGGTTTACACCATTGAGGAGGACGGCGAGTTCAACGCGTGCGGCATGATCAAGCGGATTTGTCTCAAGGGTTTTTTCCAAGCTTGCAATGCCGCTGGTGTCGACGGGGTTCAAAAGCAAATCCAATGCGGCCTTGGCACTGATGATGTGGGGGTCGGTTGCTTTGTCGGCGGGAACTGCTTGGAGTGTTACAGTTGCCGCCTCCAATTGTTCCAAACCCATTTCAGCACGAGCCTTGATGGCATAGGCTTCGGCTTGAACGGGGTCTGCACCTAAGATCTGGGTGGTGATGTCAATTGCAGCTTCATAGGCTGGTTGTTCCAGCGCTTGACGGGCCATGCCCAATGCTTCGGCGATTTGTTCGGCGAGGCCCCCCATTTTTCCGAGACGGGAAATGAATTGGCGGATTTGTGATTCCGGCAATGCGCCCATGAAGCCATCCACGGGGCGGCCATCAACGAAAGCAAACACAGCGGGAATTGATTGCACCCGGAGTTGGCCCGCATACTGAGGGTTCTCGTCGATGTTGACCTTCACCAGTTTGACCTTGCCGGCGTTCTCGATGACAATTTTTTCGATGACCGGAGTCATTTGTTTACAAGGGCCGCACCAGGGCGCCCAGAAATCCACCAGCACGGGCTGCTGTTTCGACGCCTCCATCACGTCGACAATAAAGCTGGCGTCGGTTGCGTCCTTGATCAGGGCTTTGGCAGGAGAGGCGTTCAACATGGTGGTCATTTTGGCTGCTGCGTTACAATGAGAGTGTTAAATGATAGATTTTAAGCGCTGTTGCAAGTTTAAGCATCACTGACGGCGACAATGCGAGGTGCATGGCCGCAGGACTTTATGAAGGCGACCAAGTCATCGGGTGTGATGGCTGTTGTCGCATCATTCTTCAGTGGGTGATAATTCAGCGGTGTTTCAAGCATCATGGCCTCATCGAGAATCACATTGGTGCGGTTTGTTGTATCATTGATCAGCCCGAAGGGTGTTACGGAGCCTGGCTCCAAGCCTAAAACTTCCATCAAAAGCTCAGGCTTGCCGAAAGTCAGGCGTTTTGAGCCGATTTTGGCGGGGGCGGCTTTCAGGTTGATGATGGCATCTTCCAGCGTCACGATGAGCCAAAGCACACCTTTTTCATCCTTGCAGAACAGGTTCTTACAGTGACCACCGGGCATATCGTCATGGACGTGCTTTGCTTCCTCGACAGTAAATACCGGCGCATGGTCAAGGGTGCGGGTTTCAATGCCCAGAGATTTGAAGCGTTTAAACAACTCCTCACGTGTCACAGGCATGGGTTAACTCCTTGTAGAGAAAAGACTTCAAAACTTTATCGCTCAGCTATTGCATTTGGATTGCGATTGGGCAATAAGCGCGACGTTCCGGCAGCGATACCCGATGCCACCGGAAACGCCAAGCGGGCGTAGCTCAGGGGTAGAGCACGACCTTGCCAAGGTCGGGGTCGAGGGTTCGAATCCCTTCGCCCGCTCCAATTTCCCACATATATGTACGAACCCTCGCTTTTTGCTTTGCATATGCGGGATCGAATGCCTCTGACCGATGCTTTAATGTCGGAAATGCCTTATCCCCGTAAACACCATGGCAAGCCCACGGGCGTTCGCAGTGGCGATTACGTCTTGGTCTTTCATGGCGCCGCCCGGTTGAATGATTGCGGTGGCGCCTGCGTCTGCGGCGGCTTCCACGCCATCGGGGAAGGGGAAGAAAGCGTCGGAGGCAAGGACTGAGCCTCTTACATCAGGTTCTTGGCGGCCTTGGGCTCTTGCCGCATCCAGGCTTTTAGACACAGCGATGCGGGTTGAATCAATGCGCGACATTTGTCCGGCCCCAATGCCTGTGGTGCGGCCGTTTTTGGCGAAGATGATGGCGTTGGATTTAACGTGCTTGGCCACGGTCCAGGCGAAAAGCAGGTCTTGCATTTCTTGTGGTGATGGTGCGCGCTTGGTCACGACTTTTAAAGTCGTTAGATCCAATGTCTCGGCATCGCGCGATTGGGTGAGCAAGCCGCCAGCGATGGATTTCACGAGGGTGGTTTTGGATTTTGGATTGGGCAGAGATGGCAGAAGCAGGAGTCGCAAGTTTTTCTTTGTCGAGAGAATGCGCAGAGCATCTTCATCCGCGCCTGGTGCCAAAATCACTTCGGTAAAAATTTTTGAAATTTCTGTCGCAGTTTCGCCATCGATTTTTTGATTGAAAGCGAGAATGCCACCAAATGCGCTGACGGGATCGCAAATCAAGGCTTGGCGATAGGCTTCGGCGATTGATGACGATACAGCGACACCACAGGGGTTGGCGTGTTTGACGATGACGCAAGCAGGTTGAACAGGGCTGAATTCGCTTACCGCTTCCAACGCTGCATCGGCATCGTTGATGTTGTTGTAAGAGAGTTCTTTGCCTTGGATTTGCTTTGCATCCAATACGCCGGTGCGACCGTCGGATGACTGATAGACAGCTGCCTTTTGATGCGGGTTTTCGCCGTAGCGCAAGTCCTGTGCTTTGCGCCCACCAAAGCCTGTAAAGGCGGGGAAGGGTTCATCCACAACTTGCGCCATCCATTGCGCGATGGCTGCGTCATAAGATGCAGTGCGGGCGAAAGCGGTGGCGGCTAATTTCTTGCGGAGGGACAGCGTCGTAGCGCCAGCATGCGCAGCCATTTCAGCGAGGAGTGAATCATAGTCGTGAGGTGTTACGACAACAGCAACACCCTCATGATTTTTTGATGCAGCGCGGATCATCGCGGGACCGCCAATGTCAATGTTTTCAACGATCTCATCGCGGGTCCCGCCGCGCGTCAAAGTCTCTTCGAAGGGATAGAGATTGACCACCAGCAAATCGATGAGATCAATCTCGTGCTTCTGGCGTTGGGCCTCATGTTCGGCGTTGTCGCGAATCGATAGCAGGCCACCATGAATGCCGGGGTGCAAGGTTTTGACGCGACCGTCCATGATTTCGGGAAAGCCCGTGACATCGGATACGTCTGTTACAGAAAGGCCAAACCCACGCAGTGTTTTGGCAGTGCCGCCGGTTGATAACAGTTCCACCCCAAAGCCCACAAGACTGCGGACCAGATGTTCCAAGCCGGTTTTGTCCGATACCGAAATCAAGGCACGGTTGATCTTGCGAATATCAGACATGAGGTCAAGCACTCCAACGGGGGTCACACTGTTGCAGGCTCTTAACTGGCGCGATGCGCAAATTCCAGTTAGAAAGGAAGTTCCGGCATTTCTGTTTTTGACCCACGTATGGATTGACGTGAGATACGGCGCAGCGCCCAATTGATGCGGTCATGGCTTGATGTTGTCTCAACCAAAACCTCACCATTTTGTTGTTGTGACAAAAGCTTGGCACCGCGCAACGTGAGTTGCCAAAGATTGCGCCCATCAACAGCGAGGATGGCACTTGTGCCATTGCGGGTGACAGATAATTTCGTTGCTGTACTCAGCCGCAGTCGCATCCAGCGGGTGAGGCCATCATTTGGCATCACATCTTCGATACGGAGATCATCGCCTTTGGGTGAAGCAAAAACTGTGCGTTCACCAAGGCCAAGCGACTGCTGAATGAGATGGCCTTCGTCGCTGCTATGGGCGGTCAAACCCCCTTGCTGTATCGCATCACTCTCCTCATGCAGAAAAGCCCCGCAGGATAAAAGCCAATGGCCATGACTGGAGAAATGAAGTTCTGACGGGCAATCGCCATCAGTGGGAACGCTGAGCAATAAGGTCTTTCCTACTTGCAGTCTGGCAACACCGCTGGAGGGAGCCAATCGCATGGCCGCAGTATTCACAATCTGCGGATGCGGTTTCTGCCGTCGATCAAAACAATAGGTCAAATCCTGATCAAGCAGCATCGACAAAAATGGTCTGGCGCGGTCAAGGGCATTGCGGCCGTTTGGATGGATGGGTGTATCCACAGCATCCAGCAATTCACTGACCCAGCTGACATAGTCTTTGAAGCCGTGATGAATTGGTCCGCCGTCGCCCGCAATCAACTTTGGCAGGCAAAGGTCCAATAGCTTTGCTGCTTCTTTTTGTATGCTGAGGCTGTCTTCAATCACACGTGCAACGTCGAGAAGCGCCAAGGCTTTTGAGAGTTGGTCCGTTGCGCCGCGTACATGAAGTGCCAAAAAACGTCTGATTTGATTTTGCAACGCTTGGGTCAAAGGCTCAAGCAATGTCGCATCCAGAACTGCCGCAAACCGATTCGCGGCATGTGTAAGCCGCAACAGAATAACAACGTCCTCTGCAAAAGAGAGGCGGGGCCGCGCTTGTTGATTCCACCCCTCTAAAAGCTTCAAGGCATGACACATCAACAATTGTCGCCCCGAACCTGCAAAGTGTTCGAGCCAGGAGAGGTCCGCAAAACTCTGAAGGGTGAAGGTGGTTTGACCGGCATAAATCGCGTTGGCTTTTGCCAGCGCTGAAGCATCTGGTTTCTGGGGTGCGGCCACTTTTAAGCGCAAGGCTGTACCGCGCGACGCTTGTGGCCAAAGACCAACAAGACGCGCCAAACCTGCTTCAACAATGGTGTGACCAAGAAGCGCCATGCGACCTGTTTGCCCTCAAGCTGTTTTGGAAGTACGAAGCTTGGTCTGGACATGGTTAATGAAGTGCTAAGACTGTCCAGGTTGTCGAAATTGTCGCGGGCTCAAAACCGATTTAACTCAACCCCACGGGCCAGACTTGAGTGTGGTGGTGGCTGGGTTGTCACCCATTTCCCGCGCCAAGGCTTCCAAAGCATCAATCCGGTTTTGGGTGTTGGGGTGGGTTGAGAACAACGCATCAGCGCGCAAGCCGGACAAGGGATTGATAATAAACATATGCGCCATGGCGGGGTTACGTTCAGCGGTCTGATTGGGGATGACATGGGCCGCCTCTGAAATCCGATTCAAGGCTGACGCCAGAGCCCGGGGTTTCCCCGAGATTTCAGCGCCCAAACGATCTGCGGAATATTCACGGGTGCGGCTGATGGCCATTTGTACGACCATGGCTGCAAGGGGTGCGAGGATCATCAAAGCAATGGAGCCTATTGGCCCCAACGGGTTGTTGCGACTGTCACGTGAACCAAACAGAAAACCAAATTGCGTGAGCATGGAAATAGCACCCGCGATTGTCGCTGTGAAAGCCATGATCAGAGTGTCGCGGTTTTTGATGTGGGCCAATTCATGCGCCATCACGCCTTCGATCTCGTCGGCATTCAAATGTTTGAGCAGACCGGTTGTGGCGGCGACGGCTGCATTTTCAGGATTGCGTCCGGTGGCAAAAGCGTTGGGTTGGGCCTGTTCAATAATATAGACTTTCGGCATTGGTAGATCAGCATTTTGTGCGAGCCTTGCCACCATGTGGAAAAATTCTGGCGCTTCGCTCTCCGACACCTGACGCGCTCCATTCATGCGCAGCACCATTTTGTCGGCGTTCCAATAGGTAAAAAGGTTCATGGCAATGGCAACAAGGAGTGCAATCAACATGCCGGTCTCACGGCCCATCAAAAAGCCAAGGCCCATAAACAAGGCGGTCATGCCTGCCATTAGAATTCCGGTCTTGAACTGCGACACGAATGCCTCCATCTTTGTTGCGATAGAATTGGTGATGGTCAGAAGAAATTGCAAGCATGAACAAGTCGCTGACACCGGAAGCACAAAGGGCCTTGGCAGAAGCAGAAGCAAGGC
>JAYUQS010000140.1:0-3597 GCA_043756645.1 Hyphomicrobiales bacterium | reverse complement strand
CGTACCTCCGTGAATTACGAAACTGTTGATGGTCCGGCTGGCAGCATTGCCGAAGTCAAGATCGGCGACGCTGTTGTGAAGTCCTATGATGCTGCCGCCTACGGTGCTGCCG
The DNA here is from genome assembly GCA_043756645.1 of Hyphomicrobiales bacterium. Taxonomy (GTDB): domain Bacteria; phylum Pseudomonadota; class Alphaproteobacteria; order Rhizobiales; family Aestuariivirgaceae; genus Aestuariivirga. The sequence goes on along the minus strand of JAYUQS010000140.1, from coordinate 3,485 downwards.
TTAAGGCTGCAACGGAAGCCTTCGACAAAGCAAAAGCAGGTACTGACCAAGCTGCAACTGATGCTGCGAAAGCCGCATTGGACGCAGAAAAGGGCGCCAAGGGAGCGTTTGAAAAAGCGTTGACGGAAGGTCTGAAAACAGCAGGTTATCCACTTGTTCCTGCTGACAACACCACGGTGGCGAAAGCTCAGAACTTCTTCGACATCTTCACCGGACAGAAGCTCGGAATCATCGCGATCCTGACCTTCCTGATCGTGTTGGTGACGATGGTGTATGGTCCAATCGCTGCGATGCTTGTCGAACTTTATCCGACACGCATCCGCTATTCTGGCCTGTCACTGCCTTACCATATTGGTAACGGCTGGTTCGGTGGTCTGATGCCTGCAACGGCATTCGCGATCTCTGCCCAGTCCGGCAATATTTATGGCGGCTTGTGGTATCCGATCATCATTGCCCTAATCACGGTTGTGGTTGGTGCGCTTCTGGTGCCGGGCAATACCCACAAGAAAGACATCTTCGCTGATGATGCCAAGCGCTAAGCGCAAGGCTTAAAACAACAGGCGGGCCGGGATTTTTTCCGGCCCGTTTTTTATTGTCGTGACTTGAAGCTTGACCACGCAAACCAAAGCACTGCAACGATGACAGCATTGGAAACCAATCCAACACCCACCGCACTTGCGATGTCGACGTTTGATGTGGTGATTGTCGAGGGAATAATCACAGCAACAAATACGATGCCCGCCACCAGTGGCAACATGATTCCTGTTTGCGCACGTGTGCGTTCTGTTGTGAAGATAAGTCCCGCCAAAAGCCCGAGCCTGAAAATATCGGTGATTTGCGTAGTAAATAAAGAAACATAGTCCATGTTTTTTGCCCGTTGAATGATGTCAAAGTCTAACAGGTCAAGTTGGAAACACAAAGCATTCCAAGCTTTCTTCTCGGCGAGTGGTCGGGCATATTGAGTTAATGCATGTTTTGCTCTTCAATTTTATTTTCAATGGCTTGGCTCTCTGGGCCCTTTGTTGCTTGGCAAAAGCGATTTTGGATTTTGTCCCTCTGAAAAACAAACCGCTTCACCTCATCACATCTCCCATTCTCAAAGTGACCACTCTGGTCACTCCAGCACTTATTCCCAAAACATTGCATATATTCTTGGCGGCATTGTGGCTGTTGGTGGCGCGTGTTGGATTTTATATGGTGGCAAGTGCTTACGGGGTGCTGCCCGCGGTGACAGCATGATAAGCTTTGTCCTGATTTACGCTGTCGTTTTTGCGCTCGCCATTTTCAATGGCATCTTCTCACCGCATTCGTTCATGATATTTGCTCTGCAAGGCATTTGGTACCCGAATGTCTTGCCTGCACCGCTCGGTCTGATGTTTTTTTTGAGCGGAATCATTTCTGGCCTGCTGCATCTTTTGGTTACCGGCATTCCGGCAGCATTGCTTGAAAAACGTCTGCTCTTGAAGTGCACCACAGCAGGGATCTTATGGCTGGCGGTCATGTTGCTGCCGACCTTCCAAACCTTGCGCCATATGGGCTGGCTTTAAGCGGCGTCTCCGCCGTCATCGGGGCGATCATCATCTTCCACCACCGGCACCGCATAGCTGCCGTTGAGCCAGCGGCCCAAGTCCAATTCTGCGCAACGGTTCGAACAAAACGGATGGAACTTCACCTGTGATGGTTTTTTGCACATGGGGCAGGGCCGCCTTGGCTTAAAGGCAACAGGCTCGACCATCAAAACAGCGCCACAGGTGCCAGGGCCCAAACCTTGTGTACGGGGTAGCCCGCACCTTCCAGCAGCGCCAAGGTTTCGTGCAGAGGCAAACCAACAACAGCGGAATGACTGCCCGCCATATAGCGCACAAAGGCCGCAGCACGACCCTGTATGGCATAGCCACCCGCCTTGCCGCGCCACTCCTCAGACTTCACATAAGTGTCCATGTCTTCGCGTGACAGGCGCTTGAAGCGCACCTTGGTTTCGCAGCAGCGTGTGGAGATTGATCCTGATGGCGAGACAACGGCTACGGATGAATAAACCCAGTGTGAGCGGCCCGATAATAGCCGGAGACAGTCGAGAGCGTCTTCAGGTGTTTCGGCCTTTGGCAAAACCCGCCGTCCAAGGCCTACGACAGTGTCAGCTGCCAGCACAATGGTATGTGGACCCAAGGCCCGCACCAACGGAGCCGTTAATGCCGCACGGGCTTTTTCTTCCGCCAGACGCAACGACAAACGCCGCGGTGTTTCGCGTCTTCTTGGCGTTTCATCAATATCAGTCGGGTTTAACAAATCAGGCTGAAGCCCTACCTGGTCCATAAGCTGAAGCCTGCGCGGTGAAGCGCTGGCCAGCACAAGTTTCGGAGTGGAGGTTTCAGCCATTGCTATTACTTGAAGCGATAGTTGATGCGGCCCTTGGTCAAGTCATAGGGCGTCATTTCAACCATGACTTTGTCGCCAGCCAAAACGCGAATGCGGTTCTTGCGCATTTTGCCTGATGTGTGGGCAATGATCTCGTGGGAATTGTGTTCCAGTTTCACGCGGAACATGGCGTTGGGCAAAAGTTCCGATACGTAACCTTCAAATTCGAGTAGTTCTTCTTTAGCCATTGAGTCTCCTGGGCGTTCATTGACGGGAGCAATGGACCTTTTAAAGCCGAAATTCAAGGGCGGCTGTCAGCCCAAATGTCGGTCTTGCAAGGTATCTTGCCTTTTTTCAATTCTCATACTAGATTTTGTCATCGTGTTTTCGGCCGATCGGGCGCGTGGCAACGCTTCCAAGACTGCAAGTGTTAAAGCTTACTCTCTACCAGAACATCGATAGGAGGCTCATCTGTGTCCGGTTTCGGCTGCAAATGGGTCAAGGCAATTGCATCTTGAAAGGATATTAAGGATGCCCTCAGGTACAGTAAAATGGTTCAACGGCCAAAAAGGCTTTGGCTTTATTCAGCCGGATTCCGGTGGCCCAGATGTGTTTGTACACGTCAGCGCAGTTGAACGTGCCGGCATGAACGGCCTCAACGAAGGACAGAAATTGTCCTACGAGCTCGTGCAGGATAAACGCACAGGCAAGTCGTCAGCCGGTGATCTTAAGGCCTCATAAGCCCTATTTGAACGGAAGACTGCTTCGGCAGTTGAACAAACCGCGATCTGATGAGGGTCGCGGTTTTTTTGTGGGGTAAGGGACCTCATGCGTCCATCGCTTCGCGATGTCCACCTTCTCCATTTTCAATGGAGAAGGGACAAAGAAAAGCGTCCCCTCTCCATCGCAGATGGAGAGGGAGGGACCCGTCGCGCAGCGATGGGAGGGTGAGGTCCTTAGGGCGGTTTAAAAATAAGGTGAGGGGATGTTCCCGTCCGGGCTTCAAGCCAGCATGCGGTAGAGTGGTAAATGTAGTGTGTTCGGCTTGTAGCCCAACATCTACTCACGCGAAAGCGTGCAGTAGCCTCTTTCGAGAGAAACGCAGCGATTTTGGCCGAAATTTCGGAACG
>JAYUQS010000139.1:0-10186 GCA_043756645.1 Hyphomicrobiales bacterium | reverse complement strand
GTCATGACAAAGTGGAAAAGCACCTGCCGGATTTGATCCGCGCTGTGAAGCGTGAGGGCAGGTTGGTGGTCTGGTCATCTGACCCCATGCACGGCAACACCGTCAAGTCGACGTCCGGCTACAAGACGCGCCCCTTCGATGCGATCCTGTCGGAAGTCCGTCGCTTCATGGCCATCCACCGCGCTGAGGGCACCCATGCTGGCGGCATCCACGTGGAAATGACGGGCAAAGACGTTACAGAATGCACCGGCGGCCTTCGTGCTTTGCGTGATGAAGACCTGAACGACCGTTACCACACCTTCTGCGACCCACGACTGAACGCAACACAAGCGCTTGAACTCTCGTTCTTAGTGGCCGAAGAAATCAAAAAAGAAATGGCCTCACGTCCTCCGATTGAGGATGAAGAGGTTGAAGCGGCGGAGTAATCCTAAGGTGCGGCTTGCCTCGCGGCGATAAGCATCATATATAAGAGTGACCGGGTAAAACCGGAAAAACGTTCTCAGGGCGGGGTGTAACTCCCCACCGGCGGTAAATTGGTGTAAACCAAAAGCCCGCGAGCGGCTTGTCTTCGGATGAGTGTCAGCAGATCCGGTGTAATTCCGGGGCCGACGGTATAGTCCGGATGAAAGAGAACAACATGAACGGGAAAGCTGCGACCAGTTTCTGGGCGCGGCGTCTGTTGTTTGTGGCCCTGTTGCGACGTCAGAATTGCATTTGACGATAGGGCCTATTTTTTGAAACCAACGCCGACCAGACAGTTTACCGACGCGCAATTGGCCCGCGCCATGCAGTCGGCTATGGCTGCGGCACGCGCGTGGGAGGGTGCTACTGCACCCAATCCGCCCGTTGGTTGCGTGCTGTTGGACCGTGCCGGAAATGTGATTGCGGCAGCAGCACACCACGGGGCAGGGCAGTTACATGCTGAAGCGCTGGCCATTCAAAACGCCCGCATCGCCGGTCAGTTGGACAAAATTCACACTGTTGTTGTAACCCTTGAACCCTGCAACCACCACGGTCGCACACCGCCGTGCAGTGAGGCAATATTGGCCACACCTGCCGAGCACGTTGTCATCGGCGCGGCCGACCCCAACCCTAACGTGGCTGGTGGCGGTGCTGCGCGATTGCGCGAGGCTGGCCTGCTGGTTGATTTTCTATCGGGCGACATCGCCCAGGTTCAACGCCTCATCGCTCCCTTCAAGAAGCGCGTTACCCTAGGCTTGCCCTTTGTCACCGTGAAGCAGGCTTTAAACCGCGAAGGCAATATGGTGCCTCCACCCGGACAAAAAACCTTCACCTCGCAAAGCTCACTTGTTGTGGCTCATGCCTTGCGCCGCCGCGCCGATGCGATTTTTACAGGCTCTGGAACTGTTTTGGCCGACGATCCGCTTTTCACCGTCCGTTTGCTTCCCGACCATCAGGACAAGCGCCGCAAGTTGGTGTTGTTTGACCGCCGCAGACAAATTCCCGCTGTCTATTATGAGGCAGCCACCGCACGCGGTTTTGACGTAACTGTTGCAGGTGATATCGAAACCGCCTTGCGCGACATTGCAGCCACGGGTGGTTTGGAAGTGTTGGTGGAAGCCGGGCCGAAGCTGACGGCACATGTGTTGCAGACCCCATTCTGGGATGAGCACGTGACCATCACGCAAACTGACGCTGAAGACCAGATCAAAATCAACACAAACGGAGGTGCGGATGTTCTCCGGCATCATTGATAAATTAGGCGAGGTGACTGTCGCAACCTTTGACAACGGTGCTTTGAAGTGCCGCATTGCCACAGGTTATGACGATCTTGCTTTGGGCGAAAGCGTTGCCGTGAATGGCGTTTGCCTGACCGTGGCCAGTTTGCATGGAAGTGCTGCGGATTTTTTTGCCAGCGCTGAAACCTTGGCCCGCACCAATCTCGGACAAATAGCAGTTGCTAGCAAAGTGAATTTAGAACGTGCCGTCAGTTTGAACACAAGATTATCGGGCCACATGGTGCAAGGCCATGTTGACGGTAAAGGCACTTTGACGTCGGTCGTTGAAGACGCTGGTGCGTGGAAATTGAATGTTACATTGCCATCCACACTGTCGCGCTATTGCGTTGAAAAAGGTTCGATCACACTGAATGGCATCAGCCTGACGATCAACACTATGGACGACCATGCCGATGGCACCTTGACCATTGGTCTCACCATTATTCCCCATACTTGGGAACACACCAATTTACATGCCGCAAAAATCGGCGACGCCATCAATGTCGAAGTTGACGTTATGGCCAAATATGTGGAGCGCCTATGTCAACCTTACAACAAGCCCTGAACCACCTGAAGTCTGGTGGCATGATTATTCTCGTCGATGACGAGGATCGTGAAAACGAAGGTGACTTCGTGATAGCCGCTGAATTTGCAACACCTGAGGCGGTGAATTTCATGGCGCGTTTTGGCCGTGGTTTGATCTGCATGCCGATGGCTGGCGCGGTGATGGACAAGTTCAACTTGCCGCCGATGGTTGCCAACAACAAAGCCCGGCGCTCGACCGCATTCACCGTGTCTATTGAAGCGCGGGACGGTATTACCACGGGCATTTCAGCTTTTGACCGGGCCCACACCATTGCCACGGCCATCAACGCCAACACAAAACCGGAAGACATTGTAAGTCCCGGCCATGTGTTTCCATTGCGTGCCCATGACAAGGGTGTGCTCGGTCGCACCGGCCACACCGAAGGATCAGTCGACCTCATGCGGCTTGCAGGCCTGGCCCTTGCTGCTGTGATTTGTGAAATCATGAAAGATGACGGCGAAATGGCGCGCCGGCCCGACCTTGATATTTTTGCCAAACAACATGGCCTGCCGGTTCTCGCCATTGCGGAGATTGTGAAGCATCGCAAAGCCACTGAAAACCATGTGCTGGAAGTGGCGCAATCGGATCTGCCTTCAGCTTTTTCGGACGAGCCATTGCGCATCCATGCCTTCCGCAACCAACTGGATGGCACCGATCATTTAGCTCTCGTAAAACACCCGCTGCCTGCCAGTCCGCTGGTCCGCGTTCATTCCGAATGTTTGACCGGTGAGGCCTTGGGTTCACTGCGCTGCGACTGTGGTGCGCAGTTGCAGGAAAGCATGCGCCAGGTGGCCGAGAGCGATGGCGGCATTGTCATTTATCTGCGCAATCATGAAGGGCGCGGCATTGGTCTTGCCAACAAAATCATGGCCTACGCCTTGCAGGACAAAGGCCATGACACGATTGAGGCCAACACAGCACTTGGCTTTGCGCCAGACCATAGGGACTATACTGCCGCCGCGCATATGCTGAAATCACTGGGCGTGAAATCGCTGCGATTGCTGTCAAACAATCCTGACAAAGCTAAAGCGTTGGTCGAACTCGGCCTCGACGTGGTGGAAGAAATTCCACTGGTCGTCGAATCCAATCCCTTTAATGCGGCATATCTCGCAACCAAGCGTGACCGCATGGGACATTTTCAAAACAATAAGGTAAGAAATTAATTATGACAAAAATTGCAACAAAAGCCTGGCGCATGGCCGTTGTCACCAGCCGTTTCAATGAAGTGGTCACCGGTGGTTTGAAGCAGGGTGCGCTCAAGTATTTAAGCGAACAGGGCATCACCGTTGATGCGTCTCAAATCTTCGCAGCCCCCGGCGCATTTGAATTGCCGGTCATTGCACAAGCACTGGCCAAGTCCGGAAAGTTTGATGGCGTGGTCTGCTTAGGTTGCGTGACCAAACACGAAACCGCCCATTTTGAATTCGTAAGTCTTGGGGCCACCATGGGCTTGATGCAGGCAGCCCTCAACACCGGTGTTCCCATCGCCTTCGGCGTATTAACAACCTACACCGACGAACAAGCCAAAGCCCGCAGCCGCGCCGACGCCAACAACAAAGGCATCGAAGCGGCTGCAGCCGTTGTTGAAACACTGGAAGTGCTAGCGAAAATCAAGGCTTGAGCTTTATCAAGTGAGCATGGCCATCCAACCTGACACAGCGTCGGAAATCACTTACCTCAACAACTTGGCGGCAGCGCTCAAACTCGCCCCGGGCTTGCGTTTTAACATTGATTCAGTTGTGAAGGCCGCCTGAGAGTCTTTGGGAGTGTTGCAAAAATCACAAGCCGAAATGTTTGGCAATGCCGTCAATGATCTGCTTTTGCACGGCTGCACGATCAGTGCCAACAGGGTCTGTGCAAACCGGGTCGTCTTTCTCCTCAACTAAAATTGCTGCACCTTCGGGCTTGCAAAGTCCCAACGCTGTAAAATGTTGAGCGGGCATCAGATGTTCCACTTTCGCTGCCGGTAACAAGCTTTCAAACTTGCTGCCTTTTGCGCTTGTATCCGTTGCCGATAAGCGATCGGAACTATCACCTAATCCAATGAGTAAAATCGGAATATCAATGTCCGACGTATCGCCAGCATCAAGTCCCCATGTGAGGGCAGGGTCAATCGCTGCCACTGCTGCAATGCGTATATCTTTGTAAGATGCACGCCACTGCACTGCATCAAGCTTTGAGATTTCGATGCCAGCTTTCTTCAAATCGCGACAATGTGTGGAGTCTTCACCGGCAGCTTTACAATAAAGTTCATAGCCTTCCGCACGGCCCTTTAACCCCGCGAGAGACAACGCAGTCCAGCCGCCATATGAAAATCCGGTTGCATAGATTCGGGAACGATCAATGCTGGACGCGAACTTCGGGTCTTGCAAAACGTGGTCTAACGCCGCTGATAAATCCTGTGCACGGGTCCAGTGGTTCAATGCACTTTTGTTGTCCGCATCACCCGTGGTGCTGTTCGGGTGATTAACCGCTACAACAATTGCCCCCTTGTTTGCCAATGCCGCGCTGAGCCAGCCCATGCGGGCGAAATACCCGCCCCAACCATGAGACAGTAAGATCACCGGGTATTTTCCAGGCACCAATGTGGCGTAGTCATGCACGGGCACACCATAAAACACAGCATTATCACCAAACGGCCGAGACGTGCCGCCGGTGGAGGGGTAAAGAATTGCCATGTCCATATCAACATTGTGATGCGGTGCTTTTATGCTGAAAAGATTCAGCCCAGTATCAGCTGTTGCCAACGATGTATTCAAAGTAAATGCCAATGAGAGAGCGAGTAAAATGCGTTTCATGATGAAGTCCTTTCGCTAAAGTGCAGAATGGTTCAGCCATGAAAATCATCATAATACGTCCTCAAACCAGTTCGAGGTCGCCAACATCTGGTTTGAGGAGGTAGAACAAAAGAAATTTGGACGACACCCTATGCCTGTATTGCCAATTCCTTTGATCATCGCTCTGCTACTGATTGGTTTTCTCATCCAGCGCTTGGCCACGCGCGAAACTCACATGACAATATTTGCTCTGATCGCTTCATGCGCCACACAAGCCGTCATCATCGCCCTGACGCAATACTACGGCTTCTCAGTTCTGCGACCGCTACAAGCCATTTTAGCGACAACCATTCCGCCAATCGCCTGGGCCGCATTCATCACAGCAGCAGGAGGCGATATCCGCATCACCAAAATGCTATGGCACGGGGCAGGGCCCGTGTTGGCGGTGGTTGCTCTGGCATTCAATCCGTTTTTGTTGGACGTACTGATTCCACTATCATTTGCAGGATACGGCGTTGCCATGTTGCGACGCATGTGGCGCGGTGAAGACAGCTTGCTCCACAGCCGTTTAGAGAGTGGATCAAAAGCTCTCTTGGCATGGCGTATATTGGCAGTTTCGCTCATTGCGTCAGCAATCTGTGATGTGTTGATCGCCTATGGCATGGCAACCGGCATGACTTCAGTTGTCTTATGGTTGCCGAGTGTTGTGTCGTCACTTTCCTTGTTAAGCTTGGGCGCGCTAGGTCTAACACACGCTGTCGAAAGCCGCCGTGAGCATGAGACTGAAGCGCTATCTGACGAAGACGTTTCGCGCGACGAGGCAATAATCTCCGCGCTGGACCAGTACATTGAACAGCACAAAACTTTTCTCGACCCAGACCTCACGTTATCGCGGCTGGCGCGGAAACTTGTATTGCCTTCGAAGCAACTCTCCGCCGCTATCAACCGCAGCAAGGGTGAAAACGTATCCCGTTTCATTAACCGTCACCGTATTGAACACGCATGTACATTGATATCGGAAGGAGAGTCGGTCACAGCCGCCATGTTTGGCTCAGGCTTCAACACCAAGTCCAACTTCAACCGAGAATTCCTGCGTATTAAAAACATGGCGCCAAGCAAGTGGCCGTCCCGCCAAACTTAAGCAGAAGCCGTCTTCCGAAACTCGCCGCTCATATGTGTCAGCAACGCCATCAATACGATACCGCCGCCGACAAGTGTCCACATCGGCGGCGTTTCGTTCAGGAATAGCCATACCCAAAACGGCGTCAAAGGCACTTCGAGTGTGGCCAATAAGGTTGCCGCAGCCGCTGGAATGCGGCGTGTTCCCAACGTGTAAAAGGCTAAGCCTGCCGCATTTTGCACCACGCCGAATGCCGCAACCAACGCAAAATCTTGAGCACTGATCGACAGCGGCGTTGCAAACCAAAAACACAACAGCGAAACCAGCCACGCCGAAGCCGCTAGGGCTGGCAAAATGGGCAGGGACTTATGCTGCCGCATCAAAACCGAAAACCCGGCCATTCCAAAAGCCATGCCGACGGCCAATGCTTTTCCAAACATTGAACCACCCCAATCAGACCCCAACAACATCACCAACACGCCCACCATCGCCACTGCACTGGCGATTATGGTTGAGCGCGCCGTGCGTTCACCCATGGCCAACCACGCAAGTCCAGCTGTGATGAATGGCGTCGTCGCATAGATCACCATGGCATCCGCCACGCTGGTGAAGCGCAAAGCGCCGATGCCGCAAATCATCGAAAGAGCCGACAAGCCGCACACCCCCCAACCGGGCCAGCCCAAACGGGTGAAATCATGAACCGCAAACCGCTTTTCCAGAATGCAGTGAAACAAAAACACGCCTGTGCCGGAAAACAGCCCGCGCCAGAACAGCATGGTCGCTAAATCAGCTGAAATCAGCCGTGTAAAAATGCCTGCTTGCGACCATGCTAAGGCGGCGCAAGCCACCAAAACAAGTCCAATACGATGCTGAGCCGGGGAAAACGTCGCCATAAACAAGCGCATACGGGCTTGACCTTTGCGCCGCAATCGCAGAAAAAGCCAAAATGACCATTTGCCGCCAGTATGCTGTTAAGATGTGCAGCATTATAATTTGCACCTAGCACGAAACTGCTGGCACGGCGCCGCTTACCTTGAAACAAGCAAAGCGATCCCGGAGCCGGCCTCCGAGAGATAGAATATGACCTTGCGCATCTACAACACGCTCACCAGAACCAAGGAAGACTTTGTTCCCTTGGACCCTAAGAACGTGCGCATGTATGTCTGCGGCCCCACAGTTTATGATTTTGCGCACATCGGCAATGCGCGGCCTGCGATTGTTTTCGACGTACTGTTCCGCCTGCTGCGCCATATTTACGGGGCGGATCACGTGAAGTACGTCCGCAACATCACCGACGTGGACGACAAGATCAACGCACGTGCCTTGCGCGATCACCCCGGCATGGAACTCAACGCCGCCATCCGCAAGGTAACGGAGACAACTGCCAATCAGTATTTCGCCGACGTGAAAGCACTGGGCTGCTTGGACCCCACCGAACAACCACGCGCCACCGAACATATTCAGGGCATGGTCGATATGATCAGTGTGCTGATCAAAAAAGGCCACGCTTATGTGGCGTCAGGCGAAGTGTTGTTCGACGTAGGCGCAATGGCTGATTATGGAAAGCTGTCCGGCCGGAAACTCGACGAACAACAAGCCGGAGCCCGCATCGCCATCGAAGCCCACAAGAAAAACCCCGCTGATTTTGTGTTGTGGAAATTATCCTCAGCTGATGAACCAGGCTGGGAAAGCCCATGGGGCAGGGGTCGCCCGGGATGGCACATCGAATGCTCGGTGATGAGCAAGCATCATCTGGGCGAAGTCTTCGACATTCACGGCGGCGGCTTAGACCTGATCTTCCCCCACCACGAAAACGAAATCGCCCAGAGCAGATGTGCGCATGGCACCAAGGTGATGGCGAACTATTGGATGCACAACGGCTTCTTGCAGGTTGAAGGCAAGAAGATGTCGAAGAGTGACGGGAATTTCAAAACTATAGCAAATGAGCTCGATCACTGGGGCGGTAGTGTTTTGCGTTTAAATATGTTGAAGACGCATTATTTGCAGCCAATTGATTGGCGAGAAGACTCGCTTAAAGAATCGGCGCGAGAACTTACAGGCTGGGCCGAAGATACAAAAGGCATTGCTCCACATACTGAATTTACCAGCGGTGTAACCGAAGCGTTGTGTGACGATTTGAATTCGCACATGGCGATAACCGAGTTGAGGAGGTTGCATAAATCTGGTGACATGCAATCCGTCGCAAGCAATCTTTGTCAATTAGGTGTTTCGCTTGCGGAAGAAGCAATCCAAGGAAGAAAACACAAACGCTTGTTTGTGCAACCAGCAACGTTATTTCGCCGCGAAACCATCGTCCGCCTCGTCGAAGACCGCCTTCTCGCCCGTCACAATAAAGACTGGAAAGAATCCGACCGCATTCGTGATGAACTTGCGGAGCTCGGCATTGCCATCAAAGACAACAAAGACGGCACCACCACGTGGGATTTGAAGCGATGAAGCCCCCACTTCCCTCTCCCGTTCCTTCGGAACACCCGCTCCCGCAAGGGGAGTGGGGAAAGTTAAGGCCGCTGAAGGACGTTGCCAAGGAACAGCAAGAAAGAAGAAAAAACCTCCCCTCACCCCTTGCGGGGGAGGGTGTCAGCCGCAGGCTGACGGGAGAGGGGTTTGCCAAACGTCAAGCAAAGCACCTGCGCCATGATATGACCGAAGCTGAGACCGTGTTATGGCAAGCCATCAGGGGCAAAAAATTCGAAGACTATAAATTCCGCCGCCAAGTGGCGATTGGAATTTACATCGCGGACTTTGTGTGTTTTGCCAAAAGACTCATCGTTGAAGTCGACGGCAGCCAGCATGAAGATTCGTTGCATGATGAAAAGCGCGATGCTTGGCTGCGGTCGCAAGACTTTAAAGTTTTGCGGCTGTGGAATAGCGGTGTGCTGGAAGATTTGGACGGTGCTTTGATGACAATTTTGGACAGTTTGACTCTTCCCTCTCCCGCCTCGCTGACGCAAGGCACCCTCTCCCGCAAGGGGCGAGGGGAGGAAGCAGGTAACCCCTCGCCCCTTGCGGGAGAGGGTGTCCCGCAGGGACGGGAGAGGGACGTCAAGAAATGACTCGCGAAAGAATATATCTCTTCGACACCACCCTGCGTGATGGACAGCAAACCCCCGGCGTTGATTTTTCGTTGGAGGATAAGCTGCTCGTTATGTCCATGCTCGACAAATTGGGCGTGGATTACATCGAGGGCGGTTACCCGGGCGGGAACCCGACGGACACAGCACTCTTCGCTGAACCTCGCAACACCAAGGCCACCTTCACTGCTTTCGGCATGACCAAGCGGGCAGGGCGTTCTGTTTCCAATGACGCAGGTTTGCAAACCCTCCTCCAAGCAAAATCCAAAGCCATCTGCTTTGTGGCCAAAGCCTGGGACTATCATGTGCGTGTGGCACTGGGCTGCAGCAATGAGGAAAACCTGGAATCGATCCGCGACTCCGTGGTCGCTGCTAAAGCCGCTGGCAAGGAAGTGCTGGTGGATTGTGAACATTTCTTCGACGGCTACAAAGCCAACGCCAAATACGCCGTCGCTTGCGCCAAAACCGCCTATGACGCCGGTGCCCGTTGGGTGGTGTTGTGTGACACCAATGGCGGAACCCTGCCATCAGAAATCAGCACTATCGTCCGTATAATGACGAACACTGTGCCGGGTTCCCATCTCGGCATTCACGCGCACAATGATACGGAACAAGCCGTGGCCAATTCGCTGGCCGCAGTTGAGGCGGGTGCGTGCCAAATTCAAGGCACGCTCAACGGCATCGGTGAACGCTGCGGCAATGCCAATCTCGTGTCTTTGATCGGCACGCTCTGCACCAAGCCAGCCTACAATGAGAAATTCGAAACCGGAGTGTCTGCTGACCGCTTGCAAGACCTGACATCAGTCTCACGCGGCTTCGATGAAATGCTGAACCGCTCGCCCCATGCCCAAGCACCCTATGTCGGCAAATCC
>JAYUQS010000138.1:0-29035 GCA_043756645.1 Hyphomicrobiales bacterium | reverse complement strand
TAAGTTAGCAACTCTGACCCCTCCATTCCAAAACCATCGGGAGTGCATATGGAACATAACAAGAACTATGTCAAGAGGGGTAGGAAATTATTTTTGGACTTCCCTCACCTGCCGCTGCGCGGCGTCCTCTCCCGCGAGCGGGAGAAGTGAAGAGTCTTCACCTCGCCCGTTTACGGGAGAGGACGCTGCGGAGCAGCAGGTGAGGGATGTGGGGTTGCCTCACCACACAAAACCACCACACAAAAAATCTGACCGTGGATGCAAATCTGCTTCTGCCACACCAGCACTGACGCCCTGCTTTACCAACAATGTGCTCAGGCCTGCATTGCGTCCTCCGGCGACATCATGTTCGGCACTGTCGCCGATGCACAATATTTTAAGATCGTCATTCCGACGCAAGTCGGAATCTTTTTGCATGGGTTTGACCGACTCCGGCTTTCGCCGGAGTGACGGTTTCAGCTTATTCAAAGCGAATTCGTAAATGCCCGCAAAAGGTTTTCCGATCCACGTGACTTCGCCTCCCATCTCTTCATATACACCTGCAATCGCACCGGGAGCAGGTTGCAGGCCTTTTGATGTGATCATCAGCTTGTCAGGATTGCAGCACAGGGCGGGTAATGTCATGCCTTCAAATATTTTCCGGTAGTCATCCAAAGACGTTGCCGGCGCATTTGAACCCAAGATCAACATCACGTCAGCTTGGTCAGGACTGTCTACAAATTCCACCGGTTCAAAACCATAATCCTCGCCTTGCTTGCCGATGAGAAAAGCGCGCTTTACATCAAGGGACTGAAACGCCACTTCGCCGGAACTGACGCAATCGACAAAATGCCGGCGCGGGATTCCCATCTTGACCACGCGCTCCACATTGGAAGCAGCGCGCTTTCCAGAATTGGTCATCACCATAACAGGGATGTTGAGCGTATAAAGTTCAGCCATCACTTCGGCAGCACCCGGATATAATCTTTGCCCGTCATGGATGACGCCGAACTGATCAATCAACATCGCATCAAAATCTTGCGCGATTTCACGCAGGCCAGAAATTTTACGCATCATGACCAATTCCGCGCCACGCAAGCCGTGCCGTGCCCATGGCCGCATGTTCGCTCGTGGAGACACGTGCCGGGACTCCAAGTGTCTTCAATCTTATCGCCGACCACACAGCGTTACCGGCACCACCACCCGCACTGCGAATGCTTTTCAACGGCGAGGCCCCAAGTTCCGCCAAGCGACGATAGCCCAAGGCTTCGATCTCGGCGATACCTTCGAGTATGCCTTGCAGGAACACGTGATCTTGTTTTGGTCGGGGCAGGAGTTTCGCTGTCATATCAGGATCATTGATCGGGAAACGTTCGCCGGTTTTGGGCAAGGGGTAATACTCCAATCCTGTCGCGACATTCGCATCCATCAATGGTGTGAGCCTTGTAATCTCATCAGCCGAGAAAAACTGACCCAACACAGCACCCCCGGTATTGGAAGCACCCCCCGCCAACCACTGCTCACCAATACGGTGGCTATAGATGCCGTATTGCGGGGCAAACACCGGCGTTGCGGATAAGAGTTTGAGCGTCAATGTTGTTCCAAGTGACGTTGCCCCATCACCGGCTTCATGGGCTCCTGACGCCAGGAACGTCGCGCAGCCGTCCGTTGTGCCGGTGATAATTTCAACATCTTCTGGCAAGTTCAAATGTGCGGCAACACTGGATAAAATTTTGGCGACCCGCGTTCCCGCAGGCAAGACCTGCGGCAGCTTTTCTATATCCGCTCCCATATCATTCATCCAAGCAGGCCATGCGCGCAGCACAGGGTCGTAGCCGGACTTCAGCGCATTGTTCTCGTCTGACACATCAAAGCGCCCGCAGAATTGACTGAGCAACCAATCAGCCTGGTGCAGCACACGCGCTGCATTGTCCTGCATCGGCAACAACCGCGCCAGCGCCGAGGTTGCACCATGTGCCGCAGTTTCGGGTGGTGCAGCCGCTGTGATGCGCTTTACAAATTCATCATCCGCAACATCATTATACATCGACGCCAAACCTAAAGGCTTACCCGTTGCATCAATAGGCAATACGGTGCCCGATGTCCCATCAATCGCGATGGCAAGAACGCGACAGTCTTTAAGATCAATCGACTTCAACGCTTCAACCAAAGCTCTCCACCACAGGGCGGGATCTTGCAAGGCCCTGCCAAACTCAACAAGCGGCAATGCCAGAGGAGCCGAAGCCATGGCCCGCAATGCGCCTTTGCTGTCACGTGCCACAATGCGCACACCAGATGTGCCGACATCAATGCCCAAGGCGACTTCAATCATTGCGGCTTCAAATCCAACATGGCTTTTGCAGTGACTTCATCGGTCACAACGATATTGGCCAATTTATTTGATAGCACCCCATGCATCATCACCACTTTGTTTTTGCCCCCAGAGGCCAACACGACGCGCGGCACACCGCGCAAAAGTTCGGGCGGCAAAGCCACAGCGCGGCGGTTCAGCGCATGCTCAACAAAGCGCCCCTTTGCATCCAGCCAGTGTGAACACAAATCACCGACGGCTCCGGCATTTTGCAAGGTCGTCACTTCCGCTGCCGTAATCAAACCAAGCTTCGCCATGGTGCTGTGTTTGCCAAGTTCACCCACGGACAAAAATGCCAGATCAACTTTTCGTCCGCGCTCATAAACATCGCGCAGCATCGGTTGGTTCATCAGAATTTCGCGGGTGGCTTCCGTATCGGTAAAGGCGGGCCCGGCAAAATAATAGCATTGCCCGCCGACAATATCAGCCAAATGCGAAGCGGTTTCATGCGGGTTAACAGCGGAAGAATGCGTCAACCCGCCGATGAGTGAAACAACGGACAAGCGCTTGTAATTTTGATGCGGCACATAGCGCAGTGAGTGTCGAAGCGTTTGCCCCCAGCCCACCCCCACGGACATGCCGTCTTTCAATTGCTGCGCCAGATAATGACCCGCCGCCGCCGCAATCACCGCACGTTGCCGTTCAATTTCGGATGATGCGGGCACAACGACGGCATCCAGCAAACCGAAGCGTTGCTTCAACGCCTCTTCCATTTTGATCGAAGACGCCAAACGCCCTGTGATTGTGACCTGCACCAAACCGCGTAGCCTCGCATGCGCCAACAAACGATTGACACGCACACGCGTCAGACCGAGCTTTTTGCCAATTTGCGCTTGTGTGTTTTCGGCGACAAAATAAAGCCAGGCCGCTCTTGTTGCCAATTGTTCTTCCACATCAACAGGCACGTCGAGGCCCAGATCAACATCGGGTGCTGCAGCAGGCGTAACAGTCTCTGGTCTGTCTGCGGCTGACACGGGTTCAACTCCCATGTAACAACGCCCAGGGCGGTTCAAGTGGCGTATTTTGTGTGAGTGCTGATAGCAGTGCCAAGGCCAGTGGCACCTCAGCGGCATTGAGTTTTTCAGCAACAATCATGCCTTGAATGGCCGGAGCAACTGCAACCCCCAATTCAGCGCCTTCTACGGTTTCGCCCATCAACGGCCCTGCTTTAGCCTCGGCATAAGTCATGCCTCTTCCAAGTGCATTGCCAAGACGCGAGTTGCGCCCCGCTTGGCAGGTCACATAAAGATCACCCACACCGGGCATGCCCCACACACTTTCAGGACGCCCCCCCAAAGCCGCCGACAAAGCCAACATTTCGCGGACGGCCTGATCAAACAAAATCGCCGCTGCATTATTGTTGTGCGCCTTGTTTTGTGTTTCCGCCAACACTTCATTGCGGCCATGCGCCCAACCCACGGCGATGGCGAAGAAGTTTTTGAATGCGGCACAGACTTCAACACCCATCATATCGGTTGAAGGTTTTGGAAAATAATAGTGGCCACCGAACATGTCGCACAAGGTTTGGGCGAGGGTTAGGTTGCGCGACACCACAACGGTTCCGGTATGACGCCGCGCCGCAAGCTCTCCGGCAATGCAAGGCCCGGCAATGCCTGCAATGGCAACTTCAAATCCCAAGCGGGCTTTCAAGTGTTCGCCGACAACATCCGGAAGGGCCCTCAAGTGATCGGCTTCGGGTTGCATGCCCTTGGTAATCATCACAATCGGTGTTGGTTTATTGAGATGCGCGGAAAGCTGCTCGACGGCCCAGCCAACGCCCGCCGATGACACACCGAGCAAAATCAAATCCGTGTCATCGCCCAAGGCCGTGCCAAAATCCTGTGATGCAAAGGCTTTGACCTGTGACGGCATTGTTACATTCAATTTGGGATGCAGACCATTGCCCTGAAGTGAGCTGATGATGTACCCATCCAAATGCGTGCCCACCAAACGCACCTCATGTCCCTGATCCACCAGCGGCATGCACATGGATGACCCCATGACGCCTGCCCCCAATATGGTAATCACACTCATTTGATGACTTTGCCTGATGCTGCATCAAACAAATGCACTTTTCCGTCCATGGGCTTGAGGCCCAGAATTTGACCGCGCTTCAAGTCAATGCGTTCTCTGACCACAGCACAGATTTCATCCGAGCCCATGTCGCCGTAAATGTGAATTTCAGGGCCTGTGGGTTCGGTTACAGAAATCTTGATGTTAAAGCCTTTTCCGACTTCCAAATGCTCTGGCCTGACACCAAACACAATGTCCTGCCCCTCTTGCGCCTTGTGGCCTTTCGGAAAATCAATTTTGCTGCCATCTCCTGCCAGGAACTTGCCCTTGTGCACGGTACCTTTGATCAGGTTCATGGCGGGTGAGCCAATGAACGACGCCACAAATAAATTGTCAGGCCGGTCATACACATCAAGCGGTGCGCCCTGTTGTTCAATCACACCGTCTTTTAAAATCACAATCTTGTCGGCCATGGTCATGGCTTCAATCTGGTCATGCGTCACGTAGACCGTGGTGGTTTTCAAACGTTCATGCAGATCCTTGATTTCGGTGCGCATTTGCACGCGCAGTTTCGCATCAAGGTTGGACAAGGGTTCATCGAACAAAAACACCGCAGGATTCCGCACAATCGCCCGGCCCATGGCCACACGTTGACGCTGACCGCCTGAAAGTTCGCGGGGGTAGCGTGCCAAATAGGGTTCGAGGTTCAGAATTTTTGCGGCCCAAGCCGTCTTCTCATCGATTTCGCTTTGTGGCTTTTTCGCCAGCACCATCGAGAAGCTCATATTGTCTTTGACCGTCATATGCGCATAAAGCGCATAATTCTGAAACACCATGGCGATGTCCCGGTCCTTTGGATGCACATCATTCACACGGCGTTCGCCAATGGTGATATCGCCAGATGTGATGGCTTCAAGCCCCGCGATGGAGCGCAGTAACGTTGACTTGCCGCAACCTGAAGGCCCCAGCAGTACAACGAAGGAGCCATCTTCAATATCAAGGTCAACGCCATGAATGACCTGGACGTTGCCGTAGCTTTTCTTAATATCGCGGAGTGTTACCGAAGCCATAATTCGAAGTCCCTATTGCGGATCGTTTAAAAGAAAATCATCGAGCAGCCCTGCGTCATCCGCAAGGTCAAGGAAGGACCAGCGGTTGCGAATGTCACGGGCATGTTTCATGGCCTTGCGCCAGACATCGCGCGACAGCCCAAGTTCAGTTGCTGTGGTGGGACCGCCTGCAGATGAAATGATCGACGCCATCTCAGCAGGATCCATCATCATCGCCTTGAGCTGTTCCCGAAGCTCCGGCCACACCTCTTCAAGTTTTCTATTCAGGACTGCGGCGCTATCCACATCAAAAGATTTTTTGATGGCCTCGCCATACATCATCTCGCCGATATTGAAGCCATAGCGCTTGGCAAAATCTGTCTTGTCAATTTTCGTTGCTTTGATGCGTGGCGGCTTGCTGAGATCGAGCAGATATTGATGCAGCCGCGCCAAAGCAATCGAAGCAACACCTACCTGTTGACCATGCGTGGTGCCGGGATGCGAGGAGCCTGCAAACATATCAATCCAATGCGACACTTGGTGTTCGCCCATCGAACCTGAATGCGAAGATCCCACAATATTATTGCCAAAGCTTGCCAGCGTCAGCACGCGGTAGAGATAGCCATTGGCTTCAATCGAACGGGTTTTATAATCGGGCGCGGTTTTGATCATCAGCGCTTCATCATCTTCAACATTGAAGAGATCAAACGGCGTTTGCGCAAAGGGTGTTCCGAACAAGCGGTGTGCCGCCCACCATTCCACCTGTGCGGTGGGGCGGCACAAACTGTCCCCCAGTCCTGCAGCAGCAAGCCACGGCGGAGCTGCGGCACTCACACCCAAATCCACAAACACCGCACGCGGTGCGTGGGCTGAAACCGAGGTTTTATAACCATTGGCCAGCGTGACCGAAGCCGTCACAGCACCATACCCATTCATCGAGCCTGCGGTAGCAAAGCTCACATAGTTGCGACCGTCTTCAAAAGTGGCGAACTTCACTGTGTCGGATAACGAGCCTGACCCCACAACCACACAGCCATCGCAATGGCGGGTTTTGTCTTTCATCAATGCGATTGTCGGTTCATCGCAATGGGTGTTGCCGGGAAAAATAATTTCTTCAACATCACACCAGCCCGAAAGCTCTTTCGCAACACGCCGACCCATGGCTTCCACCGTATTGATGTCGCTGATCACAGCGAGTTTTCGGCCAATTTTAAGCGGTGCCACCAAATCCGCAGCCCCTCCATCCAGTGTCTCTTCGATACGGATGGTCTCGAACGGCACGGCACAGGCTTTGCCAGTTTCAGGGTCGCGCCATTCGCCGGAGATCACATCGCGGATCAGGCTGTTCCAATCTTTTTTCATGGTGCTTGTCTCCGCGCAAAATCTTGCATGCGGGCATTCCATGAGGTCATTTGCGGCCACAGGTCCTGATAGATTGAGAGCAGTTCAGCATAGGCTCGTGCCTGTTTCGTCCGTGGACGGAATATTTTGGTGGGCTTGCCACTCATCGCGGCAGAAGCCGAAGACACGGTTTTATACCACCCCGCCCCTTTTGCCGCTGCCATTGCCGCACCCAAAGCCGAAGCCTCTGGTGTTTCCAAACGTTTCACATCCCGCCCCGATGCGTCCGCCACAATCTGACACCAGAGATCAGACTTGGACCCGCCCCCAACGATGGCAAAATGATCGATAGGTGAGGTGACAGCAGCAACCTGATTGGTCATCATCGCCTGTTCAAGTGCAATACCCTCGAGAAGAGCACGATAAATATCGCCGCGTGTGTGGCTGCCTGAAAGTCCCGCCAACACGCCACGCCCATCGGTATCCCAATAGGGCGTCATAATGCCGGAAAAATAGGGGATCAGCACCAGCCCGCGTGAACCAATGGGAACCGCTGCCGCCTCTTTTTCCAATTCTGCAAATATGCCGGGGTTCTTCGCGGGGTTCTGGTGGAACATGCGCTCGACAAACCACGTCACCAAATAGGTGCCGGTGCGGATGGCGGTTTCGAAACTGAAACCCTTCTCACCAACTGCCGACAAACTGCGGAAAGACGGATCAACCGCATAGTCTTCGCCATAACTGCCGGACACCGCGGCTGTGCCCAAATTCAAATAAGCGCGGCCTTTTAAAAATGTGTTGGCACCGGCACCGGCACACTGCCCATCACCACCACCGGCCACGACAGGGGTTCCAACTTTAAGCCCCGTGAGCTTTGCAGCGGCATCACTGACAACACCCATCACCGCGCCGGAGGCCACAAGTTCGGGCAACTGCGCACGGGTCAAATGCGCTGCCTTCAACAACACATCTGACCAGTCACAAGATTTTGCGTCCAGCAACCCCATAGGGCTTGCAGACGACAACGACGTCTTCCATTCGCCGGTCAGAAACTGGGTTATAACACCATGCACCTCAGCCGTTTTGGCAGTGCGCGACCACAACTTTGGTTCATGTTTTGAAAGCCAGCGGCAGCGTGTGCGGCAGGGTGTAATGTCATTGGGAATGCCTGAGATGTCATGCAGGCGTTGAGGCCCCACTTCAGCGGCAATCTCTTTCACCTCAACATGCGCCCGCTCATCGAGCCAGAGTGAGCCCGGTCGCAATGCCCGTCCCTTGTCATCAAACTGCGCAAAGCTTTCGCGCTGATTGGAAATCGAGACAGCGGCAATCCGATTTTTTGAAATTTTGCGCGTCAGCTGTTTCAGCGACGTGGCAACCGAGCCCGTCCAATCCGAAACCTCTTGCTCAAACCAGCCCATTTTGGGGTTCGACAAGGGTACCACCGCGCGACCCTCAGCAACGATATGTCCACGCGCATCAAAAGCAATGGCTTTGGTCGCCGTGGTGGACTGGTCGATGCCAACAACGAGATCGGGTTTCATGATAGAGGTCACACAGACTGAAAATCGTCAAGACGAAAACAACCAAATTCACGACCTCCCTCCCCCTTGTGGGGAGGGCCGGGGTGGGGGTCGGAAGGTCTTGCCATGAGTAACACTTCAATTTCTAACAACTGAGCGACCCCCACCCTAACCCTCCCCACATGGGGGAAGGAAAAGTAAAAGAGTGAATTGTCGCTCATGCAAACGCGGAAAAATTGGGAGCAAGCCAAAGCCTGCCCCCAGTTTTGTCTTACAGTCCAGCTTCCGCCACTTGGGCATCGATGGCTTTTGCAATCGTGTCCATGCAGGCTTTGGCGTCGCCACCGAAATCCTGGCCTGTGAGCAACTTGCCCAGGTTCACCGGAATTTCGTTATTGGAGAAGCCAGCCCACAGCGGCATATCGGGTTCGGATGCCATGTCGTTGTCGATGATTTCTTTCACAACGGGCAAGTGGCGCGTTGTTCCGGGACCCACAACTTCCTTGGCCTTCACGCGCGGATCAGCGAAGGATGACAAGCGCATGGGCGCAAAACCACCACCCAATGTGCAACGTGTCATGATATCCTTCGAGCAAGCCCATTGCATGAATATCCAAGCGGCGTCGAGGTTCTTCGAATATTTCGAAAGACCCAGGATCGAGCCGCCTTGATGTGCGGCACCCGGAATTTCACCAAAGCCTGCGTCAGCAGTGGTGGCATAAGGCACCATGCCGCGAATTGGGCGCTTGGCTTCCCACAGGCCTTGCACTTTTGAATCGGCACCATCCCAACCTGGGAAGAATTCATCCCAGGAGTTGACCAGCGCGATTTGACCCGAAGCACCCATTTGCCATTGACCATCCCAAGTCGAGTTGGTCGATTCAGCAGGCGAGTTCTTCAACAGTTCTTGGTAATATTTCAGACCACGTACACCGGCTTCATTGTTGCCAGCGAACTTCTTGTCTTTTCCGAAAATTGTACCGCCTTCATTCCAGACAACCTGGGTCCAATCGCAGTTGAGCGAATAGTGACCAGACTTGGCTTGCAGACCTGTGCCGAACATGCCGTTGGCTTTTTCAGCTTCGGTGATCAGCTTCACAGCAGCCAGGAATTCGTCCGTTGTATTTGGCGGAGCAATCTTGTGCTTTTCCAAAATGTCCTTGCGGTACATCGTGGTCATGATCGGAATGTCGAACGGAATACCAGCCCATTTACCATCGTAAACTGCCAGACCATTCACCAATGTCTTGGAGAAGTCATCCCAATCCATGCCGGGCAGTGCCAATTCAGGCTTGTCCTTGTAATAGGCAATGGGGTCAACAGTATCTTGGCTGAAGGTGGCAACCCATGACTGGTCGAGATAATAAATATCATAGGAACCCAGCTGACCTTGCACGTCTTGCGTTGCCTTGGCGAGAACCTGTTCCAGTGGAACAATTTCAATTTCAACTTCAATGCCGGTGAGGGCTGTGAATTCGCCTTTGAGCTTGTCCAGCACAACGGTTGGCGGAGTGGCTTCCGATGTGTAGCGGATTTTGGTGCCTTTGAATTTGGAACCAACTTCTTTCAGCCATGCGTTGACAGCTGGATCGCCAGCATCTTGCGCAAAGGCAGGTGAACCAATCAGGCCGCTGCGGTCTTTCCGCAAATTGCCGAGAAGACCGAGGTTGAAGGCTGAAAAGCCCACCCCGCCAAGGCCGACTTCTTGATGAATGAGCGCTTCGAAATCCGGCGTGCCGTGAAATCATTGGCAGCGTCGATCAAAAACGTTTTCTTATCGTGTTCAGTAAAACTCATTTTGGTTTCCTCCCAAGGGTTGTGAGTTTCTATTATCTTGTCTTGGCGGCTTCACTCTTTGAGGGAGCCCAAAGTGAGACCGCGGACCAGATGGCGTTGCACCAGCAATATGAAAATGAAACTGGGAATCGCTGCTGCTGTGCCAAGCGCTGCGATAAAGCCCCATTCATTGCCGGTGGAAGTGACGAAGGTTTGAATTTTAACAGGCACGGTGCGGATTTCAGTTGTCAGGAACAGTGACAATAAAAATTCGGTCCATGAAAAGATGAAACAAAGTACAGCAGCCGCTGCAACGCCACCCCTAACCATGGGCAGCACGATTTTTGAGAAACTCTGCCAGCGCGTGGCCCCGTCAATCATCGCGGCTTGATCCACGTCATGCGGCACATCATCAAAGAAGGATTTCATCAAAAGAAGCGCTATGGGCAAATTGATTAATGCGTAAATCAGCGCAAGACCGACATAGCCCAAATAGATGTTCTGATTGTCCCGCATTCCAAGGCCGGCATAAATTGTAACCAACGGCACCAGAACCGCAATCGGCGGCATAAAGCGTTGCCCCAGAACCCAGTTCAAATAGGAGTCGCGACCTGTAAAGCGCATGCGAGACAAGGCATAAGCGGCTAAAACTGCGACAAACATAGTGATGATCGTCGCGCCGAGAGACACAATCAGCGATTCAACAATTGACCAGCGTGAGTCATAGGTCCCCTCGCCTGTGACGCCCATGCCCAAGCCTTCATCCACTTGGGCACGCGACTGGCCAAACAGCGTTACGCCATAGTTGATGAAGGTTGGTTTGAAATCAAACCACACGACCCGATCTTTATCGAACACAGCAGAAATCGGTTTGATCGACGTCAGCGCCCACCAAAAAATCGGAAACATGAAGATTGCAGTGATAAGCGCTGCCACAGTGTCACGCAAATATTGCCAAGGTCGTGAAAGTTCCATCAGAGCTTCACCTTCAAAACACGCATGAAGATTGTGGATGTTAAGATCACCAGCACCAAGGTCAAAAGTGATATGGTTGACGCGTATTGGAAGTCACCGTTGAAATAGATCCGGCCTGCGTAACTGGTCATCGTTTCTGTGGCAGTACCAGGACCTGAATCCGTCATGACTTTCACATAGTCAAATGCACGCAGCAAATCGATGCCGCGTATCAACACGGCAATCGCGATAATTTTAGACATCATTGGAAGTGTCAATTTAAAAAAAGCTTGAACCGGCGTTGCACCATCAATTGCAGCCGCTTCAAACGGCTCCTTTGGCAGCGAGCGCAAGCCCGCCAACATGATCAACACCATAAAAGGTGTCCATTGCCAAATCTCGGCCAAGAGCACGCTTGCCATCGCAGTGGACGAGTTACCCAGAAGCGAAAAGCCAGGCGGCATAAGGCCAAGTCCAACGATGCCACGGGCAATGACGCCGAAAGATCCATTCAGCATCAATAAAAACATCATGGCTGTAACAGCAGGTGGAATAACCAAGGGTAACGTCATCATGGCGCGCATCAGCGCATAGCCCTTGCGGTCAGAGTCGAGCAGCAATGCAATCAACATGCCCAACACGAGTTGGAAAAACAGCGCGATGCCGGTGTAAAACAGCGTATTGTAAAGCGCGTCCCAAACGCGTTCATCATTGAACAGCTTTGTCCAGTTATGGTCAGGATCGAATATCAACTTTCGCGTGGCAGCGTTCTTTTTATAAAGCGACGTTTCGATGGCTTTGTAGAGCGGGTAAATCCCGAACACCACCATCAAGGCCGAAGCCGGGAACAGCCATGGGAATGGATGTTCGCTTGTCAGCCAACGCGGCAGCCAAGGTTTGCGCTCGTCACTCATGACAAAGCCTGCTTGAAAAAAGCTTGAAGATCAGAGCCCAGAACTGGCACCTGTTGCAATCGATCACTCCCAGTGAACTTTTGTAATTCTTGCGTTACATCTGTATCTTAAGGTTAGAATCCGTTATCGCGGTCTGTCAATCACCAACATCGAGACTCGTTGCACAGTGCAACACAAAGCGCTTTGAGTCTTGGAAACTATTTCTTTTTCTTCTTTGGAACTTTAGCCTGAGCAAGCGACGGCAGGCTGTCATCACGCCTCACCGGCGCAAAAACCGCAAGTGTCGATGAATCCTGTCCCTTCAAATCTGAGGCTTGCTTGCCATAAGAACCAAAGCGTTTCAGCACGGACGACATTTGAGTATCAGCCAACACAACAGGTTTACCCGCCAGCAAGGACGCCCAATATTGATGCGACAGCGCTTCAATTTCACCGGCCCGCCACAGCGCCTGATCCAGATCCTTGCCAAAACAAATCTGCCCGTGATTGGCCAGCAAGCAGCCGCTCCGCTCTTTCATCGCGTCCAACATCGTGTTGGATAATTCTTGCGTGCCAAATTCCGCATAGTCCGACACCCGTAAGGTCGACCCTCCCGTCACACCGATCATATAGTGAAAGGCCGGAATATCTTTCCGCAAGCAGGCAAGTGCGGTGGCATAGGTTGAATGCACGTGAACAATAGCTTGCGCCTCAGGCCGTGCTTTGAAAATATCCATATGCATGCGCCATTCGGTTGAAGGGAAATATTCACCGCGATATCCACCCTCCAGATCCATCTCAACAATGTGCTCGGGCTTCATTTTTTTATAGGGAACGCCCGATGCCGTAATCAAAAAGCCTTCGTCGGTGCGCACGCTCACATTGCCGGAAGTGCCTTGGTTGATGCCCTCTTCATTCATGGCCAGACAGGTTTTGATCACGGCCTTGCGCAGCTCGTGGTATTTGATCTTGCTCATGAATGATTTCTCCGTTGCATCGCAGCGTCAAACAGTAACAGCGCAAAAGCCATTGCGTCCAGTGCCCACGCATGAATAATCTGGCGTCATGAAAAATACTCATGCCAAATCAGCAGACCAGCCGCGCGGCATTGCCGTTGTTGATGTTGGCTTCACCAATAGCAAAGTGATTTTATACAACGCCGCATTGGAAGTGGTGGCCGAACGTAAGATCGCAAGCCCGCACAATGATGGTCTCAATTACCGCGAGATTGATGTTGAGCCAATTCTGGCTTTCGCACGCCATGCGATTGTGGACCTTGATGCGCTACTCCCCATCGATGCCATTGTGCCGTCGGCACACGGCGCTTGTATTGTGTGCTTGAAAGCTGATGGCACTGTGGCAGTTCCGGTCATGGATTATATGTCCGAACCACCAATGGATGTGCTTGAGGCTTACACAAAGCTGATGCCAAGTTTTGATGAAAGCTATTCTCCCTTGCTGCCCATGGCCCTGATGCACGCCCTGCAATTGTTTTGGGCGCAGTCAAAACTTGGCCGTGACTTTGCCAATACCCAAACCATTTTACCGTTGATGCAATATATTGCTTTTGGCTTGGGCGGACGTGCCGTGACGGAAGTCTCGTCAATGTCTTGTCAATCGCATTTGGTGGATATGCGTGATGGCAGAGCCTCATCCATTGCGAAACATTTTGGCTGGGACAAACTCTACGCCCCCGCGGCCAAAGCCTGGGACGAGATCGGCGTCTTCACTTCAAAGCTAGAGGGGCGGGGTAACGTTCTCGCAGGCGTTCACGACTCCAACGCCAATTTTCTGCGCTATCTTGCAAGCGGCAAACAACACTTCACACTGCTCTCCACCGGCACGTGGATCATCGGCTTTGATACCGATGCCGACATGTTGAAGCTTGATCACGCGCGCGACATTGTCGCCAATAAATCCGTCTTTGGTAACACCATTGCCTGCTGTCGTTTTTTCGGCGGTAAGGAATTTGAAGTCTTGAGTAAAGGCGCTGATGGCAGCCTGGCGACGTTTGAAGCAGCAGCAAAACTGATCGCCCAAGGCACACTTGCGCTGCCATCTTTCACCGACTCTGGCGGCCCCATACCGGGCTCCGGTGGCAAAGGCCGCATCACCGGCCCCGCCCCTCGAACACCAGCTGAACGTGCCAGCCTGGCCTCACTTTATTGCGCATTGATGGTGTCCGAATCCCTCGATGCACTTCACTCACAGCATGACGTGATTGTGGACGGCCCCTTCTCTCAGAACGATTGCTTCCTCTCTCTATTGCAAACCTTGCGACCGGAACAAACAATATGGGCGTCAGAAGCCAAAGACGGAACTGCCGCAGGGGCTGCTTGTTTGGCCCTTATGGCAAATGGCGCTTTGCCCAAAATAAATGTCGCCCTGCGCAAAGCCACCTCCACTGCAATTCCCAATCTCCAAGCCTACCAAAATCGATGGCGGAACAGCGTTTAACCATACCGCAACTTTCGAAGCGCACACTCCACGTTCTGTTCGTCTGTTGAGTGAGGTCGCGTTATGGATGTTTCGTTGCATGCTATCGCACGGCACAAAGCCGTGGTTTTGACCTGCCCGCCCTTGGACACTACAGGCTTGGCTGAAGTCATCCGCCAGCGCGGCAACATCCCCCTGTCCATTGGCGGCAAAGCCATGCTGGAATTGCATCAATGCGACATTGATGAAAGCTGGAAAGAAGCCACAAAATTGCCAGCTCAGCGCGCCGCCTCAATTTCCTGGCAGCTGGCGCAGGAAATCGCCGATGACGATGAGCCTGAAACCCATTCTACAGCAGCAGCCGCTTTGTTCCTTTTAGCGCTCAGACAAAACCACATCGATCTTAATCGTGCGCTCGCTGGCTGTCGCGTGGTCTGGAACGACAATGCCACCACTCAAAAGGTGGAATACCTGGCATGATCTGAAGCGGACTGGACGCCAAGGCTTTAGCCTGCTTGATTCAGACAATGGATCAAACTGACCACGCAAAACCAAAAATGTCCGGTGCCGATTAATGAACTTCTCGCCACTTTGATCTCGGACGCACCGCGCGGCGTTGGCATT
Source organism: Hyphomicrobiales bacterium (assembly GCA_043756645.1). Taxonomy (GTDB): domain Bacteria; phylum Pseudomonadota; class Alphaproteobacteria; order Rhizobiales; family Aestuariivirgaceae; genus Aestuariivirga. The sequence continues at coordinate 14,076 of JAYUQS010000138.1, read as the reverse complement.
GAGCTTCATTGCTATCACTTCGATCCCGATGCCGGCTGGCTTTACGATTCTGGCGGGCTGTCTCGACAAACCCCATGGCTTGCGCGAATGCATGATTTTAGACGATGATGGCTTCGTCTGGATTCCATCAAAACACTTGAGACCTCATGCCCAATCTTGATCTGCCGAACGGTTACTACCAACTTCCTCCCGGAAAACTTGCCAATGTGGCCCATCGCTTGGAAATGCATTCACTTCCCGAACGGGACCTATTGGCGTTTCCCGATGATTTAATTTTAGATCCTGCGGCCAAGGGAAACCTTATCGCTTACCGTGACTTGTTCCGCGCTGTCGGTCAGGATTTGTTGTGGTTCTCGAGACTTTTAATGAGTGATGATAAGCTGTTGGAAACCTTGTCAAACGATGGCACCGAATCCTTTGCGTTAAAGCGCGGCGACAAAATTATCGGTATTCTGGAATTGAGCTATCGCGACATGCCTGATTGTGAACTGTCATTCTTTGGTCTGGTACCATCCGAAGTGGGAGCCGGAACGGGGCGCGCTCTGATCGACGAAGCCATCCGCCGCGCCTTCCAAAAACCCATCAACCGCTTGTGGCTTTCAACCTGCACACTCGACCATCCGAAAGCTTTGGGCTTTTATCGCAAAGCCGGTTTCACACCCTACGCCCGCTTTGTCGAAGTGCATGACGATCCCCGCATCCAAGGCAAACTCCCGTTGCATGCCGCTCCTCAAATTCCATTGATGCTACCAACCGACACATGAATTGACTCAATATTCGTGGACTGAACCCCGTTGGAATTCCCTCCCGCATGTGGCCAAAGGAACCTCATCCGCCCCGTTGGGACACCTTCTCCAACTTTGTTGGAGAAGGGACAAAACCCAACATATCGTCCCTTCTCCATCGCAGATGGAGAAGGTGGCGAGGGCGAAGCCCGAGACGGATGAGGTCTCTTTGACGGCCATATAAGATGGGCCTGACCTTGTGGGGAGCGCTCCCGCTTGTGGCCAAAGGGACCTCATCCCATAGGTGCTAACTTAAGCTAATTTCTCACCCCTCGCCCATGCGCAGCATGGGGAGGGGTGAAAGATCCGCTTAAGTTAGCGCTTATGGGACCTCATCCGCCCCGTTGGGGGCCCTTCTCCACGTCAGACTTAAAACTTCAGAGCGGCAATTTGCCCTTCCTTAACCCCTGATAGGTCATACATGAGTCCAATGTTTTCAATCTTTTCAAATATCGGCCCTGAAATTCCGTTTTCGCTTTTCCTGATGGCTCTTTTGGGTTTGCGCGCAAAAGTTTGGCCTCGGGCAAGTGTGTTCATCCGCGCCGCGCCCGACAATGTGTTTTCCTTGATCGACTATGCTGACGGCAAGCGTGAAAACTGGGGCAGCACCACCACGCTGACGGCTTTGACCGATCAGGCGAAAGGTCTGTTCCAGAAAACATATACAACCACACTCACAAGCGGCGTTGCCAGAAGTACGTCTGCCCTATTTTCCATCCGCAGCAGGCAATCTCCCGGAAAGTTGGAAATTCAGCGTGAAGGCCTGCAAGGGCGCTCCCTGAACAATGAACTTATTTCACAAGTCTACACTCTGACACCCGTTGCTGACGGCTGCCGTTTAACCATGACCTATGAATGGGGGCCACGGCCCTTGATCGCGCAACTGGTGGCACGGGCCGATCTATGGGGTGGTGCTTATCGCATCAAGGGTTTGGCTGAAACCGGCCACGCAGTGGAATGGCCGTTCCAGTTGATTTCAGCCGGTGTGGCCGTGGTGACAGGTGCCATTTCATTTTTGGCTTTCGCGATTTTAGTGGGGTGGAAAATTGCGGCCTTCTTCACAGTTGCACTTTTTATCCATGAACTCGGGCATTTGCTAGCCTATCGCCTGTTGGGCCAGCCCTGGGGGCGCATGATTTTTCTACCCTTCTTGGGAGCGGTGGCGATTCCGAGACTGTCTTTTGAAAGTCAGGGCCAATTGGCATTTGCGGCTCTCATGGGCCCCGGCTTTTCAGCACTTCTGGCAATATTCTTCGGATTTTATGTGATGTCAGGAGGGCAGCCTTCGCAAGATGTCACAAGCTTTGGCATCATCATTTGTGTATTGAACCTGTTTAACTTGCTGCCGCTGGAACCGCTGGATGGTGGCGTCGCCTTGCGATGTGTTTTGGCCAGATATTTGGGTGCGGCGGCGAAATATGGACTTATAGCCGTAGGGCTGATGATAGCGGGGTTGGGCCTTTACTATTCACAAATCTTGCTGGTTGTTTTTGGCGCAATCGCAATCATATTCAACATGCGCAGCCGCCCGGCTGATCCGAAAATGGTACCTTTAACAACGCTACAGGTCATTGTGACCTTCGCGGCCTACACCGGCATGATCATCGGCTACCTCGCGATTATCGTCCTCACTTACGCGCGGATGTGACCCGGACAGTTGCAGGTTGAGATGTGACAGGGCAAACACTGAGCATCATGGATCTACTGTCCGATTATAAAACTAAAATTGTCGATCGGTTCATCAAACCCGATGCGGGTCAAGCCATCGTGCTGGAGCATTTAAACGCCCTTGCCGGAGCAATTGGCAAATACGCTTTGCAAAAACCAAGTTTATTGCAACTATTCTTTGGCAAGCGTCAGCCCGCACCGCCACGTGGAATCTACCTCCACGGCGATGTCGGACGCGGCAAAACCATGCTGATGGATTTGTTTTTTGAGAATGTGCAAGGCTGGCCTAAAAAGCGCATTCACTTTCACGCTTTTATGCAGGATGTGCACAAAGCACGGGCGAAACAAAAAACCATTGCACACATCGCCGACGATGTTGCGCGTGAAGCCCGGCTGCTGTGCCTTGATGAAATGCAGATCGTCGACATCGCCGATGCGATGATTATTGGACGCTTGTTTGAAGCCATGCATGCGCGCGGCGTTGTGCTGGTGACAACGGCCAACCTGCCGCCGGATGGCTTGTATAAAGACGGTTTGAACCGCGATTTGTTTTTGCCCTTTATCGCGAAATTGAACCAAGAGCTCGACGTGTTGTCACTGGATTCGACCAAAGACTATCGCTTGGGCCGCGTCAGGGCGCAGAATACTTATCTCTCACCAGCCACAGCCGAAAACCGCGTGGCCTTCAATGCGCTCTGGCATGACCTGACAGACGGCGCCATGGGCCAGGCTGAAGTGCTGGAGGTTTTAGGCCGCAAGCGCCACGTGCCCAAAGCTGCCCATGGCTGTGCTTCATTTACTTTCTTCGAGTTGTGCGGTGAAGCTTTAGGTCCGGCGGATTATCTTGCAATATCAGGGACCTACCGGACCGTGTTCATATCAGGCGTTCCAAAACTCAAAGCCCACCAGCGCAATGAGACCAAGCGATTTATTCTGATGATCGACAGTTTCTATGACGCCAAAACCCGGCTTGTGATTCTGGCTGAGGACACGCCGGAGAAATTATTCCCCAAAAACCAGCACGCTTTTGAAAGCCAACGCAGCATTTCCCGCCTGAAAGAAATGCAGTCCGCCTCGTGGTGGGGTAAGACTATTGTTGATACCTGATCTGGCAGCACTGGCCCTTGAAGCAATCACGTAACAGGTCTAGGAGGGTGCCGCTTTCGCATTGCAACATGCCGGACAGAGTTACTGGTAAAGGGAGAGAATAATGGCGCGCAAGAAAATCGCATTGATCGGTGGTGGCATGATCGGGGGCACTCTTGCCCATCTCGCAGGCCTCAAAGAATTAGGCGACATCGTGATTTTTGATATTGCAGAGGGCTTGCCTCAGGGCAAAGCGCTCGATCTCTCGCAATCCGGCGGCGTTGAAGGTTTTGACGCCAAGCTTTCCGGCACCAATTCATATGAAGCCATCGCCGGTGCTGACGTCTGCATCGTCACAGCAGGCGTTCCCAGAAAGCCCGGCATGAGCCGTGATGATCTCGTGGGCATCAACCTGAAAGTCATGAAGTCGGTGGGGGAGGGTTTGAAAGCTCATGCGCCAAACGCTTTTGTGATCTGCATCACCAATCCATTGGATGTGATGGTGTGGGCGCTGCAAAAATTCTCAGGCATTCCCACCCACAAATTGATCGGCATGGCCGGGGTTTTAGACTCAGCCCGTTTCCAGCATTTCCTCGCCGAAGAATTCAAAGTCTCGGTGAAAGACGTGAATGCCTTTGTGCTGGGTGGCCACGGCGACACCATGGTGCCCCTCACGCGCTATTCTTCAGTTGCAGGCATTCCCGTTCCTGACCTCATCAAGATGGGCTGGTCCACGCAAGAAAAAATTGATCAAATCGTCCAGCGCACCCGCGATGGTGGCGCTGAAATTGTGAACCTCTTAAAAACCGGTTCCGCCTATTACGCGCCAGCTTCTGCGGCCATCGCCATGGCGGAAAGCTACCTCAAGGATTATAAGCGCGTGCTGCCCTGTGCCGCCTATCTCGATGGCCAATATGGCGTCAAGGGTACTTACGTTGGCGTGCCGGTTGTGATTGGTGAGAACGGTGTGGAACGCATTGTCGAAGTGACGCTGGACGCGACTGACAAGGCGGGCTTCCAAAAGTCGGTTGATGCTGTGCATGGGTTGATGGCGTCGGCAAAGACGCTGGCACCGGAACTGGCATGAGCCTCCCCACCCCTGCCCCTCCCCAAGGATTGGGGAGGGGTGAAACCTACTCTCATCTCACCCCTCCCCGCTCAGCGGGAGGGGTAGGGGTGGGGCCAAGATGGAGATGACGAGATGAACATCCACGAATATCAAGCCAAAGCCGTGCTCCGTGAATTCGGTGTCATCACCGGAAAAGGTTCACCCGCCTTCACCGTTGATGAAGCTGTGAAAGTGGCGGAAGGACAGCCCGGCCCTGTGTGGGTGGTGAAAGCTCAGATTCACGCGGGCGGACGCGGCAAGGGTGGGGGTGTGAAGGTGGTGAAATCCATCGCTGATGTGAAAACAGAATCCGCACGCATCCTCGGCATGAACCTGATCACCCCGCAAACCGGACCGCAAGGCAAACTGGTACAGCGCCTCTACATCGAAGAAGGTACCGCCATTGCGCGCGAGCTTTACCTCTCGATTTTAGTGGACCGCGAAAATTCCCGTGTCGCATTCATTGTGTCAACTGAAGGCGGCATGGATATTGAAAAAGTCGCACACGACACACCAGAAAAAATCGTGACTGTGCATGTGGATCCTGCAACCGGATACCAACCCTATGTCGGTCGCCGCATCGCATCCGCTTTGAAACTCGAAGGCGATCTCGTCAAGCAATGCGTCAAAATGGTTGGCCAGCTTTATAAAGCTTTCGTCGACAAGGACATGAGCCTGCTCGAAATCAATCCACTTGTCGTGACCAACGACAATCAACTTGTAGCGCTTGACGCCAAAGTAAACTTCGATTCAAACGCGCTCTATCGCCACCCCGAAATTGTCGAACTGCGTGACTTGTCAGAAGAAGACCCGAAGGAAATCGAAGCTTCAAAATATGACCTCTCCTATGTGGCGCTGGATGGCACCATCGGCTGCATGGTCAATGGCGCAGGCCTCGCCATGTCCACCATGGACATCATAAAGCTTTACGGCGAAGAACCAGCGAATTTCTTGGACGTCGGCGGCGGTGCGACCAAGGAAAAAGTCACAGCCGCTTTCAAAATCATCACCGCCGATCCAAAAGTCAAAGGCATCCTCGTCAACATCTTCGGCGGCATCATGAAATGTGACGTGATCGCCGAAGGCGTGATTGCAGCAGTGAAAGATGTTGGATTGAAAGTGCCACTGGTGGTGCGCCTCGAAGGCACCAATGTGGAACTGGGCAAAGACATCATCAACAAGTCGGGGCTGAATGTGATTTCAGCGGATGATTTAAATGATGCTGCGAAGAAGATTGTGAAGGCTGTGAAAGAGGCGGCTTAATGATCTCACTCCAAGACATGCCTGAAGATATTGAGGAATGGGCAAATGTCCATGTTGATTTACCTCTCCTCAGCAAAAACACTGTCGAGGAATGTCCAATATCCATGCAGGATATTCAGGAATACCTTAGCGTCGAAGACGCCGACCTTGATGCTGTAGAGTATAGGAAGTTGACATTTCTCCGCACTGCAAAAGTTGCCGATAACAACTACTGGATTTGGAAATATAACGAAACTGATGGCACGGAATGTTATGTCACTGTTTCGTCTGACGCAGAAGGCGGCACTGTTACCGGCATGGATAGCAACAATTTCAATCTTTCACCCGAACAGTTCATGCTTGCCATGCACTACCGCGTACTTTAGGGGGCCAAATGTCCATTCTCGTCAACAAGAAAACCAAAGTTATTTGCCAAGGTATCACCGGCAATAATGGCACGTTCCACACTGAGCAGGCCATTGCCTATGGCACGCTGATGGTGGGCGGCGTCACCCCCGGCAAGGGTGGACAAACCCATTTGGGTCTCCCGGTTTATGACACCGTGGCTGAAGCGCGGGAGCGCACGCAAGCCGACGCCTCTGTGATCTATGTGCCACCACCCTTCGCAGCGGACTCCATCATCGAAGCCATCGACGCTGAAATTCCGTTGATCGTCTGCATCACCGAAGGCATTCCCGTGCTTGATATGGTGCGGGTGAAGCGGGCGCTGTCCGGTTCCAAGTCTCGCCTGATCGGGCCCAATTGCCCCGGTGTCTTGACGCCTGACGAATGCAAGATCGGCATTATGCCCGGCAACATTTTCAAGAAGGGCAGCGTTGGCATTGTTTCCCGCTCCGGCACGCTGACATACGAAGCGGTGTTCCAAACCACGCAACAGGGCCTCGGCCAATCCACCGCTGTGGGCATTGGTGGTGACCCTGTGAAGGGCACCGAATTTATCGACATGCTGGAAATGTTTCTGGCTGACCCCAAAACCCAATCCATCATTATGATCGGTGAAATCGGTGGTTCCGCTGAAGAAGAAGCAGCCGAGTTCCTGCGCAAGAACAAGACCAAAAAACCCATGGCGGGTTTTATCGCCGGTGTGACCGCCCCTCCGGGCCGCCGCATGGGCCATGCCGGTGCGATTATTTCGGGCGGCAAGGGTGACGCAGGCTCCAAGGTCGACGCCATGAAGCGGGCAGGCATTGCCGTTTCGGCGTCCCCTGCACTTTTAGGTGAAACCCTCATGAAAAAGTTGAAGCGGAAATAATTTAGTCATAGTCTCAAGTAACCGTCATTCCGGCGCAAGCCGGAAGCTCTCAGCTAAAAGATTCCGGCTTGCGCCGGAATGACGGATTGTTTTAGTGTTGATGAATCGTTAAATAAACAGAAGTACCAAGTTCAAAGCGGGCATTTGCGCCCACCCGGCATGTTGGCAATGAAGCTAAATCCCGGTTATCGGACAGACGGGACGGACGACATGAACAAGACCGAGGCCACTGCGGCCTTCGAAGAAACCTCATTTCTTTATGGCGGCAACGCCAAATTTGTTGAGGAACTTTACCAAACCTATTTGAATAATCCCGCCGCCGTGGACAGCCATTGGCGGTCTTTCTTTGACCAGATGGCAGGCGAAGCGCCCACACCTTCAGGCCCGTCATGGGCACGTGCCGATTGGCCACCCAAGCCTTCCGACGAACATACCGCTGCACTTGATGGCAACTGGGTTGAAGTTGAAAAGGCCATTGCGGCGAAAATTGCTGCTGCCATGCCGAAAGGCGCCAAACCTGTTGCGGCCACTCCCGCACCAGCCGCCGCCCCTTCCGTCAATGCCGATGAAATTAAAAAAGCCACCATGGATTCGGTGCGCGCTTTGATGATGATCCGCGCTTACCGCATGCGCGGCCACTTGGCGGCAGACCTTGATCCGCTCAAACTCAAAGAGCCGGTGAACCACCCGGAGCTTGATCCTGAATCTTACGGCTTTACAGCGGCTGATTTGGACCGCCCGATTTTCCTCGACAATGTGTTGGGGCTCGAAAAAGCCACCATTCGCCAGATGATCGACATTCTGAAGCGCACCTATTGTGGCACGCTGGGGGTGGAGTTCATGCACATCTCGGACCCTGAGCAAAAAGCCTGGCTGCAAGAACGCATCGAGGGCCAAGGCAAGGAAATCCGCTTCACCAATGAAGGCAAGAAAGCCATTCTGGGCAAGCTCATTGCCGGAGAAGATTTCGAGCAATTCCTCAATGTGAAATATACGGGAACCAAGCGTTTCGGCCTTGACGGTGGCGAAGCCATGATCCCCGCTCTGGAACAAGTCATCAAGCGCGGCGGCAGTTTGGGTGTGCAGGAAATTGTTGTCGGCATGGCGCATCGCGGTCGCCTCAATGTGCTAGCCAATGTGATGGGGAAGCCTTTCTCGGCGATCTTCCATGAATTCCAGGGCGGCTCTTCCACGCCCGACGAAGTCGAGGGTTCAGGCGATGTGAAGTATCACTTGGGCTCCTCCTCGGACCGCGTGTTTGATGGCAACACCGTGCATTTGTCACTGACCGCAAATCCTTCGCATTTGGAAATTGTTGACCCTGTAGTGTTAGGCAAAGCACGTGCGAAACAAGACCAGCGCGGCGATAAATCCCGAATCTCCGTCATGCCATTGCTCATCCATGGTGATGCAGCTTTTGCAGGCCAAGGTGTAGTGGCGGAATGTTTGGGGTTGTCGGGCCTCAAAGGTCACCGCAATGGCGGTTCACTGCATTTCATCATCAACAACCAAATTGGTTTTACCACATCACCCATCTGGTCACGCTCTTCGCCTTATCCATCTGATATCGCGAAGATGATTGAAGCGCCGATTTTCCATGCCAATGGTGATGATCCGGAAGCTGTGGTGTTTGCGGCGAAGATCGCCACCGAATTCCGCCAGCAGTTTAAAAAGCCCGTTGTCGTCGACATGTTCTGCTACCGTCGCTTTGGCCACAACGAAACCGATGAGCCTGCCTTCACGCAACCACTCATGTACAAGCGCATCGGCAGCCACAAGCGGGTTGTCGAAATTTATGGCACACGTTTGATAGAGGAAGGTGTGATTACCGCTGCCGAATTCGATGCGATGAAGGCAGACTATCGCAAAGTGCTTGAAGACGCCATGAGTGTGGCCACAGGCTATAAAGCCAACAAAGCTGATTGGCTTGATGGCCGCTGGGCCGGCATGAAAAGCGCTTCTTCGATGGAAGATGATCGCCGTGGTCAAACCGGAGTCACGCAGGAAAAGTTGAAGGCGCTGGGCGCAAAGCTCACCAAAATTCCAAAATCATTCAGCCCCCATAAAACCATGCAGCGTGTGCTTGATGCACGGGCCAAAATGTTTGAGGATGAAGCAGGCTTTGATTGGGCCAGTGCTGAATCACTCGCCTTCGCAACTCTGTTGGACGATGGCACAAAAATTCGGCTATCCGGCCAGGACGTGCAGCGTGGCACCTTTTCGCAGCGCCATGCCGTCATCGTCGATCAAGCCAACGAAAAACGCTACACCCCCCTCAACCATTTGAAGAAAGAGCAGACGACAAAAATCGAAGTCATCAACTCGATGCTTTCAGAAGAAGCGGTGTTGGGTTTTGAATATGGCTATTCTCTCGCCGAGCCCAACGCACTGGTGTTGTGGGAAGCGCAGTTTGGTGACTTTGCCAATGGTGCACAGGTGATCTTTGATCAGTTCCTGTCATCGGGCGAGCGCAAGTGGTTGCGCATGTCAGGCCTCGTCTGCCTGTTGCCGCATGGTTATGAAGGCCAGGGGCCAGAGCATTCATCAGCACGCCTAGAGCGCTTCCTGCAAATGTGTGCCGAAGACAATATGCAAGTGGCCAATTGCACCACACCTGCCAACTACTTTCACATCTTGCGTCGTCAAATGAAACGCGAATTCCGTAAACCCCTGGTGATCATGACGCCGAAGTCGTTGTTGCGTCACAAGCGCGCCACATCGACCTTGGCTGAGATGGATGAAACGTCTTCTTTCCATCGCCTGCTGTGGGATGATGCAGAGTTCCTGAAAAGCGAAAAAATCAAGCTGGTCAAGGACGACAAAATTCGTCGCGTCGTGCTGTGTTCCGGCAAGGTTTATTATGATCTCTACGAGGAGCGTGAGAAGCGCGGCCTCAACGATATCTATCTGCTGCGCATTGAACAGCTTTACCCTTGGCCGCACAAAGCATTGGCGCAGGAATTGTCGCGCTTCTCGAAGGCTGAATTTATCTGGTGTCAGGAAGAGCCCATGAACATGGGGGCTTGGAGTTTCGTGCAGCCCGGTATTGAACGCGTACTCGACTTTATCAAAGCCAAGAATTCACGTCCCCGCTATGTGGGCCGTCCGGCTTCAGCATCGACAGCGACGGGCTTGATGAGCAGGCATTTAAAAGAGTTGAAAGCCTTCCTCGATGAGGCTTTGGCTTAAGAGAAGAATTCCCCTCCCCACAAGGGGGAGGGAGAAGAACAGAAGTTAAAAGGCGACCATACCCATGAGCAAAGATATTAAAGTTCCAACCCTCGGCGAAAGTGTCGTCGAAGCCACCATTGGCAAGTGGTTTAAAAATGAAGGTGACTTCGTCAAGGCCGATGAACCACTGGTGGAACTCGAAACCGATAAGGTCACGGTTGAAGTGCCAGCGCCTGCGTCCGGCAAGCTGGAAAAGATTGTGGCCCTTGCAGGCACCACAGTCACCATTGGTGCTTTGTTGGGTACGATTGCTGAAGGTGAGGCCGGTGCAACTGCTCCAAAAAAAGCAGAGGCCGCACCAACATCAGCACCAGCTGCAAAGCCAACCGAGCAAACCCTCTCACCTGCCGTTCGCAAAGCCATGGTTGAAAATCAAATCAACCCCGCTGATGTTGCAGGCTCCGGCAAAGATGGTCGCATCACCAAGGGCGATGTGATCACGCATTTGGAAAAACCGGTAGTTCCTTCACCCCTACCCGCCCTGCGGGGAGGGGAAGGGGTGGGGCCTGCAACAGCCGCCCCACAAGGAACCGAAGAGCGTGTGAAGATGACGCGTCTACGCGCCACGATTGCCAAGCGTTTGAAGGACGCACAAAACACCGCCGCTATGCTCACCACATTCAACGAGGTGGATATGACGGCCGTGATGGCGTTGCGCAATCAATACAAAGACACGTTTGAAAAAAAGCACGGCACCAAGCTGGGCTTCATGAGCTTCTTTGTGAAAGCCGCAATTCAGGCTTTGAAAGACGTGCCCGCTGTCAATGCTGAAGTTGACGGTGAAGATATTGTTTATAAAAACTACTACCACGTCGGCGTCGCCGTCGGCACCGACAAGGGCCTCGTCGTGCCCGTGGTGCGCAATGCCGATATGCTGAGCTTTGCCGGCATCGAACAAACCATCGCAGGCTACGGCAAGAAAGCCCGCGACGGACAGTTGACCATTGCCGACATGCAAGGCGGTACTTTCACCATTTCAAACGGCGGCATTTACGGCTCGCTGATGTCGACGCCGATTTTGAACGCGCCGCAATCGGGCATTTTGGGCATGCACAAAATCCAGGACCGCCCCATCGCGGTCAACGGCCAAGTGGTGATCCGCCCGATGATGTATCTGGCGTTGAGCTATGACCACCGTATCGTGGACGGCAAGGAAGCCGTGACGTTCTTGGTGCGTATCAAGGAAGGTCTGGAAGATCCACAGCGGGCGTTACTCGATCTCTAGCCAATATCGTCATTCCGGCGAAAGCCGGAATCTGTTTCAAATGTATTCCGAAAGATCCCGGCTTTCGCCGGGATGACGTTTCCGAGGAAAGCGATTATGTCCCACGATCTCATCATTATCGGCACCGGCCCCGGCGGCTATGTCTGCGCCATTCGTGCAGCACAGCTCGGCTTGAAAACCCTTGTCATTGAAAAACGCGCATCACATGGCGGGACGTGCTTGAATGTGGGTTGTATACCCTCGAAAGCCTTGCTGCATGCAACGGAACTTCTCTACGAGTCGAAACACGCCTTCGCTAAGATGGGCCTGATCAACGACACCAAAGTTGATTACACCCAGATGATGAAATTCAAGCAGGAAGCGATTGACGGCAACACCAAGGGCATCGATTTCCTGTTCAAGAAGAACAAAATTGATGTTGTCAGGGGCACGGCGAAAATTTTGGGCTCTGGCAAAGTTGAGGTTGATGGCACGGTGCATGAAGCCAAGTCCATCGTCATTGCCACAGGCTCTGACTCCGCTAAATTGCGCGGCGTTGAGGTGGATGAAAAACAAATCGTCAGCTCCACTGGTGCGCTGACGCTGGATAAAATCCCCGCCGCCATGACTGTGATTGGGGCTGGCGTGATCGGGTTAGAATTGGGCTCGGTCTATGCCCGCCTTGGCACACACGTGACCGTGGTTGAATATCTTGACCGCATTCTGCCGGGTATGGATTTGGACGCGGCGAAAGCGTTTCAACGCTTGCTCGAAAAGCAGGGCTTTACCTTCAAGCTCAGCCACAAAGTCACTGCAGCCAAAGCCGCAAAGTCCGGTGTTACCCTGACAGTTGAACCCTCAGCGGGTGGCACTGCGGAAGAACAGAAATCCGACGTCGTCCTCGTCGCCATTGGCCGCACCGCTTATACCGAAGGCTTAGGTGCGAAGGATGCAGGCATTGCCTTAGACGAACGAGGCCGCGTGATCGTCGATGATCATTTCCAAACCAACGTCAAAGGCATTTACGCCATCGGCGACGTGATCCGCGGGCCCATGCTGGCTCACAAGGCTGAAGATGAAGGTGTGGCACTCGCGGAAATTCTTGTGGGGCAAGCAGGCCACGTCAATTATGATGTCATCCCTGGCGTGGTTTATACGTCCCCCGAACTCGCTTCAGTCGGCAAAACCGAGGATGAACTCAAGGCCGCTGGCGTCGCTTACAAGACGGGCAAATTTTTATTCATCGCCAATGGTCGCGCCAAGGCCAATCAAACCACCGATGGTTTTGTGAAAATTCTGGCCGACGCCAAAACAGATAAAGTGCTTGGCGCACATATTATTGGTCCACAAGCCGGCGAGTTAATCCACGAGGTTGCAGTGTTGATGGAATTTGGCGGCTCAGCCGAAGATTTGGCCCGCACGACGCACGCACACCCAACATTGGCGGAAGCCGTTAAAGAAGCTGCAATGGCCGTCGCAGGCCGCGCCATTCATTCCTGAACTCGATAAAATTTGAATCTATCGCTTAAAGTGAACGCAAGGCAGTTCTGTTACAACCTCATTCACATAAAAAGAATGGGTGGCAAAAATGTCAAATGCACATGTCGACGTAATGGTTCTGGATGATGATGTCGATTTGCTCACCAGCGTTGCCGAATTATTGGCCGACTCTGGTTACAAGGTCAAAGGCTTTGCCGATCCTGAAAGTGCGGTTGAATTTGCTGTTGACCGTTCTTTCACGGTAGGGCTTTTCGATTTTCGTCTGGGCTCACTCAAAAATGGCTTGGATGTGGTGGAAACCATGCAAGCCATGGGTTCAAAAGCCAATTTCGTGTTGGTGACGGCAGACGTGGAACGCGCCACGCAGTTGCGCGCCATGGGCCTCAAAGTGTTTGAATTCATGCGCAAGCCCGTGCAACCACAGGAATTGCTCGACACGGTGGAACGCGCCATGGAAATGTCGAGAGCGGCTTAAAGCCCGGACATTGGCTTTAACACAGTGCCATCGCTGAATCGCGAAAACCGGAATGGCGATGGATCAACACATGGTTTCTGATTGGTTACAATCTCAGCCATGAGCTGGCCCGCCCCTGGTCCCAGTCCAAAACCATGGCCAGAAAATCCCGAGGCCATAAACAGCCCGGGTATCGCATCAATCTTGTCGATCACCGGCACCGCGTCCGGCGTGGCGTCAATCATGCCAGCCCATGACTCTTCCATGCGCATGTTGGCAAAAGCAGGATAGAATCTCTTCAAGGCTGAAGCGGCATCTTTCAACAAATGAGTATAAGGTTGAGGGTCCAACACGCGCACTTGCTCAAAAGGTGAGATCTGATCGAGCGCCCAGCGCGTTGCCAATGACCACTCATCGACAAAACGTTTTCCCAATCGCAACTTCACAGCTTTGCGGTCCAGCATCAGGATCGGCATAAAATCTTTGATGTAGCGCAAGTGATTGGGCGTCAGGTCAGCCACGGAA
>JAYUQS010000137.1:0-10300 GCA_043756645.1 Hyphomicrobiales bacterium | reverse complement strand
TGTGGTGAATCAAATGCCACATTGCCTTCCCTTCAACATGCAGGGGATCGGGGGGCTCATCCAACTCCAAAGATTGGGAGAATACAAATGAACGTATTTAAACTCGCACTTCTCGGTACAGCAGCAGTCGCTGCAGTGTCGGTTAGCGCTCAAGCTAATGATCTCGCAGACTTGAAGGCTCAGATCGAAGCACTGAACAGCCGCATCGCTTCGCTTGAATCGACAGCTTCTGTTCCAGCTGGATATCAATTGTTGTCGGTTTCGGAATCTGATGCAATCATCATTCCAAGCCTCGACATTGACAAGGACTACGGCAAGAAGGCCACGAACATCGGCATTCTTCCAACCGCCGACGTTCCAGCTTCGACCAACATTCAGTGGTCTGGCTTCGTGCGCGCTGGTATTGTTTATGATAGTTCCAGCTCAAGCTCAAACGTAGTCGTTTTCGCAACTGGTGTTGTGACTCCTGACGTTGAAATCAACGCCGCTGGTACGACATCTACAACTCGCGATCCGGCATCGTCCAAGACTTTGGATGTTGTTTCCCGTGCTGGCATCAAGGTTGTTGGCACCACTGACACTGCAATTGGTGAAGTTGGCGTTCGCGTTGCCTTCCTTGGTTCAGTTGAAGCCCGTGGCGGTGTTAACCGCTCACATGACTCTCAAGTAGCTACAGATGGCTATTGGGGCTGGTGGAAAATGACTCCTGAGCTGACGCTCGGTGGTGGTGTTGATGGTTCGCTGGCGAATTCCAGCAACGCTTTCGACAACCGTTGCTCATGTGCTTACATCAACACAGGCGGTGCATTTGGTCATGGTGACCCAACGCAGATCCGTTTGAGCTATGCTTCTGGCCCAATCTCCTTCGCAGTTGCGCTGGAAGATGAAGGTTTTGTTGATCCAGACAACTCACCGAATGGTTTCGGCGTAGCTGGTGAAATGAAGTATGCTGGCGATACCATCGGCTTCGACTTGAACGCTGGTTATTGGGATGGTGGTGCTGACGATGGTTACACTGCTGCCTCCGTCATGGACGATGCGGCTTGGACCGTTAACGTCGGTGCCAGCATGGGCCTCGGCGACATTGCCAACCTCGGCTTAGCCGTAGGTGTGGGTGAAGATAACCATCTCGATGGCAACCATGATCGTTATGCCAAGGCTTCGATGTTCTTGGGCTTCACACTTTCAGACGCAGTATCGGCTGAATTTGGCGGCGCTTACACCGACTACTCGGGTGCTTCAGGCAGCAAATACACCGTTGCCGGTGGATTGTACTACACACCAGTGTCACAGCTGACGTTGGGTCTTGAAGCTTCGTACGGAAAATCTACAAATATTGTTGTGGATCTGGATGCAACAGGTGTACTTGCTGCAGCTCGCACTTCAGACAAAGCAACTGTAGCAGCAGCTATAGCAGTATGGCGCTTCTAATCTTAGCTTAAACCTGAATAACGGAACGGCCCGCTTCGGCGGGCCGTTTAGTTTAGGGAGGCACTCACGTGACGACACAGATTATCGACAATCGCGTGCGCGATGCATTTGCGAGCGAAAAGAAAAAATGCCTGGACCTGCTCAAGTCGAATCCAGCTTTTGCGGATCGTGCTTTCCGCCAGCTCGTCAAGAATTTTCCAACAGTCGCAGAAGCCCATCATTTACTCGCTGCCAACGCAGAAGAAAACCCACCCTCCGAGGAAACGCTCACCCACGCTTTGATGGCCACGCGGCTGGCGCCGGATAACTTTCAATATGTTTTGCTGCTGGCAATACTTTATTTCCAACTTCAGCTTCCTGAATTGGCGGTGCCTGTGTGTCGAAAGGTAATCAAACTCAATGCTGATAATTTTACCGCCTACCATATACTGGGACAATGCTTGGACAGTATGGGGCTAGCAAATGAGGCTTTGGAAAACTATCAAACTGCGTTGAAGTGTGAACCTCCGCCAGAACTGCGCCCTGAAATCATAATGGCAATGGCGTCTGCGGCGCGAACATCCAACAAGAATGAACTTGCAATCAGTCTTTATCGCAAAATCGCACAGTCAAACAATCATTTTCGCAACTATGCAGTTTCGCTTGAGGCCTTTGATGCTAAAGTCGACGCACAGTCCGAGATATGGCGAGCCGTCAACAAGGCACTTGCTCAAAAGAATATTACTGCAAATGATCGCGCTCATTTGCTTCTTGCGAAAGGCAAGCTCTACGAGCTGGCTGGAGAATATGACCAAGCATTCTTAGCTTGGGCGGGTGCACGCAAGTACTCGCGTTTGGAAAACTGGCGGCTACGCAATCACGTAGATGTGTTCTCTAAGCTTAGCACGTTTTACACAGCGGAGACTTGCTCACTGCTGCGCGACCTCCCGCCAGCGTCGAAAAATTTGGCCATTATTTGCGGCATGCCACGATCCGGCACAACGTTGACTGAACAAATTATTGCTACACACAGTCAGGCAGCGGGCATTGGAGAATTTGGGCGATGGAAAAGACTCGAATCATATGTCCGTGACCAACGTTTCGAGCAGGCAAAAAAAGAGAACCTGAGCCAAGTTGATTGGCAGGCCGAATTGGCCAAACTTTCAGATGATACATTTCACATCATGTTGGAAATTGTCGGGCGGAAACCCGATCTGATCGTTGAAAAACTGCCACACAACTTCATGTATGCCGGATTCATCAAGACATTGTTTCCGTCTGCCCGGTTCATTCATATCCGCCGGAATCCGCTAGATTCTTTTATTTCCTCTTATCAAAATCCCTTGAACCAGTCCCACGGTTATGTGTTTGATCAAGTTGAGTACGTCAAAGAATTTCTTTTCCATGAACGCTTGATGGCGCATTGGAAAACTCTTTTTCCTGATCAAATTTATACACTTCATTACGAGGAGTTGGCGCTCGAACCTGAAAAGCATGCACGCGCCCTTTTGGAATTTGTTGGGTTGCCTTGGGAAGACGGCGTTTTGGAATTCTACAAAAGCGACAAATCGGTGCGGACATTCAGCAAAGACCAAGTTCGAAATCCGGTCTATACAAAGTCGATTGGCCGCTGGAAAGTCTACGATAAACATTTGGGCCCAATCAAAAATGCTTTGGCAGAGGCAGGGTTCAGCTATCCGGATTTCTCATGACCCGTTCTAAGGTCCTCCCAAAGTTGAATAACAGAACGGCCCGCTTCGGCGGGCCGTTTTTGTTTGTACGCCCACCCGAGACGTCACAAAGATTCCGGCATGCGCCGGAATGACGGCTTTGTGGCATACAACTCGCCTTGTTGTTGTGATATTTCATTGCTATCTACGGCCCATGATGATGCGAATTTTTGCTGCTGTTTCTGCTTGTGCTTTGCTCACCGCCTGTGCCGCTGATGGTGGGCCGGGGTTGGAGCTTGAGAGCCGTTCGATTTCGGTGGAGCAGAATGCTGTGCCGACATCAGGCGCTGGCGCATCGGTTTCGGTTTCGCATTTGCTGCCATCCACCGGTCCGACTTATGTGACGCTTACCATTTCCCGCAAAGACCCGTCTGACTCGCAAAGCCGTGGTGAGGGAGGACAAGCTGTCACCTCCGGCAGTGGTTATCTGGTTGACGGCTCAGGCATTGTAATGACAGCGGCCCACGTGGCTTTGACCAAAGGCAACAGCGTGTCCGCCCGCGCCTCAAACGGACGGATTTACTCCGGCACCGTGTTGGCGGTGCGGCCTGACAATGACATGGCCATTATCAAGCTGCGTGGTTTCTCCGGAAAGTCAGTTTCACCATCGGCCCCCGGCTGTGTGGCCAAGGGCGACCTCGTCTACACCCTGGGCCGCCCGCATTCGCAAGGTGATTTGGCCCGCGTTGGCGCGTTCGAATCAAAACATTTCGGCCGTGCGGTTGCCTATGGCAAGTTTGGCTACCCTGATGCTTTGGTGTTGCGCATGAGCACACAAAAAGGCGAATCGGGCGGGCCTTTGTTTGATGGCAAGGGCAAACTGATTGGCATGGTGGTCAGCACCTTGTCTGATGCGTCAGGCCGATCAATCAATTTAGCCCATGCAATTCCAGCAACAGCGCTTGCAAGTTTCTATTGCGCCAACGCCAACTGCTCCGGCGATTGGGCGGCACTGGCGGGCAAAAGTGTTGATGAGTGTGGCGGGGTTTGAGGAAGGGACCCCCTCAGCCCTTCGGGCAGCTCCCCCAACAAGTTGGTGGAGCGCGACATAAAATCCATTTGAACTTGAAAATCATGACGCTCCCTCAGCTTTGCTGGGGGAGCTGCCCGAAGGGCTGAGGGGGCCCCTTCTTAAGGCACCAACACCGTTGTCCCCGTCGTCTTCCTTCCTGATAAATCCTCGTGTGCTTTTGCGGCATCGGCCAATGCATAGCGTTGGTTGACCCGTACTTTCACTTTGCCTGACGCCACCACATCGACCACGTCTTGGGCTGTCACGCGGAAGTCTTCGTCGGTTGCGGTGTAGCTGAACAGTGTGGGGCGCGTGATATAGAGTGAGCCCTTTGCCGCCAGCATACCGATATCAAAATTCTTGACCGGACCTGACGCATTGCCGAAACTGACCAGAAGCCCGCGCGGTTGCAAGCAGTCCAGCGACGTCATCAAGGTCGCCTGCCCCACGCCATCATAGACCACCGGCACACCCTTGCCTCCGGTTTCGTCGCGCACGCGCTTGACCACATCTTCCTCAGAACTGTTGATCACCACATCACAGCCGTGCTCACGCGCGATGTTCATTTTCTCCGCACTGCCAACGGTGCCAATAACCCGCGCCCCCAAAGCCTTGGCCCATTGCGTGAGCAGCAAACCAACACCGCCCGCTGCAGCATGCATCAAAATCGTATCACCCGGCTTCACCACATAGGTGGCGCGCAACAAATAACGCGCCGTCATGCCTTTCAGCATCATGCCGGCTGCTGTGTCGTCGGCAATCGTATCAGGCAGTTTGATCAAGCGGTTGGCCGGGAAGTTTCGTGCCTCGGCATAAGCGCCCAAAGCGCCTGTGCCGTAAGCCACGCGGTCTCCTGGTCTCAGTGTAGTAACACCCTGCCCGACGTCGTCCACCACGCCTGCCGCTTCAAGCCCAATGCCCGACGGCAGAGGCACCGGATACAAGCCTGAGCGATGATAGGTGTCGATATAGTTCAGGCCAATTGCGCTGTGGCGCACCCGGACCTCGCCCGCTGCCGGTGCAGCCAAGGACACGGTTTCCATGCGCAACACGTCTGGCCCGCCGGCTTCATTGAATCGAATTGCTTTTGTCATGCTAGCTCCACCCACATTCCCGCCAAAACCGCGACAAGTCTATTGTAATTAAGTTGTTCCAGTGGGATCAGCCTGACATCTAAAACGGCAGCTTTTCCCATCAGCGCATTATAACGCGGCACACCTTTGATTTCATCATGCAAATCAGTCGTCACCAACACGGCCACACATTCACCGTGGCGACCAAAATGATCAGCCAAATTGTCAGCCTCGTGCACTGCATCCATCAAGCGGTTGCGTTGTTTACGGTCCTGCATATCCAATTTGGAACGCAGCGCCTTGCAAGAGACGAAACCCAAGCGGTCATTTTTACGCATGATCAAGTCAATTTCATTTTCGCCGGTAAAACCCTTGACCGTCCAGCCAATGACCTGACCATAAAACGCTTCATCAGCACCGGCGTCCATGGCACCGAGCCACGCCAGTTCTTCCAGCCAGCCGCCAGACAAATACCGCCTGCCTGCCACTTCACAAATCTCGTGGCCATGTTCTTCCAAAACAACGACTTTGTATTTCAGCAAAGCAGCGACAAGTTCATGCCCTTGTGCAGTTATAGTCTCCGGAACAATTTCCACATGCTTCATGAAGCTTTCGGTGGCGCGGAAAATGCGGTCGCGCACTTCTTCGAAGGTGTTGTAATGGTCGGCGATCATGCAGGTCAGCGCTTTACGCGACAAAGCCTCTTCCTGGTCGCCGGTATCGCCTTTCAGCCATGCACCGCGCGCACCAAGTAAGGCTTCTATTGATTGTGGTTCCATGGCAAGTTTATCGCCTTGGAAGCTCTTTCATTCAAGTCTTAAAAGTCAGATCACGAACATGAATTTTCATTTGTCACCTACGATCGCTTCGGTCGAAGCCCCTCCCATTGCCGAGGCCATGAGTTGGGTGAAACCGCTGGCCAGCAACCGTATGTTTTTGAACCTGTGCCAAGCCGTGCCAAGCTATCCACCTGCGCCCGCGTTGCAGGCTAAATTTGCACGATTGGCGATGACGGACGGCATGGGTGGTTACACCAATATCTACGGCATTGAAGCTCTACGCGCCGTACACGCAACCACAATGGGTGCTGATTACGCCGCTCACATTGCGCCGTCGCAAGTGGCGATTACGACGGGCTGCAATCAAGCCTTTGCGGCAGCCGTGATGGCAGTGGCGGAAGCGGGTGACAATGTGGTGATACCGACACCTTGGTATTTCAACCATCAAATGTGGTTGAAGATGCTGGGCATTGGCATTCAATCCATTCCGGCTTTTGCTGAGGGGCGAAATTATCCTGATGTTGAAGAGGCTGAAAAAGCAATCACGTCGCGCACACGGGCAATCGTGTTGTGTACGCCAAACAACCCTACGGGTGCCATCTATCCACCGGCGGTGATTCACGGGTTTTTCAAATTGGCGCAACGCAAGGGTTTGGCGTTGATTTTGGATGAAACCTACAAAGATTTCCGCCCTGATGCAGCGCCATCGCATGATCTGTTTCAACGTGACGATTGGGCGGAGACTTTGATTCAGCTTTATAGTTTTTCCAAGGTCTATGCCTTGGCAGGTTATCGCTTGGGTTCGATGATCAGCGGTGAAAAAATATTGGCCGAGGCCGCCAAGATTTTGGACTGCATGACCATCTGCCCACCCCACATCACGCAATGCGGAGTGGTGTTTGCGTTACGCGAATTGACGGGATGGAAACGTGGCAAGCTGGACGTGATGGCTGGGCGATTGGCGGCTATTCGATCTGCATTCTCACATCCTGATTTGAAATTCGAAGTGGGGTCGTCCGGCGCTTACTTTGCTTATGTGAAGCATCCATTTCGCGGGGAAATGTCAAAGCCGGTGGCTATGCGATTGGCGCAGCAACATGATGTGCTGTGTTTGCCCGGCGTGATGTTCGGGCCCGGACAGGAAGATTATTTACGCTTTGCATTCGCGAATGTGGAAGGTGATTTGATGAAGCCGCTGGTGGAGCGGTTGATTGGAGCGCAGTGAAGGAAGGGACCTCATCCGTCTTGCGCTTTGCGCAATCCACCTTCTCCACGTGCCGTGGAGAAGGGACGACAAAAAAATTGAATTGTCCCTTCTCCATTGAAAATGGAGAAGGTGGATTGCGCAAAGCGCAAGACGGATGAGGTCCTTTGGTTGAGAAGGGTAATTCTTATTCCCGCCCCCGCAAAATCAGCAACACCGAAAGGCCCGCGAAGAAAAATGCTTCGCGCCACATGATAGGCAAATAGCCATCCCACAATGCTTCTGCCTCACCAAAACAGAAGGCCGCAATTGCCGCCATGCGCGGCGTTGAAAAGCCGCCTGCTGCTGCAATAAACAACACCTTCAAACCATAGGTGAGCCCGGAACCAAACGACATGTTGCCGAAATAGAGCAGCGCCAAAATTCCGCCAATCAAGGCGATGACGGCTGAGGATGTTGCCGTGAGGATGATGGTCTTATTGACGTCAATGCCGCACAGAGATGCTGCGTATTTATCCTGGCTGACAGCGCGAATGGTGCGGCCTGCGGAGGTGTAGAGCAGAATGATTTCCACACTTAAAAGCAAGGTGACGATCACGATGATATTGAAGAGCTGAACACGGGTGATACTGGCACCCAAACCCAATGGCACAGATGAGGACCCGAAAGGCGGCAACCACAAATCCCGCCCGCTTGAGCCAATCCGCACAGCTTCCATCAAAACGATGGCAAGTGCCAGCGTGCTCACGATCATCATATTGGGCGTGAGCGCCGCAAAGCGCGGTACAATCAAAACTGCAAAAACACTGACGGCAATCAGCGAAATAAATACAGATGCGGCAAGGCCGAAGCCGAGGGACGCAGCAAAAGTGAAAATCAGGGCATTATAGGCAAAGGTAACACCCAGCACGAAAACCTGGCCCGACAACGCAAAAAAAGCACCATGCGCGAGGTTCGGTTTTGGAACCACTTGGTGAAGTAAAACATAGCTATAAGCCAGCAAGGCATACAGAAAACCATTGTGCAGTCCATTGGCGAGGAGCTGATGAAGATAGGACAAGCTTACTCTCACGCTGAAATGGTGTTAAAATTCGGAACAACTATAGCCACAAAAGGTGTTTTGCCATGAGAATTCTTATGAGATCCGCCGGTGCGCTTATCGTTGCGGGCCTTTCACTGGCCGGGTGCAAAGATGATAGCCGCAGTGGCTATGTTGAGCTTGCGGGGCGCATGTTTGTTTTTAATCCGCGCGTGGCGACGGCAACCTATGTGGTATCGTTAAATATCTTGAAGCCTTTACCAAATGGCGCACGCATCGAAGCCGTGTTTGATAATCCTGCCGGCGGGACAAGGATCAGAGTTGCGGAAGTGGTCCGGACGGTTGCAGGCAAAGTTGCTGTCGAAAGCCCCACTTTACTGTGCATTAAAAAGGGCAAGCGATATGCCTTTGACGTCACGCTCTTCGATGCAAATGGCGCAACCTTACAAACGGTATCATCGTCAATTGAATCATCGCTGGATCAAAGCATCATGCCGGACGCGCCGCTGGTCGTTGGACCGGGTTATGAACCCAATCCTGAACTGCAAGGCAATGCCGGAGGCAGATTGCCGGGCGGGCCAAAGCACACGTGCCCGGCTTAGTCGTTGAATGTGGCCTAAGGGACCTCATCCGTCTTGCGCTTTGCGCAATCCACCTTCTCCATTTTCAATGGAGAAGGGACTGCAAAAATTAAACTGTCCCTTCTCCACGGCACGTGGAGACGGTGGATCGCGCCTTGGCGCGAGACGGATGAGGTCCCTTTTGGGTCGTCGCATCATCAATTCAAATTTATCTCAATACCGGTGACAAAAACAATTTCACCGGCAAGCCACCGTGATTGATATTCGGGCCCGGCTTTTTGAAAGGCAATGTCGTGGCTTTGGCCAAAGCCGGATCGGTTGTAATCATCGCCACTCGCCAGCCTTGGAATCGTTCGCGCATGACTTTTCCAAATGCAGCATGCAAATCAAACAGCGGGCGTTTGTCACCGATGCGGGTGCCATAAGGCGGGTTGACGATGACGAGGCCCGGCGCGCAATCGGGGCGTTGCAAATCGCTGATGCTGGCGTGTTTGAATGCGATAAAGTTCTCAACCCCTGCCCGCTTGGCATTGGCAAGAGAAGACGTAATTGCGCCTGCGTCGCGGTCGCTGCCAAAGAACTTCGCACTGGGCGTTTTCGCAACATTTTGCTGCATCGCTGCCCATTGAGCTAAGTCGAAACTCTTCAACTGTTCAAACGCAAAACTGCGACTGCGACCGGGGTTTAAACCTGCGGCCATTTCTGCAGCTTCAATCACAAAGGTGCCGGAGCCGCACATGGGATCAAGCACCGCTTCGTCACCTGTAAACCCTGCGGCGCGCAGAACGAGGGAGGCGATGGTTTCGCGTAAAGGTGCTTTAGCGATGGCTTCCTTGTGGCCGCGCTTGTGCAACATGCCGCCAGACGTATCGATGCTCAGTGTACAGAGGTCATTTTCAAGTCGGGCCTTGATGCAGACCTCCGCTTCGTCGGAAATCTCTACGCCGCGTTCTTCGCGTATTGCCGTTTCAATGCGCTGCACCACGGCACCTGCATGATAGATGCGCGACTTGCGGCATGTGGCTTCAACGCGGACAGGTACATCCTTCCGCAAGAACTGAAACCACGGAAATTTTCGTGACAGTTTATCAAGCTGTGCCAAATGCCCGACGTGAAATGACCCGATGCGCACCAACACCCGCCCCGCACCGCGAACCTGCAAATTGGCCCGCCATACTTCCAGCCAATCACCAATAGCTGTCACGCCGCCAACGACTTGCTTGGCATCTTGAAAGCTTAAGGCCTGCATCTCAGCCAAAAGCATGGCCTCCAAACCAGGCGTTGCCACACAGAAAATTTCAAACTCAGAGGAAGGGGCCGTCACGGGGGGCCTTATGTTAAGAGGGGGTGGCGGAGACGGAGGGATTCGAACCCTCGATACAGTTTCCCGTATGACGCTTTAGCAAAGCGTTGGTTTCAGCCACTCACCCACGTCTCCGGGAATTGGCATTTCGCGGCGCTGTAGCGAACCC
>JAYUQS010000136.1:0-10348 GCA_043756645.1 Hyphomicrobiales bacterium | reverse complement strand
CGCGCGGTGGTTTCGCTATATCTCGCTACACTCCGGAATTGCGCCTCAGCAACCGACGATCCCCAACAACAGTTTTGAGCACATCAGGAAAACGACGTGGGGTCACGTGGTGGTTTAGTCGGTGTCGGCGAAGCAGGCCTTTGTCCACGCTTCACCGGCGAAGCATAGTGCTCCGCCGGGAAAACGGATCATCTTATTCGGCGCGACAATCTTTGTAGGCTTGGGTGTTTTTGTAACCTTTGCCGCCGTCATGTGCCGTGCCGTGCAGCAAACCAAAACCAGCGCCTGAGCCAGCGCCCACGGCTGCTCCGGTTGCAACGCTTAGTCCGCCGACGGCAAGACCGACAACTGCACCGGCGCCTGCGCCAACGAGTGCGAGCGGCAGAAGCAATACGGGGTTGAAGCCTTCATGACGACTTTCGCTTTGTACGAGGTCACGGCAATAGGAAGCGCTGCGGGCTGATGCAGGGAATGAGGCGGCGGTAAGAGCGGCTGCCGAAATCAAGGCAACGGCAATGGTCTTCGATGATTTGTTCAACATAATGAAATCCTTTGGGTTAAAGTTCGCGGGTGGGTTAAAGATCGCGGGACATGGCCCGGAGTCAAAGTGTGTTTGATTTCAAACACCACTGAATACCTAACGCCGTCATCGGCAATGCGTTCCGTCGGTCTTGGATTTCGGGGCGCACATACGTCCCGAAAAATTTAAAACTGCCGCAACCAGATGTCTACCTCAGACCGTGCTTTTAACGGGTCGTAGCCATAATATTTCTGCAGAAGCGCTTCAAGTTGGGGTCTTCGTTCATCAATCACTTCAATGTCGTCGTCGGTTAATTTACCCCATTCGACTTTTAACTTGCTTCGTTCGGTATTCCAATTTTGTTCGACGTTGTTCCAACTCATAGCGGTCTCCAATTCAAATTTGTGGGGGTGAAACGTATCGAGCTGTGATTGGTTCCTCTGCTCGTAGAAATGAGGATTGGCAATGCTCAAAATGTAGATTGAAAAATTCTATCGTCGGAACAATTTCAAGCAGTCTTCGTTCTCGACTTTAGTGTCAGTTTTGGCACATCACAGGAGTGCAAGTTATGCAGAATAAGTTTTTGAGCTACGCCAGTGTCGCTGGCATGTTGATGTTGTCAACGGCGTCCTTCGCTCAAACCGCAGCAGGGGTTGATCCTGCTTGTATGATGAAGAACGCCGATGGAACTGAAACCATCGACAAGATGAAATGCCCTGATGGCATGAAGGTTGGCACGGGAGACAGCGTCACTGCCGCACCTGATGCCAATGCCACAACTGCCCCAATGGCAAACACCATGATTGTACCGCCAGAATCTTTTGCCGGTGCAACAGTGATGAGTGCAACGGACTTCATCGGTAAGCGGGTCTATTCGCGCGCCGGTGATGACATTGGCGAAGTCAACGACCTCATCCTGACCACCAATGGCGGCATTCAGGCGGTTGTTTTAGGCGTTGGTGGTTTTCTCGGCATGGGTGAAAAGGATGTCGCGGTTTCAATGGCGTCGATTGAAATGAACAAAGAAGGGACATCTGTCCGGCTGGTGGTGGATGGCACCAAGGAGCAGTTTACTGCTGCACCGACTTATGATCGCACCACCCGTACCTATCTTCAGTGATGACTCATTTGTCTAACATAAAAAGCCGCAACTGACGTTGCGGCTTTTTTTGCCCTTGCGGGTTCGAGAAACAAATTGAGTAACGGCAAGTCGGCCGTTGTTGCGACAATCGCCGCATATTCCGCATTGGAACCAAATCCAGTTTCATGCGTTGGATCATCATAAGTTCATTCATGAAAAGGATCTCCCAATGAGCCGCAAACCCACACGTCGCGCAAAGACTGCGACAGCAACGAAAAATTCAACACGGGGATCAGCCCGTCGTGCAGGCAGCGCTCTCTACGGTGACATTATGGGCATTGCCGGCAGTCTGTTGCGCAGCCGCCAAGAAGCCGGCGCGGAAAAAATCATCTCTTTCGCAGGAGCTGCCCGCAACTTCGCCGTTGAAATGACGGACAGTCCAAATATTCAGACATATGTTGACGCCGCAGCCGATCAAATGGAAAGCCTGGCTGACTATGTTCAAGACAATACAATTGAACAAATGGGGGATGACGCCGTCATCTTTGCAAGACGTCACCCCATGGCGACAATTGCTTTCGCGGTTGCTGCCGGTTTTGGTTTCACCCGATTGCTGACGCATGGTGGCATCGACTTTCGTAACACCAAATCGAAAGCCACCAAAGGCACGACGCGATCACGAACGGCAAAATCAGCCGCCTCCAATAAACGTACAACAGCCAAGGTAAAGGCAAATGGCAGAGCGCCATCACACGATGCTGCGAATGCCTCGTGAAAAGCCAACCGATGATTCGATGTTCGCATCGCTGCATCGCTTAACGCGGGACGGACGATCATGGCTTGCTGCAGAAGCTGCTCTCGCTCAGGCGGAAGTGGCTTCCGATGGCAGGCGATTGGTTGAGATATTGGGTTTTTTAGCCCTCGTCATTGGCTGTCTGTTTGCCGCTTTAATCTTGCTGTCGGTTTTCGTTGTCGCCGTGCTCGCATCTTACGTTGGCGGCATGGCGAATGCTGCCGGATTGCTTTCGCTCGGACTGATTATTGTTGCGGTGTTGGCGAGTTGGCGCATTTGGCACTTGTCTTCAAAACAGTTTGGCCTGCTGGCGGTGTTTAAACGCTGGTGGAGCATCGCCGCAACTGGACCAGGAGGGATGAATGATGAGAAACGAAAAACTGCGCGCTGAGGCCGACCGCCGTGGCGCGGTGTTCGCTCAGTCAGTTTCAGCCATGACAGATGAATTTCGTCCTGCGCGATTGCTTGATCAAATTGTCGGCGCTTTAGACCCACATTTTACGCTGCTTGATCGGATGACCTTTGAAGCCAAACGCAACCCTATCGCCGTTTTAGTGGTGGGTGGAGGTCTGTTGCTGTTGATGCGGCAGCTGACAAACGGAGACTTGAAGCCAAGCTCTTTAACACGCCAAGGCAAGCGGCCACTCCGCCTGTCGCGTGCAATTCGAGAAGGAGAAGAAAATGACAACCTCAACCATGCAAAACACTTCTGAAAACAAAAAGGGCAAATTGTCGAAGGGTTCCATTAAACCGAAAGTGCGGGCACGCTCCAATGGCAAGAAGACTGGCGCAAAAGCTGATGGCCTTGCCGCGAATCTCTATCATCAAGGTAGAGACGCTGTATCAAGTGCCTATGACAGCGCCGCCAAGTTAGGTGCCAAGGCCGGCAGGTCGTTGCCACACCTTCCAAGTGATCTTCATTTAAGGTCTCGCGGACAGTCAGTTTACAACATGATGGAAGAGCGGCCAATTGTTATGGGCGCTGTTGGCTTGGGTGTTGGCATGGTGCTAGCGGCGTTGTTGCCTTCCTTCAGCAGTCACCGGCAAAAACACTAACTGAAAATACAACGTTCTTCTCGCGAGGGGAAATCGTTGCTTTGGGGGTTGCACAACCCTTGCATCCCGGCCCTTCATAAACCTTTCGCAAGCAGCCAGATGATGCAGGCCATTCATTCATGGCTTGACAGGCGACACTGAAATAGCGGTCTCTTCCGTCTGTGTTGGCGTGTCCTCCGGGTATTTTTCGGAAAGGAATTCACCAATGCCAGCCAGACTGTCGAGATGGTCGCAAAATACTTTGATGGCCACCAAGATGGGCACGGCAACCATCGTGCCCGCAATCCCCCATATCCATGTCCAGAACGTCAGTGCCAGTAAAATTGCAACAGAATTCAATTGCAAGCGGCGGCCTAACAGCAGTGGTGACACAAATTGATTTTCAATACCGTTGAGGACGGCATAGCTGAGCGGTGCGAGAGCCGCGTAGGCAATTGAATCAAAGCTCACCACGGCCATGAATGCAGCAATGCCAATGCCAGTGACCGCACCGACATAGGGAATGAAATTCAGCACAAATGCCAGTGCACCCCATAGCAAAGGAGTAGGCATGCCGAGCGCGTAAAAACATAACGCCACGGCCACGCCCAAGACCGCATTGATCACAGTGACGATGAGCAAGTAAGCCGAGACTTCACGCTCGACATCATAAACAATGCGCAAAGCTGTTTTCTTATCTTGAAGTGTCGGAAGCACGCGCACAAGTTTGGCGTAAAACAGGTCACCTGATGCCATCAAGAAAGCAGCGATGACGAGAGTGAGGATGATGGTTGCCACAACACTCATGGAATAGCCGGTGATTTGTCCGAGATAAGCCAGAGGCGGACCTTCACGAATGATAACTTCCTGCACCACGACCTCCCCATCCAGTGTGGCGGCCTCCTGCATTTTTTCGGCAAGCCGCATCATTTTACTGAATGAACCCTGCAGATCTTGCAGTTTAGAACCAAATGTTTGTGCATAGAGTGGGGCATTTTGCATGAAAGAAGAAACGGGCCCCGCGAGGAGATATGCAAACATCAGAACTCCCATGAGGACGAGACTGATGAAACCACTTGCGGCTAGCCATTCAGGCACATGACGGCGCGCCAGTGCTCTTATGGCTGGTCGAAACGTGATGGCAATAAAGAAACCGAGAAGCACAGGAAGAATAAAGTCTTGCGCGAAATCAAGGAACACACCTGCCGCCAAAAGGAACAGGCCCAATAGCAAATTTCTAATATGCTTGGGGTAGTTGGTGGTTTGCTCTGGCTGTTCCATGGGTGTTATACTTTCGCAACAGACCGGGCAATTTTCGGCTGGACAGCGACACAACGCACGTCGTCAAGAGTTGTTCCATGTTTTGGAAATCTGGACTCTGTTTAAGTTGAGCACTCGATCCGACAGTGAACTAAATTTATGTGACGTGGGAACCAAACAAGAAATCCGCCGTTGTGGAGTGAGTTTGCAGTTTGCAAACCGCTGAAAATGACTTGGCTCGTTTCAAGCGGGAAACGGCTGCCCCACACCCAATAGGAGGATTGAATATGAACAGTATCATCTACATCGTAGGTCTGGTTGTCGTCGTGATGTTTGTTCTTGGTTTTTTGGGCCTACGCTGATGACGAATGTTTCAATGACTCCTGAACGCAGTTCTTACACATCAACGGCTGACGAAAGTGAAATCCGCAGTGGTTCCTATGTGGACTGGTCCAGCGCACTTGGTGGTGCAGTTGTTGCAGCGGCCCTTTCGTCGCTTCTATTGGCTTTTGGTTCAGGCTTGGGCTTGTCCTTGCTTTCGCCTTGGCCCTCGGAGCGCATGAATGGTACTTTGTTTGGTATCATCATGATTGCCTGGACAGTTTTTGTGCCACTTCTATCGTTTGCGTTTGGTGGATATTTTGCGGGCCGACTGCGTCGTCCGTGGCAAAACTTGAACACTGACGAAGTCGCGTTCCGGGATTCAGCTCATGGCGCATTGGTTTGGGCGACAAGCATTTTAATCGGTGTTGTCATGTTTGGCATGCTGGCTTCGGGCGTTGCCAATATTTCTACTTCTCCCACTCTGTCGCGCACGGTCGATGATCTTTTCCGCACGGAAAAACCAATGGATGATGCGATGCGCTCAACCCGTGAAGAAGCTCAACGCATCGTTGGCATGACGGGTGCCGTTACACTATCTGAGACTGACCAGACATATCTGTCCGGGATCATTGCCAGATCAACAGGTCTTCCAGCGGCAGAGGCAACGCAGCGGGTGAGTGACGTCTTGGCACAGTCCCGCACGACTGCGGAAGATGCACGAAAGGCTGGCATTGTTGCAGCATTCTTTAGCGCCGTAACACTGATGATGGGTCTCGCCGTCGCTTGGTTTGCAGCACGAAAAGGCGGAGAACACCGCGACAATAAGATGACACGGGTCCAGCGTTAACCCCCGAATGCAGGGTCCGGACACGAGCAGCTGGCCGACACTTATTCAGAGTGGGAGCCAGCCGCTTTGTTTTTGGCAACTAATATCTTAAGAGGAATGATGTTGAACAATTCGAATTTCACTTCGCCGTTAACGCAAAACATTCATTCTGTCTTGCATGCACGTCCCACTGTCTTCCAACTCTGCGTGTTTTATGTGTTTTATGTGTTGGCTGCAGGTTTTGGCCAAGGGCTGGCCTTGATACCCGGGATCGCAATCTCATTTTGGCCGCCGGCAGGAATTTTCGTCGCGACCCTGTTGTTAAGCTCCAAATACAGCTGGCCATGGTGGATTTTGGCCGGATGTATTGCCGAGATCACTTGCAATGCCATCTGGTTTCACAACTCCATTCCATCTGCATTGATCTATTTCAGTGCCAACGCCTTGCTGGCGCTGACAGCCGCTGGCCTGATCCGCTTTTTCGTCGACATGCCATTTCGTCTCGAAACGCTTGAAGAGGTCGCAGCCTTTGTGGTGCTGGGTGCGGGTGTCGCACCCATGGTAAGTGCTACAGTGATCGCTGCAACGGATGTGTTTTTGGGGAAATACCCGTTTTGGACAAGCTGGGCGCATGTATGGTTGGGGGATAGCACAGGACTTCTGGTTTCGGGACCTCTGACGATTGTCACTTTGAATGCGTGGCACCAACGCGCCAAGATTTCATGGCCAAGTGCTTTGGAGGTGGTCGCAGTCATTGTCACTCTGCTGACTGTCAGTATTTTGGCCTTTAAGGCCTATCTTCCATCACCTTATTTGACGTTGCCCCCGCTGCTATGGATATCGGCACGGTTTCAATTGAAAGGCGCTTCTGTGGCGCTGGCGTTGATTGCAATTACAGAGGCATTTTTTGTCGCAATCAACGAGGGAGAGCTTGCTGGTCAATCCGGGTTGTTGATGCAAAAAATTGTCGGCCTGCAGACATTTCTGGGTGTCGCTGCAGTTTCATCTCTCGTTGTGGCCGTATTGTCACTGCAATATAAGCGGGCACTGCATTTGGTGGAAGAGTCCAATGCCGGGCTTGAAACCCGCGTGTTGGAACGCACCAAAGATTTACAAGACACCAATACACAGTTGAATCTGGCCTTGACCGCAGCGAGTATGACGGCGTGGCGCTTTAATCCACAAAGTGGTCTGGTGGAATTAAGCCAGAATGCAGTCGCCGTCTTGGAACTGAATCCAGAAAACACCATTCAAGACGCCAGCCAAGGTTTTGCGCTCATCCATCCTGATGATGTGGAGCAACACCGCGCCAAAGTGGAGCAGGCGCTCGCCAGCAATGGCCGATACTTGAGCCACTACCGGCACATACGTGACGGTAGGGTCGTCTGGTTCGAGGAACACGCTCAAGCCATCGTCGATCCCGACACCAGACACACCGAACTCATCGGCATCACCGCCAATATTACTGAAGAAAAAGTCGTCGAAGAGGCCTTGCGGGCAAGTGAGCGGGAACTCGCAGCAATATTTGCCGCCAGCGATGTTGGCATGGCGCAATCTGATCCTGCCAACCGTCGTCTGCTGCGTGTCAATGCCGCGATGAGTGCCATCACTGGCTATAGCGCAGCTGAGCTATTGTCAATGACGGTTGATGATCTCAATCATCCAGATGATAACGCACAACATCAAAGCGCTTGGCGCAAACTTGATAGCGAATTCGGTTACTCCGTTGAAAGGCGATATAGGCGCAAAGACGGTAGTACAGTGTGGGTGCAAGTGGCCGGCAATCTCATCGAGGATGTCGAGCAAAAACCACTACGAACTGCCACCATTGCATTCGATGTGACAGCGCGAAAACTGGCGACTGAGGCGTTGGAAACAAGCGAGAGGTTCAGCCGAAGTGTTTTGGAGGCAAGCCCTGACTGCGTCAAAGTAATGGCGTCGACTGGCGAGCTTGAATTTATGAACACACTTGGCAAAATTCAATTGGAAATTGACGATTTCAATCTTTGGGTAGGTTCACAGTGGAGTTCCCATTGGCCAGAAGAAACCCGTCAAACCGTAGTGACCGCCCTTGACGCGGCCAGATCTGGGAAGGAGACTCGCTTCGAAGCGTTTTGCCCGACCGACAAGGGGACGGCCAAATGGTGGGATGTCGTTGTCACACCAGTTCTCGATGCGCGCGGTCAGTGTATTCGTATTGTGTCAGTCTCCCGCGACATTACTGAGCGCAAACAGAACGAACACCACCAGGCCCTCCTCATGAATGAGCTGAACCATCGGGTGAAGAATACATTGGCCACCATCCAGTCCATGGCGTCGCAAACCTTGCGCACCAGTCCAAGTCTTGCAGAGGCCAAAACCCGCTTTGATGCAAGGCTCATGTCATTGTCAAAAGCGCACGACGTGTTGACCCAAGAAAAGTGGGATAGCGCACCATTGGCAGACATCGTGAAACGCGCGGTCATGCCCTATGACGGACTTAAACACGACAACTTTGTGATGAGTGGACCAGATGTGCGCCTGTCTGCCCAAATGGCACTGGCTTTCGCCATGGTATTGCACGAGCTCTGCACCAATGCGGTGAAATACGGTGCATTGTCAAATGACAAGGGCAAGGTGACGATTTCCTGGAATGTTTTAGAGCGGGAAAAGCTCAAGCGTGTTCTGAAATTCCGCTGGGCCGAAAAGGGTGGACCGCCAGTAATGGCACCCGCCACAAGAGGCTTTGGCACGAAACTGATTGAACGCAGTCTTGCAAGCGACCTCGGCGGCAATGTACAAATCAAATTCGCAAAGACCGGTGTTGTCTGTTTAATAAATGCTTCCTTGAATGATACAGGAGCATTTTCCAACCCAAAATACAGTGACTGAGGAACGCTCATGATTACTCAACCGACTTTCGCAGGTGTCAGAGTTCTTGTCATCGAAGACGAGCCACTGATTTCATTATTCATTGAAGATGCATTGGTAGACATCGGTTGCAAAATAGTTGCGATCGCAGCAAGCTTGGCCGAAGCCACAAGCAAGGTCGAAATGGTTGAATGGGACGTTGTTTTGCTGGATGTCAATTTGCATGGCATCCAATCATTTGGTTTGGCGGAAACTTTATCCGAGAAAAAACGACCTTTCGTTTTTTCCACTGGCTACGGCATTGCGGGCATACCCGCCAATCTGCAGCATATACCTGTGTTGCAGAAACCATTTCAGGAGCGTGAACTTATAGAGAAACTTGCACTCGCTTTAAACGCCGCAAAATCCTGAAAAGTTCAGCCGAGCACAATTTAATGTGGGGAGCTTTATGTCAGACCAACCGCCAAAAGAGTGGCCCCATTCTTCTCCCTCCCCCTTGTGGGGAGGGTCGGGGTGGGGGTCTCTCCGACCCATGAAGTGAAACAAGAATTCCCTGCAATCTCAACAGTCTGAGCGACCCCCACCCTAACCCTCCCCACAAGGGGGAGGGAATTCCAGCGGAGTTTGGTCCAAGAACAATGTGTCAATTCATGTGTTGATTGGTATCAGAACGTCCTTGCTGACTTTGACGGAACCAAGCCTCAAAAATCCAATGACCGGTCGGATTTCAATCGACGCTCCGCATCGAAGGACGTTGTGTCAGATGCATCATCATTGTTCACTGCCACAAGGGTTGCGCTATCACTGAGCCCTTGTCTCCACGCTTCAACTTCAAATTCGGCGCGGGATTTTCCATATCCATTGGCGTCCTGCAAGAACACCATGAGCTTGTCGCGATCTCCCCCAATGGTCGAAAGGTCTCCGTCAGTCAGCATTTGCCACTGTTGTTTTGCACTTGCTGAATGTGCTTTCCAGTTTGTTTTGACCCGATCCCAATCCATGTTTTTCTCCACTGTTTTCTGTTCCTGTAAAACTGCTGGTATGAGAGAAAGTTCCAATTCCCGAAGTGTACCAACCGCCAAAAGAGTGGCCCCATTTTTCGCTTCGTAGGCAGGGCTATCG
The DNA here is from genome assembly GCA_043756645.1 of Hyphomicrobiales bacterium. Taxonomy (GTDB): domain Bacteria; phylum Pseudomonadota; class Alphaproteobacteria; order Rhizobiales; family Aestuariivirgaceae; genus Aestuariivirga. The sequence goes on along the minus strand of JAYUQS010000136.1, from coordinate 537 downwards.
CATGTGGCCAAAGGGACCTCATCCGCCCTGTTGGGGCACCTTCTCCAACTTCGTTGGAGAAGGCACAATTCCCATCATATCGTCCCTTCTCCACATCAGTGGAGAAGGTGGCGCGGGCGAAGCCCGGGACGGATGAGGTCCCTTTGGCCACATGCAGGAGGAAATTCCAGCAGGACGTTGCACTTTGTTTGTGAACTCAAGTTCGGCTTATGCGGCCCGGCGTTGAGACGGTTCGCCCGCTGTTTCCTCATGTTCGTTGGCCACACTATTAAAGGAGCCTTCAGCCAAAGCCGTCATTTTTTCGTCGGCCTCCCGCTCTTGATCACGGATGGTTGTCAAAACCGCTTCAATGTCAGACAAACCGAGTTCTACTGCCCAGACCCGCATCGTACCATAGCGCGTGATTTCATAATGCTCGACGGCTTGGCCAGCATAGACGATTGCAGCATCACACCCTGACGTATCGCCAAAATCCTCGATGATGCTGGAAACTTCAGCCAAAATGCCGTCAATCGCCTCACACTTTTGGCCCTTTGC
>JAYUQS010000135.1:0-10420 GCA_043756645.1 Hyphomicrobiales bacterium | reverse complement strand
CGAAATCACGAATGGCGCCTTCGCCCTGTGATGACGATGTGCGCATTTTCATTGGCCAGTTTGGCCAGGTGAGTTCTTTGTTTTCCTTTTCAGGAGGGGCCGGCATGATTTCGATTTGTGTGACTGACAATGCACCTTGGCGGATTGATGTGCCGATGCAGTCTGACCCCGTATCACCACCGCCCACCACAACAACGTGTTTGCCGTTGGCCAAAATCGGGTGATTGTCTTGCGGGCTTTCTTTTGACACACGGCGGTTTTGTTGCGGCAGGAATTCCATGGCGAAATGCACGCCTGCAAGTTCGCGTCCGGGGATTGGCAAGTCGCGGCCTTTTTCGGAACCTGCGCACATCAGCACGGCGTCGAAAGAGTCTGTGAGCTGTTTGGCATCTTGCGTCACACCAATGTGAGCGCCGTAATGGAAGGTGACACCTTCGGCTTCCATTTGATCGACGCGACGGTCAATCAAATGTTTTTCCATTTTGAAATCAGGAATGCCATAGCGCATCAAGCCGCCGACCTTGGCGTTCTTCTCAAACAGATGCACATTGTGGCCCGCACGTGCCAGCTGTTGTGCGGCAGCCAAACCCGCCGGTCCACCACCGATAACGGCGACTTTCTTGCCGGTTTTTTCCGAAGCGATGATGGGCTTCACCCAGCCATTTTCCCAGGCCTTGTCGACGATGGCGCATTCGATCGACTTGATGGTGACTGGCACATCTTCCAAGTTCAGCGTGCAGGAGGCTTCGCAAGGTGCGGGGCAAACGCGTCCGGTGAATTCCGGGAAGTTGTTGGTGGAGTGCAGGTTGCGCGAGGCTTCCTCCCAACGGTTGTTGTAAACCAGATCATTCCAATCAGGGATCTGGTTGTTGACCGGGCAGCCGTTGTGGCAATAGGGGATGCCGCAGTCCATGCAACGCGCCGCCTGCTTTTTGGTGCCGTCATCGCCCAGCGGGATGGTGAATTCATTGTAATGACGAATGCGATCCGCCGCCGGGGTATATTTCCGTTCCTGACGGTCGATTTCAAGGAAGCCTGTGATCTTGCCCATGTTTACACCTGTGCTGTTTGATGATATACATTTGGGTTGAATGTATATCCGAGGAGGTTGTGATGAAAGTTTCGAAATGGGGGAATAGCTTGGCTGTGAGGCTGCCGGCTGATCTGGTTGCCAAACTTAAGATTCAAGAGGGAGATGAACTCTACACAATTCCTGGGATGGGAGAGGAGCCCTCTGTAAAGATCGCAAGAAAGATTACGCGCGAGGAGCGTCTTCTTCGTCTGGCAGAGTTTCGCAAAACTGTGAAGTGGCCCGCTGATTACAAGTTTGATCGCGATGAGGCAAACTCGCGTGAGGACTAAGTTCTTTCTCGACACCAACATCTTGGTATATTTGGTTGGTCCTGATCCCAGAAAAGCCGCAAAAGCAGAAGAACTTTTGCGCCAAGAGCACACAATCAGCGTCCAAGTGTTGAACGAATTTGTGCGGGCTGCACGACACAAACTTAAGATCGAGTGGCCTATCGTGCAAGAAACTCTGTCGTCAGCGATCGAATACTGTGAGGTCGTGCCGCTCACGCTTGAAGGCCATGTGCGAGCTGTTGAATTGTGCAAGAAGCACTTGATCAACATATATGACGCAAACATCATTGCCTCCGCAGAACTTGCCCAATGCGATATTGTGTACACAGAAGATCTGAACGACGGCCAGCATATTGGCCGAGTTGGGATTATGAATCCGTTTGTTTGAGTGATGATACTCATCGTTGCCAACTAGGTTTTTCACCGAAACCATTCTTAACCCGCCAATCGACATACTTGTGGTATTCTGCGTGCTTCGGCTGGGCGATCGCGAGCTGCGTTCCCAAATCTTCTAGGAGCGCAGCGATGTTCAGGTGTTCCTCATCTTCCGCATTGAGGTGTTCAAGGTTTGGATGCAACTTTTCACCGTGAAATGGTCCTTCAATGCCTTGTAAAATCGGCCACGGCAGGTAGCCAGTAGCTCGAAATTGGGTTTCGCCCGTCAAAAATTCCAAAAAAAGCGGTTTTTCGTTAGTTTTCTGAGGATCATATTGCACGCCTCCTCTGGCATAACTTTTGCTTTGCCACATGTAAGAAATCATGGCTCTAACCTTTGCTCCTTCGTCCAAGCCATGGTTTGCTGGCGCATATCCGCTTCCCGACTTTACAGGGAATGCGTTGCTTGGACATGAGAGAAAAAATAACATCGCCGCCGTCGCTTGGTCGGTCGACGATTGAGAGATGATGAAATTCAATGCGAGTGATGCAAAGTCCCAATTAAGATGACTTGCTATGGCGTGCACAGTAGGAGCAGGTTTCTTCCTGAGCCAACTAAACATCTGCACATTTTCAGCTTCAAAGTCCAATTTACGCGCTCCGCTTCACGCCAACGGTTAGGCCGTTGCTTGTCTCTTGTGCCTTTTCCAATTCAGCCAGTGCTCTTGCATACTCAACCGGCATGACCTTGACGAACAGCGGCAGGTAATGCGCCCAATTGTCAAGAATGGTTTTGGCCTTCGACGAGTCGGTGTATTTCAAATGGCGCACCAGCAATTCGTGAATGCGGGTGGCGTCGTGTTTGTCCATGCCTGAAGTAATATCGACAAGGCCATGGCTCTCAAGATCGCCGCCATGATGTTGGTGCTTTTCGAGGAGTTCTTCCTCTTCCGGAATTGGTTGCAAATCAACCATCGACAAGTTGCAGCGCTTTTCGAAGGTTTTGTCTTCATCCAGCACATAGGCCACGCCACCCGACATACCAGCTGCGAAGTTGCGGCCCGTGTTGCCGATAACCAATACACAGCCGCCGGTCATATATTCGCAACCGTGGTCACCCACACCTTCAACAACGGCAACAGCGCCGGAGTTCCGCACGGCAAAGCGTTCGCCTGCAACACCACGGAAATAAGCTTCGCCGGTGATAGCACCATAAAGCACGGTGTTGCCCATGATGATGGACTCTTCAGGCTTGAAGCCGATTTTGGCTCTTGGCTTGATAATGATCTTGCCACCGGACAGGCCCTTGCCGACATAATCGTTGCCTTCGCCAGTCAGTTCCAGCGTCACGCCGTGGGCGGCCCAAGCGCCAAAGCTTTGGCCGGATGAACCGGTGAGCTTCACGTGGATGGTGTCTTCCGGCAATCCCTTGTGGCCATAGCGCATGGCCACTTCGCCTGAAAGCATAGCGCCCGCTGTGCGGTCAGAGTTGCGGATGATGGTTTCGATCACCACGGCCTTGCCGCTTTTAAGCGCAGGCATGGATTCGGCGATGAGTTTACGATCCAGGATTTTTTCGAGGCCGTGGTCTTGTGTGGTCACATGCTTGGTGGCCACACCTTCAACCACATCGGGCTTGGCGAAGAGTTTCGAGAAATCGAGGCCCTTGGCCTTCCAGTGGGTGATTGCTTTCTTGGTGTCGAGCCATTCGGTGGCACCGGTGAGGTCGGTGAAGTTTTTGACCCCCATGGATGCCATGAGGCCGCGCAATTCTTCTGCGACAAAGAAGAAGAAGTTGATGACGTGTTCGGGCTGGCCTTTGAAGCGCTTACGGAGTTCAGGGTCTTGTGTTGCAACACCGACGGGGCAGGTGTTCAAGTGGCACTTCCGCATCATGATGCAGCCAGCAGCGATCAAGGGTGCTGTGGCAAAACCAATTTCATCAGCTCCCAACAGTGCTGCAATTAACACGTCGCGGCCCGTGCGAATACCACCGTCGGCTTGCACGGCGATGCGGCCACGCAGATCATTCGTTACGAGTGTTTGCTGCGTTTCGGCGAGGCCGATTTCCCATGGCGAACCCGCGTGCTTGATCGAGGTCAAAGGCGATGCGCCCGTGCCACCCTCGTAACCCGAAATGGTGACGTGATCGGCATGGGCTTTGGACACGCCAGCGGCAACCGTGCCGACGCCCACTTCAGACACAAGCTTTACTGAAACCTGTGCAACGGGGTTGACGTTCTTCAAGTCGTAGATCAACTGGGCCAAGTCTTCGATCGAATAAATGTCATGGTGTGGCGGTGGCGAAATCAAACCCACACCCGGCGTTGAATGACGCACCTTGGCAATGGTTGCATCGACTTTATGGCCCGGCAACTGTCCGCCTTCGCCGGGCTTTGCCCCTTGCGCCATCTTGATCTGCATCATGTCGGAGTTGACGAGATATTCCGCCGTCACGCCGAAGCGACCGGATGCCACCTGCTTGATGGCCGAGCGCATGCTGTCGCCATTTGGCAATGGCACATAGCGGTCCGACTCTTCGCCGCCTTCACCCGTGTTGGACTTGCCGCCAATGCGGTTCATGGCGATGGCCAATGTGGTGTGGGCTTCGCGCGAAATGGAACCATAGGACATGGCACCCGTGGCGAAACGGCGGACGATGTCTTTGGCTGATTCAACCTCTTCAATAGCAACAGGTGTGCGGCCCATTTCCTCAGCTGATTTGATGCGGAAAAGACCGCGCAAGGTTTTCAGCTTTTCGTTCTGCTCGTTGATGAGGCGGGCGTATTCTTTGTACTTATCTTGACTGTTGCCACGCACGGCGTGTTGCAGAGTTGAAACGGTTTCAGCATTCCACACATGGGCTTCACCGCGAATACGCTGGGCATAGTCGCCGCCCACTTCAAGCTGTGTTGCGAGTACAGGGCTTAAGCCAAAAGCATCAGCATGGCGTTGGAAGGCTTCTTCCGCCACTTCAGCCAAACCCACACCTTCAACGGTTGTGGCAGTTCCAGTGAAATATTTCTTCACGAATTCTGATGACAAGCCAATGGCGTCAAAAATTTGCGCGCCACAATAAGATTGATAGGTGGAAATACCCATCTTCGACATAACCTTGAGCAGACCCTTGTCTACGGCCTTGATATATCGCTTGACGGCCTCATAGGCCGAGACCTTTTCATCCAAGGTCGGCAGCATAGCTTCCAAGGTTTCGAAAGCCAAATAAGGATTGATGGCTTCAGCGCCATAACCTGCAAGCATTGCAAACTGATGCACTTCGCGGGGTTCACCTGATTCAACAACAAGACCTACTGAAGTGCGCAAACCTTTGCGGATCAAATGGTGATGGGTTGCCGATGTTGCGAGCAATGATGGAATGGCCACGCGCTCTGCTGAGACCGCACGATCCGACAAGATGATGATGTTGTAACCATCTTTCACGGCGCGTTCGGCTTGGGAGCCGACTGCGTCCAATGCCGCTTCCATGTAATCAGAGCCGTTGGCAACGTCATAGGTCACGTCAATGGTGACGGTGCGGAAGGGGTTTTCGCGCACTTCACCAATGTTGCGAATGCGCTCCAATTCTTCGTTTGTGAGAATGGGTTGCGAGACTTCGAGGCGCATGTGCTTTGACGTGCCTTTGAGGTCGAGCAAGTTTGGACGCGGGCCGATGAAGCTGACCAGCGACATGACGAGTTCTTCGCGGATTGGGTCAATCGGCGGGTTGGTGACCTGTGCGAAATTTTGCTTGAAATATGTGTCTAGCAATTTGGCGCGGTCAGACAGCGCTGATACTGGCGCATCGTTGCCCATGGAGCCGATGGCTTCCTGACCGGTTGAGGCCATGGGCTCCATCAAAATCTTCAAGTCTTCCTGGGTATAACCAAAAGCCTGTTGGCGGTCGAGCAGTTGCGTTGTGGGCTTTGGGCGCACGGTCTTCGCCTTCGGCATATCACGCAGCACAACTTGCGTTTTCTTCAACCAATCCTTGTACGGATGAAGTGTGGAGAGGTGCTTCTTCAATTCATCATCGGCGATGATGCGCTTTTGCTCCAAGTCAATGAGCAACATCTTGCCGGGTTGCAAACGCCACTTGTGGGTGACATTGGCATCGTCAATCGGCAAGCAGCCCATTTCCGAGGCGAGCAATACAAATCCATCATCGGTGGTCAAATAACGGGCAGGGCGGAGGCCGTTGCGGTCGAGTGTTGCGCCGATCACCTTGCCATCGGTGAAGACCATGGCGGCGGGGCCGTCCCAGGGTTCCATCATGGCGGCGTGGTGCTCATAGAAGGCGCGGCGGTCTTCATCCATCAGCGGGTTTCCAGCCCAGGCTTCAGGGATCATCATCATCATGGCATGGGGCAGGGAATAGCCACCCATGGTCAGCAATTCGAGCGCGTTGTCGAAAATCGCCGTGTCAGACTGGCCTTCATAAGAAATCGGCCAGAGCTTTGACAAGTCTTCGCCCAGCACTTCTGACTTCATGTTGGCTTGTCTCGCCGCCATCCAGTTGAAGTTGCCGCGCACAGTGTTGATTTCGCCGTTGTGGCAGACAAAGCGATAGGGGTGAGCCAAGGGCCATGATGGGAAAGTGTTGGTGGAGAAACGTTGGTGAACAAGTGCGAGAGCGGATGTGACGCGCTGGTCTTTCAGGTCTAGGTAATAGTGATCGAGCTCAGCGCCGAGCACCAAGCCCTTGTAAACAATGGTGCGTGACGACACTGAAACCGGATAATAAGTGCGGGCCTTGTTGCCCAAGACTTCGACGATGCGGTTCGACACCACTTTGCGGCAGACGAAGAGTTTGCGTTCCAAATGGGCTTCTGAACGAATGGTAGGTCCCTTGCCGATGAAAACTTGGCGGTGCACAGGTTCAGTGCCTTTGACTGAATAACCGAGGACCGATTTATCAACCGGCACATCGCGCCAGCCCAGAACTTTCAAGCCCTCTTCTCGGGCGGTCTCCCACCAGATGCGTTCGATGTCCTGGCGATAGACCGTTTCGCGCGGCATGAACAAATAGCCGACGCCATATTGGCCGGCAGCTGGCAAATCGAAGCCAGAGCGCTTGGCTTCTTCAGCAAAAAGTTCATGCGGAATTTGAATCATGATGCCAGCACCGTCGCCAGCCTTGGGGTCAGCGCCCACGGCACCACGGTGCTCGAGGTTTTTCAGAATACTCAGCGCATCCTTCACAACGCGGTGGCTTTTAATGTTGTTGATGTTGGCGAGAAGGCCGATGCCGCACGCGTCATGTTCATTGCGCGGATTGTAAAGGCCATGGGCTTCCGGCGTGCCTTCGGCACGGAAGATGTGGCCCTCTAAAGAATGGATAGGGACTGGCTTGTTCATGGCATTCCTCCGACACAAATAACCGACTCTGGGAATCGGCATATAGGTCAATATTGTTGTCCTTTCTAAAAGCAGGAAGTGAGATTTGGCGCAAGTTAAGAATAAAAGATCAATGAAATTCGAAACATTATTGCGCGAACTGTGACCGAGATCACAGATTTCCTCATCTAAATCGATTAGGTTTCACTCATTTGAATGAGGCTTTTTCGCGTGTCGATGCTAAATTATAACTTCGGAGGCTTTTCATGATAGGGGAACATCATGGTCGACTATGATCAGTTAGTGGGGTCAATTTACGACTGCGCAGCTAATCCTGAGCTTTGGCCTGAGGCTTTGGGTCATGTTCGCGATGCAGTGGGTGGGGCTTATGCACTGATTGGCCATTTTGACAAGTCTGAACTGGCTTTAGGTCGACCGCCGGTCTTCTATCGGCGCAACAGTGCGTGGGACGAGGATTCGCTCATTCAGCTCGAGACCTTGATCAACAGTATGCCTGATGGTGGTGGGATGTTTGAAGGCCTTGACGCGGCTTGGACGCAGCTCAGCCGATTGCCGGAAGCGGTTTTTCAAACAACGGAATTCTACAAGGGTTGGGTCCAACCGCAGGGCCTACGTGATACCATCAATGTCCCTTATCTTCACCGGGCAAACATGACTGGCATGTTGTCCATCCCTTCATACGCGAGCCGAGAACCTTATGGCGACGTAGAAGTCCAGCTCATTGAACGCGTCACGCCCCACATTCGCCGCGCCATGTTGATCAACGATATGGCAGACAAAGGCAAAATGGCGACGCAACTGTATCGCCAGGTTTTAGATTCGCTTTCAGTTGGGGTGTTTGTCGTGGGTTTGGGCCGACGCGTGATTTTCACGAATGCTGCTGGTGACGGATTGTTGTCAGAAGGTCGCCTTCTGAAACTTGCCAATGGCATGCTGCAAGCCAACCGCGTTGAAGGACTGAGTTCTGCGCTGGATGAGGCAATTGATCGTGCGCTCAAAGGCGACATGGCCATTGGTATCACCGGAATTGGTGTTCCACTGATAGGCAATGATGGGTCGCGGGCAGCAGCTTATGTGTTGCCAAGTGCCGGCCATGATGTGCGCGGTGAATGTGGCTCCGGGAATTGTATGGTTTTTGTTGCAAGACGGGGCGAACAACAGCCCGTTGCAATTGAAGTGCTCCGTACTCTCTTCAATTTGACGGCAGCTGAGGCACGCGTGGCCGCACTCTTGGCACAAGGGAACAATCCGCAAAACATTTCAACCGCACTCGACATTTCTGTCAACACCGTGCGGACGCACTTGAAGCACATTTTTGCGAAAACCCAAACTCATGATCAAACAGCGCTCAGTGGGTTGGTCAATGGACTGCTGCCACCGTTGACGGTCGAATAGAGATCAGGAGGGCAAGATGCATTTTTCGGATAATTACGACAATCTCGTCTGCTCGATCTACGATTGCGCGGCGAATCCGGAATTGTGGCCGGCCACTCTCAATAAAATCAGAGATGAAATCGGCACAGCTTATGTCATGGTCGGATACTCAGATAATTCGCCCACTCTTTTCCAGCAGCAGCCCATTTTCACATTCCAACACTCGGAATGGGACCATGAAAGACTGCTGCAACTCGAGTCATGGGCCCAACAAGTTCCGGGAACTGAAAACCTGTTGGATGGTTCCATAGACCGCGCCTGGACCATGATGGCTCAAACACCATTTAGCGAGTTGGAAAAAACCGATTTCTACAAGGGATGGCTGGGTCCGCAAGGACTGACTGACAACCTGGTTGTGCCCTTTCTCTGCCGTCAGCATGTTTTTGGGTTGTTCAGCAGTGTCTTACACAAAAGCAAAGGCAATGAAGTTTCAGGAGACCAGTGCCGTTTGGCTGAGCACCTTTCCCCGCATATTCGTCGCGCCATGATGATCAATGACATCGTCGACAAGGGCAATCTCGCCTTGGCGCTTTATCGCAAGGTATTGGACGCTTTATCCGTGCCGGTTTTTATCGTTGGTCCCGGACAGCGCTTGGTATTCTGCAATGCATCGGCTGATGAATTGTTGTCGGTGGGCCGTTATTTCACGGCTCAGGCTGGAACGTTGAAGTTGCGTCAGGCGGCCGGCCATCCAACGGCATTGGACGATGCACTGGATCGTGCAGCGATGGGTGATGTTGCAATCGGCATCACAGGCATCGGCATACCGTTGATTGGCAAGGATGGTGAGCGTGCTGCAGCATATGTGCTGCCGATTTCGGGCAAAGATGTTCGAGGTGCCATGGGGCAGGGCCATAGCGCGGTTTTTGTGGCAAGGCGCGGTGAACAACAACCGATGGCCATGGAAATTTTACGGACGTTGTTTGACCTGACAGTGGCAGAGGCGCGCATCGCGCTGTTGATTGCAAAAGGTGATGGCCCGCAAAGCATTGCGGATGCGCTTGGCATCACTGTCAATACGGTGCGCACACACCTCAAGCATTGTTTCGCAAAAACCGGAACGCCGGACCAGACTGCTTTGAGTGGGCGGGTAAACAACTTGCTGCCCCCGGTCTAACAATTTTTTGACTGCTCATTCATATGGGTGAAGACCGTTTCGCAGATCATGGGTTAGGAAACATTTGAGAAAACATCAGAGGTGATGGTTTTTGCAGCAAAAAGCGCTGGTGTTGAACGCAGCAAGCAGCGGTTAATTGCAGAAGCTCTTTTGACTTCATGTTCTGAAGGAGATCACAAATGGATCGTCGACAGTTTCTTGAGAGCTTGGCAGCGATGTCTTTGGGTTCGTTTGTCCCGCCCGTCTCAGCGCAATTGCCTGTTATGCCCAAGGTCATCAGAAAACACCTTGCACCCAATGCTCATGAGATCATTTTTGTTGGTGCTGAGTTGAAACATGGGGTCGGGCATTATCAGTTATTGAGCAAGGGAAACGCGCTCTGGATCCATGACGTGACTTGGAAAGATGAAAATGGCACCGCTTATTTTCAAACCATCCGCAGAAACTTGCCGCCTGAAAAAGCCATGACCTTGCCACCAATGATCCGGCCCCAGAAGCTTATGATCTCTGTCACTTGTCTGCCACTGGCCAACGCCATGACTGTGGTTGAACTGATGACGGGGTCACCATTTCTTACTCCGAAAGCCAAAGTTTAGCATTGTCTTCCGCTGGAATGTCGATGGGGCGGGATAAATGTGTCTGAGATGCCTTTCGAATGTTCCAATGCTTCATTTCAATGACTAGGGCGTGTCGTCATTTGAGCCACGCAAGTGCACAGGCGAGATGAATGCCTGCTAGAAAGTTACGTGCGGTTTTTTCGTAGCGTGTTGCAATGCC
>JAYUQS010000134.1:0-29315 GCA_043756645.1 Hyphomicrobiales bacterium | reverse complement strand
ATGGCTCAAAGCCAACGGACATAAATTGCACCACGGGATTTGAGATTTTAGTCTGGCAGCCCTTCGAGGCTCACCTGCGGTGAGCACCTCAGGGTGAGGTGAGAGCCTCGAAGCATGCGCTACAAGTGAGAGTGTGGGTGCTTTCCGCTTAAGTTAGCGCTTGTGGGAACAAGCCCGGTGATGACAATTATGGGTAAACTCTCAACAATAAAACCAAATTGTAAGACACCACCAGATCCAGGAGGTCCCTAGTCTAATCCCTTTTGCCAAAAATCCGTGCCAGTAATCCGCGTTCGCGCTTTTTCTTTTTGGCTTGCCGCACATCGGGCTGTGTTGTGGGTGGTGCCACTGGGGGGGATTGTTCGATTGCTTCATTCACGTCCGCACTTGAAACTTGCGTTTCAACTTCGGTCGGCTCTGAGGCTTCGCCACGCAGTGAAATTTCAGGAAGGCCTTGATGCGCCTGTTGCATCACATCATGCCAGACTAAAGCGGGCAATGATCCGCCTGTCACTTTTTTGGTTGGCGTATTGTCGTCATTGCCCATCCACACACCGGTCACCAGATAGGGCGTGTAACCGACAAACCAAGCGTCCCGATAATCCTGCGAGGTCCCGGTTTTGCCGCCCATGTCCTGGCCATCAAAGCGGGCCTTGGTGCCTGTACCCGTCAAAATAACCTGACGCATCATGGCATTCATATCGCCAAGTTCGCGTTCGCCAATAACGCGGCCCAAACCACTGCCGCCACGTTCATACAGCACATTACCATCACGCGAGAGAATGCGATTGACAACGAAGGCTTCAACCGCTTGTCCGCCGTTGGCAAAGGGCGTGAAGGCCGTGGTCATTTCGAGAAGGGAGACTTCAGACGTACCAAGTGCAATCGACGCGTCTTGTCCGAGTTTGGACGTGACGCCCAACCGCTTGGCCACTTGCGTGACACTGGAAGGGGCCACAGCGCGGGTCAGTTTTGCGGCCACCGTGTTGAGTGACAAGGCATAGGCGCGGTCGAGCGAAACCGGCCCCAGATATTTACGTTTATAGTTTTCAGGTGTCCAATTGCCGATTGTTACGGGTTCATCGACTTCAACCGAGTCAGGCCGATAACCGTTTTCGAGTGCTGCCAAATACACAAACGCTTTGAAGGCTGATCCCGGTTGGCGCTTGGCTTCGGTGGCGCGGTTGAATTGGCTGCGCTTGTAACTGCGCCCGCCGACCAGTGCACGCACGGCCCCGGTTCCATCCATCGTCACAATCGCACCCTGCGCCACATTCAACTTCTTGCCATTGTCGTTGAGGCGTTTGCGCAAAACATTTTCTGCTTGCGCCTGTAAATTGGGTTCAATGGTGGTTTCAATGATGAGAGATTGTTTGTTCTTCTTGATCAACAACGGCAGCTGGGTGTTGATCCAATCCACAGCATATTGCGTGGCTGGGGTGAAATCCCGGACTGCGGCTTTCGATGGATTGTCGATCGCGTCCTGGGCTTCTTCCCGGGTGATGTAACCCTCATCCACCATATTGCCGAGCACCAGTTTGGCGCGTGCTGCTGCGTCTTTGGGGTGGCGGGCGGGGTTATAATTGGTGGGGGCTTTTAACACGCCAGCCAAGGTGGCTGCTTCCATGAGTGTCAGCTCATAGGCCGACTTGCCATAAAAGGTGCGCGACGCCTTATCAATGCCATTGGCACCGCCGCCAAAATAGACACGGTTCAAATAAAGCTGCAGAATTTCTTCTTTGCTGAATTTGCTTTCGAGCCACACCGCAAACACCAGTTCCTGCGCTTTGCGGGTGAAGGTGCGCTCATGGGTGAGGAACAGGTTTTTGGCCAGCTGCTGCGTGAGCGTTGAACCGCCCTCACGCATCTGCCCGCGTCTGATATTGTTGAACATGGCGCGGCTGATGCCGATGGGGTCGACACCATAGTGACCATAAAAGCGGCGGTCTTCAATGGCGATCACTGCATTTGGTACATAATCCGGAAGTTCAGCCATGGCGACAGCGTCACCAAAGAAGGTGCCTTGTTCGGCAATCTCGCTGCCATCGCTGGCAAGTATCATGATGCCCGGTTCACGTTCCGGAATTTGAAAAATGCCGGCACGGTCCAACGTAAACCACACGAAAGCAAAGGCTGCTGCTGTGGCAAGCGTGCCCCAAAAGGCCAGTCCGAACATGAGCTTGAAAATCCAGCGGAAGAAGCTGCGTTTTGGTGGAGGGGTTTTGCGGGCTTTGGCACCGCGTGCAGCCCGCTCATCAGCCTCAAACAAACGGGGTTCAGCGCGGCTCTTCCGCGTCTGCTTTTTCTTGCCCCCGAATAGACCCATCATCAAACTCCACTGCCCCAAGCCGGTTTCTAGGCGTCAAAGTCTGACGGTTCAGTTAAGGCCGAAGGTGGGTTTGATGTGGCTTAAAATGATGGTGCAAAAATGGCTACATCACCGCGCCAATATACCAGGGTACATATTCGTTTTCGCCGTAGCCCAGTTCTTCGGATTTGGTTTTCACGCCCGATGCTGTCTTCAGCATGAGATCGAAGATTTGTTGGCCCTTGTCTTCCAGCGACACGCCCTCAATCACATCACCGCAATTGATGTCCATGTCTTCGATCATTTGATTGTAAATTGTGGTGTTGGTGGCGAGTTTAATCGAGGGACAAGGCTTGTTGCCATAGGCTGAACCCCGGCCCGTGGTGAAGCACATGAGGTTAGCCCCACCTGCAACCTGGCCTGTGGCACCAACGGGGTCATAGCCCGGGGTGTCCATGAACACGAACCCCTTGGCCGTTACCGGTTCGGCATAATTGTAAACTGCTTGCATTGTGGTGGTGCCGCCTTTGGCTGCGGCCCCCAATGATTTTTCCAGAATGGTGGTCAGTCCGCCAAGTTTGTTGCCGGGAGACGGGTTGTTGTTCATTTCCATGTTGTTGCGTTTTGTATAGTCTTCCCACCACTTGATGATGCCAACAAGCTTTTCACCGACTTCCCGTGTGGCGGCGCGGCGTGTCAGTAAATGTTCGGCACCATAAATCTCTGGCGTCTCCGACAGGATTCCTGTGCCGCCATGTTTGACCAGAATATCAACCGCTGCACCAAGTGCCGGATTGGCCGTAATGCCGGAATAGCCATCAGAGCCCCCACATTGCAACGCCACAATCAGATCAGAGGCAAGGCACGTCTCGCGTTTCACATTGTTGACGGAGGAGAGCATCTCCTTGACGTATTCGACGCCTTTTTCAACTGTCTTGCGGGTGCCGCCAGTTTCTTGAATGGTCATGGTGCGAAAGAGTTCACCCTCTTCGACCTTATAGGCTTCTTTGAAACGCGGAATTTGAAAGCCTTCACAGCCCAAGCCCACCATCATCACGCCGCCCATATTGGGATTGGTGGCATAGCCCCAGGCGGTGCGCTTGAAGGTGTCAAAAATCACGCCGCGAAAATCAATCACGCAGCCGTTGTCTTGTGTGAGCGCAATCACGCCATCGATGTTGGGGTAGTCATTGAGAAGTCCTGCACGTTCGACTTCCCGTGCAATGTGATTGGCGACAGTGGCCGAACAGTTCACCGAGGTCATGATGCCGATGTAATTGCGCGTGCCCACTTTGCCGTTCTTGCGGCGATAGCCCTCAAATGTGGCACGTTCAGATTCCGGAAGCAGCAGTTCCTGTTTTGCGGCCTTGGCGTAAGCATAGTCATGCGCCAACTCACCCATAACGACATTGTGCTCATGCACCCAATCACCGGCTTCGATGTTACCTTTGGCAAACCCGATGATTTGCCCGAACTTGCGAATGGGGGTTGCGTCGGCAATGGTTGCTGACGCCATCTTATGTCCTCGCATGATTTTGGCGCGCGTGGAAACCCCTTCAAAAGTGGTCTCGCCTTTTTCAACGATGCGCGTTGACACAAGCACGTTGTCAGCGCCATTCAAGCGGATCATGGAGGGTTTATCAACGATGGAGAGGGTCATTGTGAATTCATCTTGCAAACTGATATAACAGTTCATTAGACTTGATCCACCTGCAACACAACAGCAACGTTTAGGTTTCCCCAATAATGAAAAAACGCAGCTTTACAAAGTCGGTATGGAAGCACTTGAAGGTGGCGGGTCTGCTTGATGCGCGGGCACCGACGCCATGAAAATTGATTCACATCAACATTTCTGGAACCCGGCACGGGGTGACTATGGCTGGATGGATGGCGCGGGTGCCAAGCCGTTGCGCCGTATCGTAATGCCAGAAGATTTAGAGCCGCATTTGAAATCGCACGGCATTGATAAAACCGTTCTTGTGCAGGCAGCGCCTACCGTCAATGAAACTGAGTTCATGCTGGGCATTGCCGATACGACGGAGTTTGTGGCCAAAGTGGTGGGCTGGGTCGACTTTGAGAACCGTGACGATTTAAAGCATTTGGCGCGATTGAAAAAGCATCCGAAATTTTCAGGCGTCCGTCCAATGATACAGGATTTGCCAGACCTCGAATGGATGCACCGACCGCAAGTGCAATGGGCCTTTGAGGCCATCATCGATCTGGATTTAAGCTTTGATGCACTGGGGTTCCCCCTCCACCTTGATCCATTCCGCCGATTGATTGACCGCTACCCAAGCATGCGAACAGTGATTGATCATTGCATGAAGCCGGTCATCCGCGAGGATCAGTTTGAACCTTGGGCGGCGAAAATAGCTGCCATCGCGCGGGACACGCAGGTGTTCTGCAAGCTCTCCGGCATTGCCAGCGAAGCCAAACCCGGTTGGACGGTTGAGACACTCAAGCCTTATGCCCGCCATGTGCTGGCAAGTTTCGGAAAGACCCGGGTGATGTGGGGCTCTGATTGGCCCGTGTTAGAACTGAATGGCAGTTATGGCAGCTGGCATGATGCGGCGGTGGAGATCGCTGGCAATGACACTCACGTTTTCGGTGGCACCGCAGCGGAGTTCTATCGGATTTGATAGAGAACGATACCAACCGCCAAAAGAGTTGCCCCATTCTTCTCCCTCCCCCATTTGGGGAGGGTCGGGATGGAGGAGACTTTTATATCAGGCGATTGATTGTTCGATCCAGCTTTGAAGTTGGTTCTTCGGCGCTGCACCCACTTTGGTGGAGGCCAGTTTTCCGGCTTTGAATACCATCAGTGTCGGAATGCCGCGCACACCATATTTTGAAGGGGTTGATGGATTTTCGTCGATGTTGATTTTGACGATCTTGGCTTTGCCGCCAAGCTCAACTGAAATTTCTTCCAAAGACGGGCCAATCATTTTGCAAGGGCCGCACCATTCCGCCCAAAAATCAACAACAACCGGCAGGTCGGATTTCAGAACATCAGCTTCAAATGAGGCATCGGTGGCTTTGTGGGTGGACATGGGGAGAATCTCCGGGCTGTAGCAATTGCGATGCCTCAGAGGTAGTGATCGGAGGCGGTAAGGTCAAGCCATGTCATTGCACCGGTCTGCGTCCACAACAGGGCAGCTTTGACGTCATGACCAGGGAAAGCCTGCCGCAGCAAGTTGGCATAGCTTGCCATTTGCAACGTATAACGATGACCAGGCCCGATCTGTGCGGGTGGATTGCGGTTGGTTTTATAGTCGAGCAAATAAACACATCCGTCTTCTACCGCCATCCGGTCAATCCGGCCTTGCAAGCCAGCGCTGCCACCAATTGAAACCTCCGACTGGGCGGTGTCTCCAAAAAATATAGAAAGTTCCGGATTTTGTAAAATGGCGTGAAGCCTATCGGCGAGTTCGGTCTCGAGTTTCAAGCGCTTGGTCCAGCGGCGGCCCTCGTCTAACCGAGACGACAGCGGGCAATCCGCCATCATCTCGATCAGCTTGTGAATGGCAATACCTTCCTCGACGGCTTTCTTATCAAAAGCGTCGCTGTTTCTGGAGGGGACGGCGGGTAAGATTTTTACAGGAGACAATGGCACGGCCGTGGTGACCCAGGGCGGCATTGGCTTTGTGATCGTTGGAGATGGCCCAACACTTTCAATGTAGACCGGCTCTGCGCCAAAGCGGGTGAGTGTGAAACCATCATCCGCCACACATGTGCGAATGCCTGGCAGTTCGACATTCTCTATGATCGCCTGTTTGATTTGCGGGTACCAGCTTTCAGCACTTACTTTTTCATCATCCTGTTTGTTCAGGCTGCCGCAGATGTAGAGTTCATCAGCGGCACGCGTCATACCAACATACAGCAAGCGCAAACGCTCATTCAGGCTCTCGACCTTGGCATCCGCTTTCAGCGTGTCGACGATGGGTGGTGTCATGATCATTTGCGGTTCAAATAAAAGCAAACCGCGTTCCGGACCATCTTTGGTGACACGCAGAATTTTATCCTTGTTTTTGGGAGGCGGATCGGCGGCGTCAGCCAGAAACACAATGGGGGCTTGCAAGCCCTTTGCACCATGAACCGTCATCAGCCGCACCAGTCCGGCGTCCGCTTCCATTTCACGTTTGATTTGGGTTTCACCGCGCGACAGCCAATCGAGAAAACCGACGAGTGACGTGCCGTGACGCTGCTCGTAATCAAGGGCGAGCGTTAAAAACTCCTGCCCCGCGTCATCAGCCTCCTGGCCCAAGCGCTCAAGTATGGCTTTTCGGTTCTGGCGCAGTATTTCTGCAAAGCGTTGATAGGGCGTTGTCGTGGCGCTGAGTTGGTGTTGCAACCACTGCGCATTTTCTGAGTTCGGCGGAAGACGACTTGCGAGGCTTTCTGCTTCACGACCGTAAGCCAGCGCAAACAGCTCCTCTTCAGTCAAAGGCTGTGGCACCAATGGGCTTTTCAATACGCAAGCAACAGCGTGATCATCCATCGGCATGCGGATGACCTGGCCCAGCATCATCAGATCTTGTACAATCAAGCTGTCTTGCAATTTCAGACGGTCCGCACCTGCGACTGGAACACCATGTCGGCGCAAAGCGCCGAGCAGGGCATGAAACAGATCATTGCGGCTTTGCAAAAGAATGAGAATATCGCCTGCTGCAACGATTTTGTCCTGTCCAGAAATCATGCGTTTTCCGAGCCAGGACTTAATGGTCAAGGCAATGCGCTCGGCCAATTTCAAACGCGGGTGGCGGTTGCTGCGCCGGTCCACGGGTGCGCGCCAGTTATCAGCTGGCTGTTTTTCATCGGGGAGAATCAAATCCCAGAGCTCCACTACACCAATGCGGTTTTTGAAATGCGCGGTGTGCGGGCGTTCCTGGTCGGCGCGGGGACCAAAACCAGCTCTCGCTTTACGGCCCGGTGCGAACACCTGATCTACCGTATCCAATATCTGCTGATTGCTGCGATATGAAATCGACAGGTCAACGACTTCCAATTTGTCCTGTGCCTCATCAAGTGTGCTGGCAAAACGACGACGAGCGACGTCGAAGGCCGCGATGTCAGCGCCTTGAAAACTATAGATGGACTGCTTCAAGTCTCCCACGGCGAAAACAGTACGCTTGATGCCCAAAGACCCCTGACCGGAAAAAAACTCGCCAGCCAAAGCATTGATGATGGTCCATTGTGCAGGGCTGGTGTCTTGGGCCTCATCGACCAGAATATGGGTGAGGCCCTTGTCGAGTTTATAAAGCACCCATTGGGCGGCTTCGTGACCTTTCAGCAATTGGGCTGTGCGGGTGATCAAATCGTCAAAGTCATAAAGACCGCGGGAACGCTTCTCAATATTCACCCGCGCCATGACACCTGCCATGGCACGATAGATGGTGAGGTTGGCTTCGAGGAGTTGTTGTTTGGCCAATTGTTCCAAAACTTGAAGGAGGCGTTGTTGTTCCGCATCAAGCCACTCTGCAAGTGCTGACTCTTTTTCTCGTGCAGGATTTCGAATGATGGAGGCGCGTGGTGTGCCGGTACCTGTCAAGACCAACTCTGCCAAAGCGTTTGAACGATCTTGTTCGGTTTTCGCATCAAGGGCTTTTTGTAAGAATTTCGGGGCAGCGTGTTTGGCGGTCGCTTCAAGCGGCATTAATCCGGCAATTGCTTGGCGGTAAGAAATTTGATTGATATCGCACAATTCGAAAACAAGTGACGCAATGTCCTTATCCTCCGATACATCAACAACCTTGCCAATGGCGCCCAAGGTTTCCGACAAATTATTCAGGTTCGAAAGCCGTTCCCGCATGCCGTTGGAACCGGACAGAAACGGTTTTACCAGTTTTTCCAAGGTCTCCAAATTGCTGATGCTGCCGTCATCCAAAAAGGCCCAAGCGGATTTGGTGGTCGCATCCTCTGACGAGAGTGCCTGAAGCAAGGCATCGCGAAACAGGTCTTGGGTTTCCTGTTCTTCCATCACCCGAAAGCCGGGGGCCATGCCACTTTCGACGGGGAAGAGTTGCAGCAGCCTTTCACAAAAGGCGTGGATGGTTTGAATTTTCAAACCACCTGGTGTTTCCAACGCACGGGCGAAAAGCCGCCGCGCAGAGCTTCGGGTTTTGATATCGACGTGTGACACGCCGAGACAATTTAAATCCTTTGTCAAATCCGCATCATCAAGCCCTATCCATTCGCTCAAGCGTCTGAACAGGCGGTTCGACATTTCAGCCGCTGCGGCTTTGGTGAAGGTGAGGCACAGAATGGCATCAGGGGCAGCGCCATCCAGCAACAAGCGAATGACGCGGTCAACCAGAACTTCCGTTTTGCCAGAGCCCGCACTGGCTGCCACCCAGACGGAGTGATCAGGGTTGGCCGCGTGACGTTGCTCCTTCGTAGGTGTGCGCTGTAGTTTGTCCGGCTTCCTCATAAAGACGTGCCCTCCAACTGCCACTCCAGCTTGCGCGAGAGGTGGTCATAGTCAGAGGGGTCATCTTCATTCTGCATGTTGTGGCGCGGCAGGTAAGCTGTGCTTGGGTTTTGATAATCGGAAAGCAATTTTAACAGTCCGGCTTTCGCTTTGGCCATTTCCTCCAGAAGATTATTGGATTTTGCAAGAGACGTCAGTTTCACCCCGTCTTTGCCGCCACCCACAGCGATGAACATCACGTCTTCAAGCTTTGTCGCATTCAGGTTTTTGAAGCTGCCTTCGGTGGCGATCAATGCTTCGAGCGTAAGCTGCGGAGAGAGACCGCTTTTTATTTGCGCAAGTGTTGGCACTGCACCCGACTTGTAATCAATGATACGTAACGCACCATTCTGTAAAACATCAATCCGGTCTGCGCGTGCTGTCAGCAGATGCGGCACACCTTCCACGCTGAAATCATAACGGCCGTTTATTTCCGTCAGTGTACTGACGATATCCATGCGCGATGCACTGTCTTGTCCAATAAACTCTGTCGCCATGCGTTCAAAACGCGGCCACCAGAAGCGGTTGACTTCCGCCATTTCCAAAAATGGGGCAAAGGCTTCGCGGCCTTTCAGCAAAAGTAAATGCAAGCGTTCACTGTCCGGCACGTGTTGCAGAGCCTTACTCCAGTTGTGCAAAGCCTGATGGATGAGCGAACCGCGCAAACCAGCGTCCACATCCTGGCCGATAGGGTCCAAAGGCTGTAGTTTTAAAATCTGGCGGGCATAGATGTAATAGGAATCCCGGATGAGTTTTTCGATCCGGGTCACGCTGAATGTTGTTGGGCGGGCGCTGAGGAGTGGAGCGGGTCGCGGCGGTTTAATGGGGTTGAAGCGAGAGGCGCTATCCAATTGGGTGGAAAGATCAACCAAGTCCTTTGACAACAACGCTTCTGCATCAAGCCCCACGGCCGATGCCACAGCTTGCAG
This sequence comes from Hyphomicrobiales bacterium, assembly GCA_043756645.1. Taxonomy (GTDB): domain Bacteria; phylum Pseudomonadota; class Alphaproteobacteria; order Rhizobiales; family Aestuariivirgaceae; genus Aestuariivirga. The sequence continues at coordinate 19,612 of JAYUQS010000134.1, read as the reverse complement.
ACGCAAGACCCAGCGGGATGGAATGGCGGGCGCACCATTGAGGCGCTTGGGCCATGTCAGCATGACGCGTTTGTGGCCAAAGCCCTGCACAAAGTCATGTGCTGTTACGCCAATGTCCCGCTCGGGCTGTTGCAGTTTCAAAGCTTCGCGCATGGGACGATTGAGCCACGGGCCGCTTTCAGGACGGGCCGGCCAAACGCCTTCGGTGAGACCGCCCAGAATAAGCAATTCCACATCCACAAGCCGCGCTTCGGCCAAACCATAAATGGCAAGTTGACTGTCGGGGTTAAAGGGTGGGCGCAAGGTTTCTTGTGCTAAGGCATGGATGATGGAGTGTTGTGTTTTTGACAGTGGTAAAACCGGATGCCAACGCGAGCTCTCTTGCAAATTCGTCATCACATCAAGGAAGAGTTGGTCTGCCGGATTTACATCGTCAGCTGGTGGACAAAGATTGTCCAAACACAACAGCAAACGCGCGATGTGATCATGCAGGGATCGTTCACGACCATCAGCAAGGGGCGGCAGGGCCGAGGTCAATTGCGCTGCCAATATTGTGGCTGCTTGCCAATCTTCAACCGACTGCTGCACGATCAACGGATGGGCGTGGCTGTTGTTTTGTACTTCGGATTTTTGCGCAGCAATGCGGTCAATGAGATTGTCTATGCCCTCAGTTTCCGGCAGGCCGCGATAGGCGATAAGTTCCAGGGTTCTGACGGCATGCAAATGCTGATCCCGGCTACGGCCAATGTGACAGTCTTGATGATAGAGCAATGCAAACAGTGATGTGGCGGAGAATTTTTCTGCAATCGCTTGCAACAGCAACAGCAACAGTGCTGCCCTACCCTTGTGCACCAGCGGCTCACCAGCTGAATCATCAATGCTCAGGTTCCAACGCTGCAATGCTGACGTGACGCGCGTGGCCAAGTCGCGATCCGGCGTCATGACAGCAGCTTTGGCTTTTGAGGTTTCAACATGGCGGCGCAGCGCCAGGGCAATGATTTCAGCTTCCTGCTGGCGGTCAGCAGCTTCAACAAGCTCAACACCAGTTAGGCTTTGCGCAAGTGTGTCCTGCTGCCCGCGCAAGGTTTCAATCCAATCTTCGGCAACTTGTGCAGGCCGCAGCGCCTGCCCCATCAGCCACATGCGATGTGAAAGTGGAGCCCCCATGCTACGGACGTCAGCGCGTGTCACACTCCATTGGTCCAGCATGGATTTCAGTGAATATTGCGGGTGTTCAGCTGTGATGGCATTCCACGCCGCTTCGTCCAAAGTCAGATCAAGCCCCGGCAGAACGACGGTGCCATTTGGGGCCAAGGCGATGGCTTTCAGTAAGTCACGGGTGGCAGGGTTGGTGCCGGTCGAGCCTGCTGCAATGATGGGGCCTTTGTGTTTCCCCCTCGCAATGCGGCTGGCTTCAAGCCTGATCATCTGGTTGCGGCGGGCCGAAGGACCGATCAGATTTTCGCGCTGCATGAGCAGTGGTAATTCCGCTGTTACAACTTTCAACAGATCGAGAATGTTCTGGCGGTGGCCAGCAAGGTCGAGGTCGTAGACACTTTGCAGTTTCTCAATATCGACGTCTTCAGTTTCAAACTGATTGACCAGCTGTTGCAAACTTTGCGCCAGAGCAAATGCTTGTGCCCCAGAGGCCGATAGATCTTGCGCAAAATCTGAATTGGGATTGGTTTTTGCCCATTGCATCAACACATTCAATATGGCGTGGAGATGGATGGTTTTTGGAAGCGCGTCGGCAATGCCGTCTTCTGGCAAACTATCCGCGAGCAAATCTTCATCGATATCGCCAATGGGTTTGATGTTCGGCAGCAACATGGCTTTACGGCCAGATTGTTCCAGCAACACAGCTTCCAATGCGCGGGCGGACCGGCGGTTGGGCACCAGTATTGTTACCCGCGACAGCGGTGCTTGCCGTGCCACGTCATCAAGCAGCCAATGTGCAAAGACGCGCAGAAATTGGTTTTCAGATGCTATGGTATAAAGTGCAAAGCTCAAAACTTATCTCCGGCGGAGAACGTCTTCCGCCTCTTTGATCGCATCAACAGTACCAACGTGCAGCCAATGACCGTCATGAGCAAGCCCAAACAAGCGGCCTTCTGCGATGGCCTTGTCCCAGAGCTTGTTCATCGAATAAGCGCCTTCGGGAGCATTGGCGAACATGCGGGGGTGCACCAGATAGGCTCCGATATAGGCTAGTCCTTTGTCATCCGATTTGTTTTTGCGGCGCATGATTTTGTTTTGGTCATCCAGAATAAAATCGCCATCCGCGTCATAGCCCGTTGTGCGGTCGGGATCACACAACAACAACAAGCAATCCATCAAGCCATCATTCCACGCTTCACGCAAGCGGTTGAGCGCAGGCGTATCGCCATCCAGCCAGAAACAATCCGCATTCAAGACGAAAAATGGTGTGTGACCGAGCAATGGCAAAGCCCGCGCAATGCCGCCGCCGGTATCGAGAATGGCATCGCGCTCGTCAGAAAAAACTGTTTCAGGTGTGGCAACGGATTTGCTCCAGGCTTCAATTTGTCCGGCAAAATAGTGACCATTCACAACTGCATTTGGAATTTGTGCAGCACGCAATTTATCGACGCCGTAGTCGATCAAAGCCTTGCCATCAACTTTGATCAAAGGCTTTGGCGTGGTGAGGGTGAGCGGTCGCATGCGCGCACCAAAGCCCGCAGCAAGGATCATTGCATGCGTAACTTTGATCATTGTCCAATGGCCTCAGGCAAATGGGTGAGGAACCACGACTTTAATGGTGCCAAGGCCGGATGCTCCAAGTTACGCGCAAGGTAGCCCGACACACGCGGCATATGTTTCAAGTAAGCAGGCTTTCCGTCACGCTTGTTCAGGCGCGCAAAAATACCCAGTATTTTTGTGGTACGTTGTGCTCCAAGCACGGCGTAGGCTGTGGTAAAATCTTGCGCGTTGAAATTGCCTTGGGTTTTGCGCAATGCGCAGTAATGCGAAAGAATATGGTCCTGCAAGGCTGGTGATATATCAACGCGCGCATCCTGTGCCATCGACATCACGTCATATGCCGGGTGGCCTATGACGGCATCCTGGCTGTCAATAATACCCACACGCTTCAATCCTCTGCGATCAGGAATCCAAAGCAAATTGGGGGAATGGTAATCACGAATGGTCCATTGCTGCCGTTCGGGCTTTGCAAGCGGTAGAAGACTTCGCCATATTCCGGCAAACTCTTCTGACTGTTCAGTTGTTGCCTCCATATTGCGGGCGTGGGGAATAAACCATGATGGAAGTAAATCCACCTCAATCAATTGCGCTTGTTCATCATAGTCATGCAGCGTGTGCGCGATGCCCGGTTCTGCTTCTGGATGGCGTGGCCATTCTTGCAATGCCATATCAGCCAAGACGGCTGCCGCTGCTTCAAGAGGTTCGCGCATGTCAACGCCTGCACCCATCATTTGGCCATAGACATTGAAGCTTAAGGGCTCAATCAGCCCGAGGCCTTCCGCGAGATCACATTGCAAAACCTTCGGCGCTGAATAACCCAGCGACAACAAATAGCGATTAATCGCCACGACGGGCGTGATGTTTTCAGCAAGGTGGGCAATCTGACTATAGGGCTTGTTATGTTTTACCACGGGGCCATCGGGGCGCTGCGGCATGTCCATCAGCAGACACATATCACCATCAAGCTTCACCAGCTTTTCATAGCGCCTCGCCGATGCGTCGCCTTCAAAGAAATAGCGTTGTGATGATGCATGAGAGGTTGATGCCAAAAAGGCTTTTAATGTTTCATTGCGCTTTAACGCCTGCGCCCACGCACCTGTTGCCTCGAGCAGGGCGCTGCGTTCACCCCCACGGCCAGACAGTTTAATCACCAACAGATCATGGGTTAACCAGCGCCGCAACCGGTCCGGCCATTCGATCAAACCGAGATGGGTTTTAAGCAATCCGTCCATGCCCAATTCTTCAACATCAGAACCGCCTTGCAAACGATAAAGATCGGCATGAAAAACCGGCATTCTTGTATCGTCATAATTTTGTATCAGCGAAAAAGTTGGGCTTGGAATATCGCTTTCAGCACCCGGTTTCATCAGCGCACGGATGAATGCGCGGGCGAGAGTTGATTTTCCAGCACCCAGCGCGCCTTGCAACAACACCAGCATGCCGGGTCTGGCCCACAGAGAAAGTTCAGCACCCAGCGCTGAGGTTTCGGCTTCGCCTTTGAGCAGCCGGGTTTCTGAAACAGTCAATATCACGCCGCACCCTGCGCTTGCGTCTGGCGTTGCAGCGGTAGATTACAAACCACGGTCGTGCCTTCATTGATACGTGATGACAAGGCAACTGTGCCGCCATGCAACTCGGTGAAGCTTTTGACGATGGCCAAGCCCAAGCCTGGGCCACGGTGGCTGCCCGGCATGGGTTTGGCTTGGAAACGGTCAAAGGCACGGGGTTGGAAGTCAGGGTCAATACCCTTGCCACGATCAGCCACCCAGATTTGCATCAAAGGCCCGCGTATACGGGCACCCAAAGTGATTGTGCCCTTTGGATGAGAAAAGCCGATGGCGTTGGACAACAGATGGCCCAAGATTTGTTCCATGCGTTGCTGGTCAGCAATCAGAGTTTTAACATCATCGGACAATTCAATGTTTAATGAGAGGTCACGTCGCTCAAGCGATGGCAAGATGCGTTGGGCCATGCGTTCAAACACATCTGCGACATCAACCTTATCGTAGTGCAATTCCATCTGGCCGGCGTCAATGGCTGAGAGATCAATAATGGCGTCGATAATCGATGTGAGTTCGTCGGCAGAGCGCCTGATATCCAGCACATATTCCTGCTGTTTGGGTGCGAGGTGTCCGGCCAAGCCTAAGTCCAAAGTTTCTGCAAAACCCGAAATAGAAGTCAGCGGCGTTCTGATTTCATAAGACACATTGGCGAGGAATTGGCTCTTCAAGCGGTCTGCCGCCTCCAAAGCTTCGGCACGCTCGCGCAGTGCATTTTCGGCCCGTTCGGCATCCGAAATATCAGTAAAGGTCAAAATCGCATTGCCATCAGGCAAAGGTGCTGCACTGTAACTATAGACTTGCCCAGCATGTGACACGCGACCTTCCAGGCGCTTTCGGGTGCCTTCAAGCCCGGTGAGGGAGTAGCGTATATCCTGCCAAGCCACACGCGCATCGGCTGAGTAGCCGCGCATTTGACTTAATTGATCTGCGTGAATGCCCGGGCCATTTTCGGTCTCCGGAATATCCCACAGGCGCTGGAAGGCAGGGTTATAAAGTTTAAGCCGCGCGTCAGATCCAAACAGCGCCACAGCAATGGAAAGATTGTCCAAGGTTTCGCGCTGCACGTTCGAGAGGTCGTTGACCTGGCTTTCCAGTTGGTATTCTTTGGTCAGATTTTCATAAAGATAAGTCACCCCGCCAAACGGATGCTGTTCGCAAATCACATGCAGTGAGCGACCATCAGGCAAATACCAATAAGCTTCACGCACTTCCAAAGTGGTGTAAGAAGAAAGTTGTTTCGACTTCCATTCACGGAAATTGGCCTGCTCCGGCAAGTGGCGTTGCGCCCGCAGTCGATCCAGAATTTCACTGTCAGAAGGTTGCGTTTTCAACCATTTTTCGTCGAGTGACCACAATTGCACGTATGCCTGATTGAAAAAACGCAGACGTTGATCGGGGCCAAAAATGGCGATTGCGGTTTCAAGCTTGTCGAGCGTTGAGGCGTGCGCTTTGATGTGACGCTCCAATTCACGCTCTGCCTCTTCGAGGGTGGTAATGTCTACAGCATAACCAACCCGGCCGCCGTCGATCTCGCTTTCATGCACGTTGTAACCACGCATGGCACCTTTGGTGACCGCGCGGCACCGGCCCAAAAGCCCACTTGCCGGATTGGCTTTATGCGTGTCCAATTGTTCGCGGGCAAAAAGCAGTGTTCCCTCGCGTAAGACTGATTGCAGGTCGGCAGCTTCGGCGATGTGCACATAGGCTTGGTTCACCCACGCCAATTTTTCGTCTTTGTCGAGAATCCACGCGGCGAAAGGAGCGGAGTCTAAAATAGCGCTGAGGCGCTGCACTTGTTGGGCCAATTTAGAGGCATCATACGAAAGCTCTGTCATTTGGCGGCGGTCGCCTGCCAAAGGACGGAAACGCAAGGTGGCATGGGCACCAGCTGGTCTGCCATCCACTTCCAGCAATTCATTCCGTGCGGTTTTGACGCCAATGTTGAAAGCACGACCAGAACGGCGCAATTCGTCAAAACTGAGTTTCAATTCGCTGACGGAATCAGGCTCCAACCACGCAGTGAAATTTGCCATTTCTTCCAGCGTTGCAGGCACCACAGCTGAACCATGCATTTCACCTGCCATGCGGTGAGGGCTTTCTTCCTGCACACGCCAGACCAAGAGAATTTGCGATTCACTGTAAAGTGCGGCTTCGACTTCGTTCAGTTGATATTCCAACTCGCCGACGCGGCGCAGTGCGGACATAAGTTCACGGCGGGCCTTGTTCAGATTGATGAAAGTCAAGGCAAAGCCGGCAGCCATGGCACCAAGAGCTGCAATTTCCACAGCGGAGCCGGTATTGGTTAAAACTGCTGACAGCATTGGGAAACCCGCATCCATGCTTTGTATATCATTCCGTTCAAATGCTGTGCCCCGTAGACCCGGTGGCGTGTTGCAACGCCTCTTCCGAATCACTCGATCACTATAAAGATGAGTGCCGCAAAAGAAAAAGGGTGCCGTCGCTTTTTAACGAGGCACCCTTGGATGGTTTTATTCTGTAAATCAGTAGCGATATGCGTCCGACTTGAACGGGCCTTGTGGTGTGACACCGATGTATGATGCCTGTTCAGGCTTCAATTCGGTCAGGGTTACACCCAATTTGGCCAAGTGCAAACGCGCCACTTTTTCATCGAGCTCCTTAGGCAGAACGTAGACTTCGTTCTTGTACTTGCCGTTGGCGCGATTGGCGTAGATTTCGATCTGTGCCAGCGTTTGATTGGTGAAAGATGCTGACATCACGAAGCTTGGGTGGCCCGTGGCGTTGCCCAGGTTGACCAAGCGGCCCTCGGACAACAGGATCATGCGGTTGCCCTTCGGGAACTTGATCACGTCAACCTGTGGCTTGATGTTGGTCCATGGGAAGTTCTTTAACTCCGCAACTTGGATTTCATTGTCGAAATGGCCGATGTTACAAACAATCGCCATGTCCTTCATCTCTTTCATGTCATCCAGGGTGATGACATCCTTGTTGCCTGTCGCTGTCACGAAAATGTCAGCGGTTGGCAAAGTCTGCTGCAAGGTCTGCACAGCAAAGCCGTCCATCGATGCTTGCAGCGCACAGATCGGATCAACTTCAGTAACAACCACACGCGCCCCCGCACCACGCAAGCTGGCGGCAGAACCTTTGCCCACGTCACCATAGCCGCAGACCACGGCCACTTTACCGGCGATCATCACGTCAGTGCCGCGGCGGATGGCGTCGACCAATGACTCTTTGCAGCCATACTTGTTGTCGAACTTCGACTTGGTGACGCTGTCATTCACGTTGATGGCAGGGAATGGTAATTTGCCCTTCTTCTGCAATTCGTAAAGACGATGCACACCCGTGGTGGTTTCTTCCGTCACGCCAATGATGGCTTTGCGTTGTTCGGCAAACCAGCCTGGCTGTTCCTTGTGACGCTTCTTGATTTGGGCGAAGAGATATTCTTCTTCTTCAGCCTTCGGATGCGCGATCAAGGCAGGGTTGTTTTCTGACTCTTCACCCAATAAAATATACATGGTGGCATCGCCGCCATCATCGAGGATCATGTTGGTGGGCTTGCCATCAGGCCATTCGAATATCTTGGCGGTGTATTCCCAGTAGTCCTTCAAGCTTTCGCCCTTCACAGCAAACACCGGAATGCCAGACGCTGCAATGGCAGCAGCGGCGTGATCTTGCGTGGAGAATATGTTGCACGACGCCCAGCGAATGTCAGCGCCTAAAGCTTTTAAGGTTTCGATCAGCACAGCCGTTTGAATGGTCATGTGCAGCGAACCCGTGATGCGGGCACCCTTCAGCGGCTGGGACGCCGCAAATTCGGCGCGGGTGGACATCAGGCCCGGCATTTCAATTTCAGCCATATCCAATTCTTTGCGGCCCCAATCGGCCAATTTAATATCGGCTACAACATAGTCGTGCTTGCTCATGATCATTCCTCATCTGTCTTGTGATGGTGGGCTTTTAGCAAGGCTCAGAAGTTACGGCAAGACCTATATAAGGAAATCTTTATGTGATTTATTGGGTGTTGAAGCGACTGAGATTTGCAGCTTTCAGAAGTTGTTCTGCTGCAACGTGATCTTGGCAATTGAGCAGCAGGCCAGATCTCTATAGGCCAGATCAATCAGCGCACAATGGTGCGGCTTGGCACTGTCGCTGTGGGCGAAAGGCCTAAAATATTGGCATTTGCCTGGAACCGTGTCAGAATGAGCAAATGGCAGAGGACGTCGCAGCACCGGAATGGATCACCAGTGAATGGCTCAATTGCGATACACCATTGAGCTTGGCTGATTTGCGGGGCAATGTTGTCGTTGTCGGTGCATTCCAAATGCTCTGTCCGGGCTGCGTTTCTGATCTCATTCCACAATTACGGAAAGCCCATGCGATGTTTGAAACAGCACCGGTGAAGGTGACCGGACTTCACACCGTGTTTGAACACCATGACGCGATGACACCCGTATCGCTGAAAGCATTTTTGCATGAAAATCGCGTGAATTTTCCGGTTGCAGTCGATAAGCCACGTCATCCCCACCATCCGATTCCGGAGACTATGGCGCTCTATGGCATGCAAGGCACACCCACAATACTGCTGATTGACAAGGCTGGCTTCCTCAGGCGCATGTCTTTCGGTCATGTGGAGGACATGGCGTTGGGGGCTGAAATCGTATCGCTGCTTTCAGAGGCACACTCGTCCGAATAGCTCAGCGGTCGGCGTAATTCTCAGGAATCAGTGATGTGATCGAGGGGTTTGCGCCCGTCAGTGGGTTTGCCGGATCTCTTGCCAGTTTGGTTTCAAAGTAACGGGCCGAGAGAGCGTCATACATCAAGATGCGGCCCACAAGGCTGTCACCAATCTGCAGAAGTTCCTTGATCACTTCCATCGCCTGCATGGAGCCGATGATGCCGGGCAAAGCGCCAATGACCCCCGCTTCCTCGCAAGCTGGAAACAAGCCGCGATCCGGCAACTCGCCGATGAAACACCGGTAGGTCGGGTTCTGGTTTTCATAAGGTTTGAACGTCGACATCTGCCCGTCAAATTGCCCGACGGCGGCCGACACCAAGGGCTTCTTTGCAAAGTAACACGCATCACTGACCATAAAGCGCGTCGGAAAATTATCACAGCCATCCGCTACCACATCATAACGCGAGATCAGCTGAAGTGCATTTTCTGTCGTCAATCGACAGGGATGTTGCTCGACCTCAACATGCGGATTGATGGCGTGGATTTGTGCTGCTGCACTGGTGGTTTTAAGTTGCCCGATGCGGTCTGTTGTATGAATGACTTGGCGCTGCAAATTCGAAAGCGACACCGTGTCATGATCGATGATGCCGATGCGCCCCACACCGGCTGCTGCCAGATACATCAACAAGGGTGCACCTAAACCGCCAGCACCGATTACCAAAACCGATGATGCCTTGAGCTTGTTCTGACCGGGCCCTCCTACTTCCTGGAGGACCAAATGTCGGGCGTAGCGTTCAATTTCAAGGTCGGTGAGGGGCATTACATGTTTTCCCAATCGATATTCTCAAAATCCCGCGCGCCGTGCACAAATGCGCAAATCTTTATATCGCCCTTTACATCGCGACGAAAAATCAAGAAGTAAGAAGTCTTGGGAATGTAAATCTTGAAAGTACCCTTTGGAGCTGGAGTTCCCAGGGAGAAAAATTCCAAATGGCCAATTGTCCGAAATGTTCGGTCTTTGACCAGCTGCGCATTCACAGGATTTTCATCGGCGATGAACGCAAGTGCCGATTGAAATTCCTGCAATCCCCGTTCGGTCCATTCCAATTGGAACATTATTTTTGCGCTTTGTGCTGCAATGAACGATCTATCACAGCCTGAGTACGGCGCATGGCCTCTTCATTGCTGACCACGCGGCCAGCAGCAATATCAGCGTCAGCTTCTTCAACCAAGCGCTCGACATAAGCATAATTCTCCATCATTCGGGCGATGGCCCCCGAAATGATTTTATTGCGCGACCGATCTGTGGCTTTTGCCATTTTATCGAGAAATTGGGTTTGTTCTTCCGGCAAACGAATGGAAAATGTATCACTCATATTGGAACCTCATATTATAACCGTATGTAACACAAGTGGTGAGGTTTGTAAATACAACTACGTTTTGCCTGAACTGCCGAAACCACCTGAGCCGCGCGAGGTTTCGTCCAGCGTTTCGACTTCTAAAAGCTCTGCTGTGGTCACAGGGGCGACAATCATCTGCGCAATGCGGTCGCCTCTGACGATGACAAAATCCTCCGTACCCAGATTAATCAATGGCACTTTGATCTCTCCACGATAATCAGCATCAATGGTACCGGGAGAATTCAAAACCGTAATGCCGTGTTTCACAGCGAGGCCAGAGCGCGGGCGGACTTGGGCTTCATAGTGATCTGGCAAAGCAATAGCGATGCCCGTTGCAACAAGTGCGCGGGTACCGGGTTTGAGTGTCAGGTTTTCAGCAGAACGCAAGTCCATGCCAGCCGAACCGGCAGTAGCGTAAGACGGCAAGGGAAGTTCAGCGCTGTGGGGAAGACGAAGAATTTGGAGTTTCACAACATCCCCGCCAGTTTTGCCATCAGTTTCGCCGCTACATCCTGCTTTGACATAGCAGGCCAGCTTTCAACGCCTTTGGCACTGACCACATGCACCGTGTTTTTATCACCACCAAATACCCCGCCTTCGGGTGACACATCATTGGCGATGATGAGGTCGCAGCCTTTTTTAGCGAGCTTGGCCTTTGCATGTTCCAGCACGGTTTCGGTTTCTGCCGCAAAGCCTACCACCAGTTTGGGACGTCCCGATTTTCGTGTGGCGATGGTTTTGAGGATATCGGGATTTTCCGCAAAGGACAATGACGGCAGAGCGCCATCATCCTGCTTTTTGATCTTCTCTCCTGCGGCTTTGGCCACTTTCCAATCGGCTACAGCAGCGGTGAAAATGGCGATGTCCGCAGGCAGTGAATTTTCCACCGCCTTCAACATCTCATCTGCTGTTGTGACAGACATCACACCTGCACCCGGTGGCAAGGGCAAATGCACAGGGCCGGACACAAGCGTCACTTGTGCGCCCAATCTCACAGCAGCCTCAGCAATGGCATAGCCTTGTTTGCCGGAAGAATGGTTGGAGATATAACGCACGGGGTCAATGGCTTCTCGTGTAGGTCCAGCGGTGATCAACACATGTCTACCCGCCAATGGCTTTGGCTGTGGTGACAACGCCGCTTCAATCGCGCACACAATTTCAACGGGCTCAGCCATGCGGCCCGGGCCATATTCACCACAAGCCATATCACCTTCATTGGGACCGACAAACAAGATACCGTCATTCGTCAGTATACGGAGGTTTCGTTGTGTCGCCGCATGCTGCCACATCCGCACATTCATTGAGGGTGCCACCAGCACGCGTTTGTCTGTTGCAAGCAAGGTGGTGGAGGCCAGATCATTGGCAAGGCCTGTTGCCATTTTCGCCAAAAGGTCAGCCGTGGCAGGGGCCACTACCACAAGATCAGCTGAACGCGATAATTCGATATGACCCATTTCGGTTTCATCGGTCAGTGAAAACAGATCTGAATAAATCTTCTCCCCCGACAAAGCCGCAACAGATAATGGCGTGACAAAATGCTCTGCCGCTTTGCTCAGAATGCAACGAACGGCAATGCCTTTGCTTTTTAACAGCCGGATCAATTCCAATGATTTGTAAGCAGCGATGCCACCACCAATGATGAGGAGAATGGATTGCATCATGTTTTCTCCTTGGCGTTTTCAGACAGTGTTTGAAACGCCTTGCGCGCTTCTTCAACCAGTTGCGGGAATTGCAATGCAAGCCTTCCCATTGCCTTCACACTTTCACCAGCCTCTTCCAATTTTCCGATGGGGCCCAGCGTGCGTTCTATCCACGCCCTCACAACAGGTTCCGCCGTGACCCACATATTGAGATTGGGGTTCAGCGTACGCGCCACACCTTCAACCACCACCATGGTTTTCTGCAAGAGCAACAATTGCGGTTGCGCTTGCATGTCAAACTGTTCGGTGACTTCAAACAACTGCGTCAGCAAGCGGCCCATCGAAATTTGGTCTGCCGGCAAGTCCAAAATCGGTTCACCAATGGCGCGAAGGGCTTGGGCAAAATTATGCACGTCTTGTGTTTGTGGCACATAGCCCGCATCAAAATGCACCTGCGCCACCCGCATATAATCCCGCGTGATAAAACCGTGCAAAATTTCAGCGAGGAACATGCGCTCCTTCGGTCCGAGCCTGCCCATGATGCCAAGATCAAGCGCCACCAGATTGGCTTTCGAATCCACCATCAAATTGCCTTGGTGCATATCCGCATGGAAGAAGCCGTCACGAATGGCATGGCGCAAGAAGCTTTGGATGATCACATCGGCCATGGCGTTGAGGTTGAGGCCCGAACGCTTCAGCGCCTCCACGTCCGCCATTGGCGTGGCATCCAGCCACTCGGTTGTCAGCACGCGTTTTGAGGTTGTAACCCAATCGACTTTCGGCAAACGAAAAGCAGGATCGTCCTTGGTATTTTCCGCCATCTCCGCCAAAGCCGAGGCTTCCATGCGCAAGTCCAATTCCAGTTTCATGGATTGCTCAAGCATTGAAACAGCAGCCACGGGCCGCAAACGTTTTCCTTCTTTCGACAAGCGCTCCATCATCCGCGCTGCAAAGCCAAAACTTGCAATATCGGCTGCAAAACGACGGTCGACATCGGGCCGCAGAATTTTCACGGCAACATTACGGCCATCTTTCGTCACAGCCTTATGCACCTGCGCCACGGACGCGGCAGCAATCGGCGGGCCAAATTCAACAAACACGTCTTCAACCGGTTTGCCCAATTCTTTTTGGATGATGGCTTTGGCTTCTGCCATGCCGAAGGGCGGCAGTTTGTCTTGCAGCACTTTGAGTTCAAAGGCGCGTTTTGCCCCGATCACATCAGGCCGCGTGGAAAGGAACTGCCCAAGCTTGATGTAACTGGGGCCGAGTTTTGTAAGTGCCGTTGAAATCCGATTGCCTTGACCCGCTTCACTTTGGTCACTACCGATTTGCGCAAAGGCCAAGCCCTGCCGCGCGATCCATGGCAGTTGTGCGGTTTGTTCAGGCGGCAACAATGCGCCGTGACGGGCCAGTGTAAAACCAGCCTTCAGGATGCGGAATAAATTTGTGAGGCTGGACGCCATCAGATGCGCCAACCCGAATGAATGGCAACCGTGCCACCTGTGAGGTTGCGCCATGTCACACGCGAGAAGCCAGCCCCCGCAATTAAATCAGCAAAGGCCTGCTGCTTTGGAAATGTGCGGATCGACTCGACGAGGTAGCGATAAGGTTGGCCATCGCCGGTCACAACTTTGCCAACGGCAGGAATAACGGTGAAGGAATAGGCGTCGTAAATCTTTTGCAAGACATCCATTTCCAAATGGCTGAATTCCAGACACATGAAGCGGCCACCCGGTTTCAATACGCGGTAGGCTTCTTTCAACGCCATGGGAATATTGGGCACATTGCGAATGCCAAAGGCGATGGTGTAGGCGTCAAAGCTCTGATCTTCGAAGGCCAGGCTTTCGGCATTGCCAACAGTGAAGTCCACTTTGTCGGCAAGTGTGCCTGCTTCCGAGCGGCGTTTGCCTTCCCCCACCATATCAGGCGAAATGTCAGCGATGGTCACATGGGTGCCGGAGCCTCCAATTGTGGCGATGCGAAAGGCAATGTCGCCGGTGCCGCCCGCTACATCCAACACTTTGAAAGCGCGGTCATTGCGGGGCGGGTTGAGTTGCGTCAGGAAGTCATCCTTCCACAATCGGTGCAAACCGCCGGACATCAAGTCATTCATCTGGTCATAGCGGGCGGCAGATTTGGCAAAGACCTCGTTGACGAGGCCCTGTTTTTGACCTTTTTCCACATCGCGGAAACCGAATTTTGTCTCAATGCCTGAAGGATCGTGGTTCATGAGGCTTACATAAGCTATAGTGACAAGAATTTCCACCAGACCGCACAGTGTGCGGCAATGAGGTTAACGTGCCGGAATTACCTGAGGTTGAGACTGTAAAACGCGGATTGGAACCAGCTCTCGTAGGGCGGACATTCCAGCACATTGAACTGCGCCGCAGGAACCTGCGCTTTGATTTTCCCGAAGGACTGGCCACAGCCATGCAAGGGGCGACAATCGAAGCCTTGGAGCGGCGGGCCAAATATATTCTCGTGCATTGCTCCAACGGCAAAAGCCTGATCCTGCATTTGGGCATGACCGGGCGCTTTACGATTGTGAAGCCAGATGGCGAAAGCCTTGAGCCTGGTGCGTTTTATCATCAGGCGGGTGGCTTTGCTGAACTCGGGCCCCACGACCATGTGGTCTGGCATCTCGATGATGGCGTGCGCATCATCTACAACGATGCGAGACGCTTTGGTTTCATGGATTGGGCGGATACGCATGCGCGAGATCAACATAAATTGCTGTCTGAAATCGGTGTTGAACCCCTCGGCAATGGTTTCCACTTGCATCACCTCGTTGAAAAATTGCGCAACAAAAAAGCCCCGATGAAGTCAGCCTTGCTGGACCAGCATGTGGTGGCGGGCTTGGGCAATATTTATGTGTCGGAAGCCCTGCACCGCGCGAAAATTTCGCCACAGCTTGAAGCGGGAAAACTGATCAAGACCCGCAGCGTTGACCCGCGGCTGGAACAGTTGGTGCGCCACATCAAAGATATCTTGAATGAAGCCATTTTAGCAGGCGGTTCCACCTTGCAGGATTTCCAAGGCGCATCGGGCGAGAAAGGCGCATTCCAGCAACGCTTCATGGTCTATGATCGTGAAGGTGAGGCTTGCGCTTCATCCGGCTGCACAAGTGTGATCAAGCGTATCGTACAGTCTGGCCGTTCCACATTCTATTGTCCGACATGCCAAAAGTGAGATCACATGAGCTACGAAACCATTCTGACTGAAACGCAAGGTGCAGTCGGCATCATCACCCTCAACCGGCCCAAGGCACTGAATGCTTTAAACGGCCAGTTGATTGGCGAGATCAATACGGCACTTGATGGCTTTGATGCGGATCACGACATTCGCTGCATCATCATCACGGGCAGCGAAAAAGCCTTTGCAGCGGGCGCTGATATTCGGGAGATGAAAGACTTCACCTCGGCGCAAGCCGCGCAAGCGGATTTTCTGAAACCTTATGATCATATCGGCACCATCAAGAAGCCGGTCATTGCAGCTGTTTCTGGATTTTGCTTGGGCGGTGGGTTTGAATTGGCTTTGTCTGCGGATTTCATGATTGCAGCTGACAGCGCGAAATTTGCTTTGCCCGAAATTACGTTGGGCATTTTTCCGGGCATTGGCGGCACGCAACGTTTGACGAAAATCATCGGAAAACCCAAAGCCATGGAGATGATGCTGACAGGCCGGATGATTGATGCGGCCGAAGCCGAGCGTCTTGGTATCGTGGTGCGCGTGGTTGCCGCTGATCAGCTGATGACTGACGCTTTGGCAACGGCCACAAAAATCGCTGCAATGTCCGGGCCTACCGTGGTTGCGGCAAAACGGGTTGTGAACGACGCTTTGGAGCTTTCACTCGCCGATGGACTGGCGCAGGAGCGTGAGGCTTTCTATGCACTTTTTGATCATGCCGATCAAAAAGAGGGCATGACCGCGTTTTTGGAAAAGCGAAAGGCTGTGTTTTCGCATAAGTGAAGAGGCCCCTTCCGCCCTTCGGGCACCTCCCCCAGCAGAGCTGAGGGAGGGCGACAACTCACACGCTCCACCAACTTGTTGGGGGAGCTCTGCGAAGCGGTGAGGGGGCCACTTTTTTAAATCAACCCCTGCTCTTTCGCATAGGCTTCCAAATTCACTTCGGGCCTTGCGCCCACGTGTGAAATCACTTCGGCTGCGGCAAGGCTTCCCAGTCTTGCGCATTGCGCCAATGGCTTTCCGGTGGTGTGGCCGAACAGGAAGCCTGCGGCATAGAGATCGCCAGCTCCCGTCACGTCAACCACGGTTTTGACGGGGTGGGCTGGCACTTCAATGGTGTCGGCCCCTCTTACAATCACTGAACCCTTTTCAGACCGCGTCACTACAACAAGCGGGCAGTCTTTTCGGGCAGCATCAATGGCGCCTGCAAAACTCTGGGTTTGGTAGAGAGCTTTAATTTCGGTTTCATTGGCGAAAACAATGTCGATGGAGTTGCGGATCAAATCCAGAAACGCATCGCGATGACGCTCCACACAGAATGAATCAGACAGGGTGATTGAGGTTAACCGACCCGAACCTTGTGAGATTTTTGCAGCTGCGCGAAACGCGGCCATGGCGGCGGGCTTGTCGTAGAGGTAACCTTCCATATAAGTGACGGCAGACGCTTTGACGATATCTGCGTCGACATCGCGCTCATCCAAATTCACGCAAGCGCCGAGATATGTGTTCATGGTGCGCTCACCATCAGGTGTCACCAGAATAAATGATCGCGCAGTCGCAGGGCCGTCTACAGCAGCAACCGAGTCAAAGCGAACACCCAGCGAGCGCATGTCGTGGCGGTAAATGCCACCCAACTGATCGTCGCGCACCTTGCCGAAATAGGCAGCCTTGCCGCCAAAGGACGCGACACCCGCCGCCGTATTACCAGCTGAGCCGCCGGAGATTTCTATGGCTGGCCCCATGTGGCCATAGAGCGTTTCGGCGCGTTCTTCGTCGATCAGGTTCATCGAGCCTTTGACGAGGGCTTCGCGGGCAATGAAGGCTTCATCCACCTTGGCAATCACATCGACAATGGCATTGCCAATGGTGAGCACGTCAATCAGGTCGGTCATATCTGGTCCTCATTTGTCTGTGGCGGGGTAGCCGAGATGACTTGCAGAAACAAGCGGGAATGCTTACGTGTTTCGCCATGATTAAAGCTGCATACCGCGCCTTGGGCGATATCACCTCACCGGAATTCCGTTCGATTTTGTGGAAGGCCATTGGCCTGTCTTTGCTGATGTTCATTGGCTTGTTTGTTGCGGTTCAAGCGGGCTTTTGGTTTTTGACCTTGTTTCCTTATCCATGGGTTGAAACCCTTGCAGCGATTGGTGCGGGCTTGGTGATGTTGGTTGCGTTTTTCTTTCTGATGTCGCCTGTTACAGCGATGTTCGCGGGTCTCTATTTGGACGACGTGGCGGAAAAGGTTGAAAAGCGCCACTATGCCACTGAACCCGGCGGCAAGGCACTCACGATATTTAAAGCGTTGCGCATTTCCGTGCAGTTTGGTCTTCTGGTATTACTGATCAATATTCTGGCCTTGCCATTGGTGTTCACCGGCTTTGGTGCCATCGTGTTGGTGATGATCAACGCTTACCTGCTGTCACGCGAGTATTTTGAAATGGCGGCCATGCGCTTTATGGAACCGCAGGATGCCAAAGACTTCCGCAAAGAAAATGCTGCGGCGGTTTTTATCGCAGGCTTCATTCCCGCTGTGATGACATTGGTGCCGATTGTGAACCTGACAGTGCCGTTGTTTTCAACGTCGTACTTCGTGCATTTGTTCAAGCAGACAAAACGCTCTTCTCTTTGAACGGGCAAAGATCCGCAATCGGGCAGCGCCAGCACTCCGGTTTGCGTGCTTTACAAATATAGCGACCATGCAAAATCAACCAATGATGGGCGTGGCGCAGATAGGGTTTTGGGATGGATTTCAACAGTTTGTTTTCAACCTCAAGCGGGGTTTTTCCTGTTGCCAATTTCAGGCGGTTGCCCAAGCGGAAGAGATGCGTATCAACCGCGATCGTGGGTTCGCCAAACACATTGTTCAGCACCACATTGGCGGTTTTGCGGCCCACGCCGGGCAGGGCTTCTAACGCCTCGCGTGAATTTGGCACTTCAGAGTTATGAAGGTCGATGAGTTGCTGCGACAATGCCACCACGTTTTTGCCCTTGGCACGAAACAGTCCGATGGTCTTTATGAGATTGCGCACTCTGTCTTCACCCAATGCCGCCATCGCCTCAGGCGTTGAAGCTGCTGCGAAAAGTTTGCGCGTGGCCTTGTTCACACCTTCATCGGTCGCTTGGGCTGACAGCACCACGGCCACCAGGAATGTGAAGGCATTGACCGATTCCAATTCACCTTTGGGTTCGGGGTTGGCCAAGTGAAAGCGGCGGAAGATTTCTTCGACTGTGCTTTGCGGCAATTTGCGCATCGTGTTTTATCGCTTCCCGCTTGTGTCAGGTTTTCATCCGCATCATCATGCTTTGCATGGAAGAAGGCAAGGCGCGTCAATGGAGTGTCACACTCACCCCGCATCGCTCACTTAACCGTGAGGGTTTTGTGGCGTTGATGCTGATCATTGTGCTGATCAATTTTTCGGGTGGATTGTTGTTTCTGGTTTCAGGGGCTTGGCCTGTGGCTGGTTTCATGGGGCTTGATGTGGTGTTGATCTGGTGGGCCTTCCGCCGCAACTTCGCCGACGCCAGGCGCGCTGAACGCATTACCGTGCAAGATGATCTGGTGACGGTGCAACGCCTTTCCCCCGACGGTAACAAGGAAACACTGGCGTTCAATCGGCGCTGGCTCAAGGTGGAATTGGAATTCGATGAGCCCCGTGAATTGGTAGGCCGTCTGCTATTGGTCTATCGCGGTGCGTTGACCGAAGTCGGTTCGTTTCTGGGTGGTGATGAACGGCAGTCTTTGTCGAAAGCCTTGCGGGCGGCACTGGCGTAATTCGGGTTTGGGCAAGTACTCCCTCATCCGCCCTGTCGGGCACCTTCTCCCGCGCAAAGTGCGGGAGAAGGCTGATGTATTTGCCTTCTCCCGTTCCTTCTAACGGGAGAAGGTCCCGAAGGGGGATGAGGGGCTGCAAAATGAGTCTTCGTAAATCGGGTGGAATATGCTTCACAACCCATCTAGTTTGCACTGATGACACAGTCCCCACTCGAAGATTATGCTAAAGTTTGCGACGTCATTGCTCATGTCAGTGAGAATTGGCGCGACCAACCTTCGCTCGACGTGTTGGCAGAACGCGTGAAGCTTTCGCCTGATCAATTGCAGCGCTTGTTCACGCGGTGGGCAGGTTTGACGCCGAAGGCTTTTTTACAGGCGTTGACGTTGGATCATGCCCGCGAGATGCTTGAGAATTCTGCATCAATTTTGGAAACGTCATTGGATGTCGGGCTCTCCGGCCCCAGTCGCTTGCATGACCTTTTTGTTGTGCATGAAGGTATGAGCCCTGGCGCTTACAAAGCCCGTGGTGCAGGTTTGAAAATATCATACGGCTATCATCCCTCACCCTTTGGTGTGGCTTTGGTGATGGTTACGCCTCATGGCTTGTGTGGTTTGAGTTTTGCTGACATTGGCGAAGAAGCTGCGGCGATGGCGGATATGACGCGGCGTTGGCC